>NZ_CACSIS010000003.1:0-326886 GCF_902705905.1 Klebsiella sp. 18074 | reverse complement strand
ACGCCCTGAGCGTTGGTCCGGCAGGACACGGAACTGGCAACCGATAGGCGAGGTAATGCTGAATCCAGAGCGGGGAAAACAGGCAGCCTAAATTAACCGGGGGTGCCAACTATCTTGACACTTACCGCGTTCCCCGGTGCGCTTAACGATACCGGTGACCTGCCGGTCATCCAGCGGGAGAAGCCCGGCTATGATTGCCTGAAGCGAAGCCGCGACTGACCCTTAAGGTAAAATCCCGGCTCAGGCGGCCGGGGTTGTTATAAAGATCAATCCGGACCTGCAGTAGGTGACTTACGGGCTTTGCGCTCATCTAAATAGCTGCGTTTCCCGGCTCTGGTGAATAATGCGCGACCCGGGACCCCGAACCATTAAAAGGCCTGACCTACTGCGCCAGATTATCGTATCCGCGCCAGCGATAGTTAATCACCGACAGCACCCAGCAGGCGACAAACAGCCCGATGACTACGAAGCCGGCGTTGCCGAGATTATCGTTCAGCGCCGCCACCCAGCGCCACGGCCCGCCGCTGAGCGCAAACTTATCCATCAGCAGACCCAGCGCCTCCATGCCGCCGATAAACAGCGCCACCACCACCGAAGTCCCGGTAATGGTCATATTGTAATAGAGCTTGCGCTGCGGCTTGCTGAACGCCCAGCCGTAGGCGCCGACCATCAGCACGTTATCGAGGGTATCCACCAGCGCCATGCCGCTGGCAAACAGCGCCGGGAAGACCATAATCGACCAGATAGAGATGCCGCTCGAGGCGCTGGCGGCGGAGATCCCCAGCACGCCAATCTCGGTCGCGGTATCAAACCCGAGGCCGAACAAAAAGCCGACCAGATACATCTGCCAGCTGCGGCTGATCAGACGGAAGGTTTTGCCGAACAGCCAGCTCATCATCCCGCCGCCCGCCGCCACCTCATCGCTCACCTTCTCCCCCTGCTTCCACGCCTGAAAGCTGCGCCAGACGCTGCGCAGAATAACCAGATTGATAAAGGCCATTAGCAGCAGAAACAGCGCCGAAACGGCGGTACCGATCGCGCTGCCGGTATCGTGAAACCAGCTCATCTGCTGGCCGAACGTCGTCGCGGTGGCGGCAATGGCGGCGGAGGCCAGCACCACAATCGACGAGTGCCCCAGCGAGAACCAGGCGCCCACGCCGAACGGGCGCCGCCCCTGCTGCATCATCTTGCGCGTCACGCTATCAATCGCCGCAATATGATCGGCATCGACCGCATGACGCAGGCCGTATCCCCAGGCCAGCAGGCTGGCGGCCATCAGCGCGCCGCTATCGCCAAAGGCCTGCCACGCCCAGACCCAGGCGATCAGGTTGGCCACAATAAGCCCCAGCACCAGCGCTGCGGCGCGCGGCTGCTGGCGTAAAATCGTCACTATCATGATGGTGTCCTGTGAGCCTGCCAGCGGGCGGCGGCGACCGCCGCCTGACCAAACGCTATCGCTCCATCACCGGCAGGCAGCTGATGCGGAAACAGCAGAGTAAAATCCGCCAGATAAAACGTCAATCGGCAAACCAGCAGCCGGTTGTGCAGCACCCCGCCGCTAAACACCAGCGTAGAGATGCCGCGCCTGACGGCGTGGTCGCGCACCATTGCCGCCAGCCCGCGGGCCAGCGCATCGTGAAAAGCCCAGGCCTTGTGCGCTGGCTGCGCCTGCCAGCCTAGCCACAAGCGCCAGAAGGTGGCGAGATCCAGCTGACCGTCGCGCCACGGCAGGCTAACCGGATGATCGACACCCTCGCAGGTCGCCGCCAGCGCCTCCAGCCGGCAGGCCGCTTCCCCTTCGTAGCTCAGCGTGGTCGGCGCGCAGCCCAGCGCGCAGGCCACGGCATCAAACAGCCGTCCGCAGGAAGAGGCCTTAGGCGCATTAATTCCCCGCTCGACGGCGCGGGCGACCAGCGGCCACGCCTGTCGGAGCAGAGCCTCGGTTTCAGGATAGCGTTGCCACTCCGGCACAAAGGCCAGGCAGTGGGCCAGCAGGTTGCGCCACGGCTGACGCGCCGCCAGATCGCCGCCGGGGAGCGCCACCGCCGGCAGGCCCGCCAGATGCTCACACTGGCGGTAGTTCACCCGCAGGCATTCGCCGCCCCACAGCGCGCCGTCCTCCCCCATGCCGATGCCGTCCAGCACCAGGGCGATGACGTCCCCGCCCGCCAGCGGCCAGCCGTGCTCCGCCAGGCAGGCGGCGGCGTGGGCGTGGTGGTGCAGCACCCGCTCGATCGGCAGCGGCATCGACGCCGCCCACTTTGCCGAACGGTAGCCCGGATGCGCATCGATCACGATCCCCTGCGGGGTAAAAGCGTAAATCTCCTGCATCAGGCGCAGCGCCTCACGCCACTGCGCCTCCACGCCCTCATCGCCGAGGTCGCCAAAATGCTGGCTCAGCACCGCTTCACCACCGCGCACCAGGCAGAAGGTATTTTTCATATCCGCGCCGAGGCACAGCAGCGGCGGGAGGTCGTGAAACCCCGGCGGCAGCGGCAGCGCGTCCGGCACGTAGCCGCGCGAACGGCGCAGCATCTCCCCGCTCTGCCGCACCACGGAATCATCCATCCGCTGCACGATATCGCGGTTATGCAGCAAAAATCCGTCGGCAATCCCGGCTAAATCCGCCAGCGCCCGCTCGTTAGTCAGCGCCGGAGGGCGCCCGCTGAGGTTGCCGGAAGTCATCACCACCGGGCGCGCCAGCGCCTGCAGCACCAGGTGTTGGAGCGGGTTCGACGCCAGCATGACGCCAGCTTCCGCCAGCCCCGGCGCGATATCGTCGCACAGGCCGTCGATCCGCTTTTTATCCACTAGCACCACCGGCGCGGGGGGCGACGACAGCAGCGCCAGCGCCTCGGCCGGCAATCCCTCCGCCGTCGGCAGCATCACCGCCAGCGGTTTAGCCGGGCGATACTTGCGCTGGCGCAGGGTCGCCACGGCGTCCGCGTTTCCGGCGTCACAGGCGAGATGGAAGCCGCCAAGCCCTTTAATCGCCACAATGTGCCCGGCAGCAAGCCGCTCCGCTGCCGCCCGCAGCGCCGCCTCGCCGTAGCAGCTCTCCTCCCCACTGCGCCACTCAAGCCGCGGCCCGCACGATTCGCAGGCCACCGGCTGGGCATGAAAACGCCTGTCGGCAGGATTGCGGTATTCGGCTTCGCAGGACGGGCACAGCGGGAACGGCGCCATCGCGGTAAACGGGCGGTCGTAGGGCATGGCGCGAATAATGGTAAAGCGCGGCCCGCAGTGGGTGCAGTTGATAAACGGATAGCGGTAGCGGCGCTCGTCGGGATCGTTCATCTCCGCCAGGCACGCCGGACAGGTGGCGGCATCGGGAACAATCTGCGTGCGCATGGTCCCGCCTGCGCTCCGGCTGATGGTGAACGCCGCCGGCAGGGCCTGCCAGACAAACGGTGCGACCCGCACGCTGTCGATTCGCGCCAGCGGCGGACAGTGGCGAGCCAGCTCGGGGATAAACTCCGCCTCGTCGCCCAGCAGGCGCACCAGCACGCCGTCGCCGTCGTTGCACACGTCGCCGAGGCGCCCTAAGCGCTGCGCCAGCTGCCAGACGAAGGGGCGAAATCCCACCCCCTGCACCTTGCCGCGGATGCGGATTTCCACCCCGTTCATGCCGCTATCGTCCTACCAGGCCAGCGCCGTACGACGACGTTTTTCAATATTCATCTGCTCGAGCTTATTGCGGTCAACGCAGATAAGCGCGTGCGTCGGGCAGACGTCCATACAGGCCGGTCCCTCTTCGCGATGATGACAAAGGTCACACTTATTGGCTTCGGCTTTTTCCGCCGCTACGTTCAGGCCGGCGCCGCTATGGCGGATCACCGGACGCACCACCACTTCCATCGCCCCATACGGGCAGGCCACGACGCAGGTTTTGCAGCCGATACAGCGCTCCTGCATCACGTGGACAAAACCCTTATCGCGGCTGATGGCCCCGTTCGGGCAGACGTTAGCGCAGGGCGCGTCTTCACACTGACGACAGGCGGTGGCGGTCGACACGTTGACGCCCTTGATCACATGGATACGCGGTAAAAAAGATTTTGGCGTCAGCACGGCGCAGTCCTGATTAGCCTGATGAGAGACCACGCAGGCTACTTCGCAGGTGCGACAGCCGATGCATTTGCTCGCGTCGGCAATAATGAAACGGTTCATCCATTTCTCCAGCAGTAAGAAGGTTACGCGCCGGAGTATGCATAATACGTTCCAGTTTTTATCACATTGATAGTAAAAGGAATTAATTAGCTGATTTCTGTCATCGTCAGATGTGACGATGACAGATGACGATCTCAGACGCCGGGGCCAGCGGTAAGAGAGTCGCGCTCAATCAGCTCGCCGGGGAAGGTTTGCTGGAATTTTAAATCGCCGCCGTCGAGCATAAAAATCAGCCGGTTAATGCTCTCTTTGATCATCTCCGTCACCGGAATTTTGACGCTGGACAGCGCCGGGATCATATAGGGCGCCAGAACGATGTCATCGAAGCCAATCACCGAGACCTGCTCCGGCACTTTCACGCCGTGCAGATGCAGCTGCTTCATCGCGCCAATCGCCATATCGTCGTTGCTCGCCACCAGAGCGCTGTAGCTGACGCCGCGCTGACGCAGCGTCTCAACCCCGGCCGCGCCGGTTTCCGGCGTCCATCTGCCCTTCACGATCAGCGCTTCGTTGAGCGCGATATCGTGCTGAGCCAGCGCCTCTTTGTAACCGGCGAGACGCTCGATACCGGTCGGCGAATCCAGCGAGCCGGTGATAAAGGCAATCTCGCGATGGCCGCGGGCGATGAGCTGCCGTACCGCGGCCAGGGCCGACGCTTTTTGATCGGACCAGACGCAGTGGCTGGCGTTGCGCCGCAGGCGGCGGTTAAGCACCATGATGGGCCTTTCGTGCTGCTCAACGATGGCGTCCATTTCATCGACGCTCAGAAAGCGCGGGTAGATAATAATCGCGTCGCAGCGCAGGTCGAGGAGGTACTGAATCGCCTCCCGCTCTTCATCGGCGCTGTGCTTGCCGTCGGCGAGGATCAGCTGGCGCCCCTTGTCTTCGGTCATCCGCGCCACCTGAAACAGCAGCTCGCTGAAGTAAACCCCGTGATAGAGGGTATTGGTGACCACCAGCCCCAGGGTCTGGCTCTTTTTGGTGGCGAGGTTGCGCGCCAGCAGGTTCGGCCGGTAGCCGCTTTCGGCAATGGCCTGGAACACGCGATCTTTCGTCTCCTGGCTGACGTAGCCGTTGCCCGATAGCACCCGCGACACCGTCGCCTTCGACACCCCTGCGCGCTTAGCGACCTCCAGCATCGTTGCCATGTCGTTCTTCCTCTTGCAAAAGATGCCCGCAGTGTACTGCACGCCCTGCCGTTTTACAGCCTTGACGCGCGCGCCGGGCAGATTCTTTTCTGCGGCATAATCCGATCAAAATCACAAAACGGAAATATGATTTTTTTATATCTTGTTTGCGAAGGTGAAACTCATCATGATTTTGTGGAACCGGTTTCCTATCTATGTACGCTGCCCTGCCGCTTTGCGGCGCGGTGAAAAGCCAGTACCCCATTGATAAACAGGATAAAATCCGATGTCTAAAAATTATGCAGCCCTGGCACAGCAGATCGTCTCGGCGATCGGCGGCGTTGAGAACGTCACCGCCGTTACCCACTGCATGACCCGCCTTCGTTTCGTGGTCAAAGACAACGAGCGGGTGGATAGCGCGACCCTAAAAGGGCTGAAAGGCGTACTGGGCGTCGTGCGCAGCGATAATCAGTGCCAGGTGATCGTCGGCAACACCGTCTCCCAGGCGTACCGCGAAGTCGTGAGCCTGCTGCCGGGTGAGATGCGCCCGGCGGAGCCCGTGGGCAAGCCGCCGCTGACCTTCAGGCGGGTCGGCGCCGGGATCCTCGATGCGCTGATCGGTACCATGTCGCCGCTGATCCCGGCGATTATCGGCGGATCGATGGTCAAGCTGCTGGCGATGATCCTCGAGATGAGCGGCGTCCTGCCGAAAGGCGCGCCGACGCTCACCATTCTAACGGTGATTGGCGACGGCGCCTTCTTCTTCCTGCCGCTGATGGTCGCCGCCTCCGCAGCGGTCAAATTCAAAACCAATATGTCGCTGGCGATTGCCATTGCCGGGGTGCTGGTGCACCCGAGCTTTATCGAGCTGATGGCTAAGGCCGCTCAGGGCGAACACGTCGAGTTCGCCTTTATTCCGGTTACCGCGGTGAAATATACCTACACCGTGATCCCGGCGCTGGTGATGACCTGGTGCCTCTCTTATATCGAGCGCTGGGTCGACAGGATCACCCCGGCGGTGACGAAAAACTTCCTTAAGCCGATGCTGATCGTGCTGATCGCCGCGCCGCTGGCCATTCTGCTGATCGGCCCGCTGGGGATCTGGATCGGCAGCGCTATCTCGGCGCTGGTTTACACCGTACACCACTACCTCGGCTGGCTGTCGGTGGCGATTATGGGCGCCCTGTGGCCGCTGCTGGTGATGACCGGGATGCACCGCGTCTTTACGCCGACTATCATTCAGACCATTGCCGAAACCGGCAAAGAGGGGATGGTGATGCCGTCAGAAATCGGCGCCAACCTGTCGCTGGGCGGCTCGTCGCTGGCGGTGGCGTGGAAAACGAAAAACCCGGAGCTGCGCCAGACGGCGCTGGCGGCGGCGGCCTCGGCTATTCTGGCCGGGATCTCCGAGCCGGCGCTGTACGGGGTCGCAATACGGCTTAAACGCCCGCTGATCGCCAGCCTGATCAGCGGCTTTATCTGCGGCGCGGTTGCCGGCATCGCCGGGCTTGCCAGCCACTCAATGGCGGCGCCGGGGCTATTTACCAGCGTCCAGTTCTTCGATCCGGCGAATCCGATGACCCTCGTCTGGGTCTTCGGCGTGATGGCGCTGGCGGTGGTGCTGTCGTTTGTGCTGACCCTGCTGCTCGGCTTTGAGGATATTCCGGTGGAAGATGCCGCCGCCGATGCCCGACAGCGCCAGGCGACGAGCGAAGCATCGCACGCCTGAACATAATTTTTGACACAGAGGTAACGCATGGCGACTTTTCCACACGGATTTTTATGGGGCGGCGCACTGGCCGCCAACCAGGCTGAAGGGGCATATCTGGAGGGCGGCAAAGGGCTGACCACCGTCGATACCCTTCCCCACGGCGCCAGGCGCCTGCCGGTCAAGCTGGGGCTGGAAAAGCGCTTTCAGCTGCGTGACGATGAGTTCTACCCCAGCCATACGGCGATAGACTTTTATCATCGTTATAAAGAGGACATCGCCCTGATGGCGGAGATGGGCTTTAGCGTATTTCGCACCTCCATCGCCTGGAGCCGCCTGTTCCCCAACGGCGACGAGCAGGAGCCGAATGCGCAGGGGATCGCCTTCTACCGCTCGCTGTTTGAGGAGTGTAAAAAGCACAATATCGAGCCGCTGGTGACCCTGTGCCACTTCGACGTGCCGATGCATCTGGTGACCGAGTACGGCTCCTGGCGCAATCGCAAAATGGTCGGGTTCTTCACCCACTACGCCCGCACCTGCTTTGAAGCCTTCGATGGGCTGGTGAAGTACTGGCTGACCTTCAACGAAATCAACATCATGCTCCATAGCCCCTACTCCGGCGCCGGCCTGGCGTTCGAAGAGGGGGAGAATCAGGATCAGGTGAAGTATCAGGCCGCGCACCACGAGCTGATTGCCAGCGCCCAGGTGACCAAAATCGCCCACGAGGTGAACGCGCAGAACCAGGTGGGCTGCATGCTGGCGGGCGGCAACTTCTACCCCTACTCCTGCAAGCCGGAAGATGTGTGGATGGCGCTGGAAAAAGATCGCGAAAACCTGCTCTTTATCGACGTGCAGGCGCGCGGCGCCTGGCCGGTATGGGCGGCGCGGATGTTCCGCGAGAAGGGCGTGACGATTGTCAAAGAGCCGGGCGACGACGAGATCCTACGCAACACCGTCGATTTTGTCTCCTTCAGCTACTACGCCTCGCGCTGCGCCTCGGCGGAGATGAACGCCAGCAATACCAACGCGGCCAATATCGTGAAGTCGTTAAAAAACCCCTATATTCAGGCCAGCGAATGGGGCTGGGGAATCGACCCCCTCGGCCTGCGCATCACCATGAATATGATGTATGACCGCTACCAGAAGCCGCTGTTCCTCGTGGAAAACGGCCTCGGCGCGCGGGATGAAATCGACGCCAACGGCGAGATTAACGACGACTACCGCATCAGCTATCTGCGCGAGCACATCAAAGCGATGGGCGACGCTATCGAAGACGGTATTCCGGTGATGGGCTACACCAGCTGGGGCTGTATTGACCTGGTGGCCGCCTCCACCGGCGAGATGAGCAAACGCTACGGCTTCGTCTACGTTGACCGCGATGACGCCGGCAACGGCACCCTCGACCGTAAGCGCAAGAAGTCGTTCTGGTGGTATAAAAAGGTCATTGCCAGCAACGGCGAAGACCTGGCGTAAGGCCGCCTGCCTACCGGCCCCGGATTGCGCCACAAGTGGCTTATCCGGGCTACGAGATAGAGCCCCCTGTAACCGGGGGCTGTCCCGGGTAGATTATCCCTGAAGGCGTTCGTCTTCCGGCGCTTCCAGCGCGGCAAAGCCGCCCTGTCCCTGCCAGCCGTTCAGCCGTCGGTAAACCTCGGCCACCGCGTCCTTAATCGGCTGGGTCATCGGGTAGTAAAAGCCGACGATATCCGGCTGAATACCTAAGAAAATCACCTCACCAACGTCCTCTTTCAGCTGATCGATAAGATAGTTGAGCGGCATATTGTGGGTGGTCATCATAAACATCTCGGCGATGTCGTCGGGATCGACGATGCGGATCTCGCCGGGGTTAAGCCCCATATCGGTGGCGTCGACGATCAGCAGGCGGTCGGGGCGCAGCTCGCGGATCGCGACGACGTCGTTTTCCGGGGCGCTGCCGCCGTCAATCACCACCCAGCCGCCCGTCGGGTTTGCCGCACAAGTTTCCGCCAGCAGCGGACCCGCGCCGTCGTCGCCCATCATGCTGTTGCCCACGCAGAGTAAAACGTCAGTCACGGAGTCTCCTCACCATCAGATAGATGGCGCTTTCCTGGTGAATATCGTGGAGCATGCTGAGCATCAGCCTGCTCCACGCCTGCTGCGCCGGCGTCTGCCCGGCCTGCGCCTTATCGAAGGCGTTGGCCAGCATGGTGACGTGATTGCTGTCGATAACGATTTCGCCATACTTCGGCACGCCTTCCATTTTACGCCGGGCGGTGCTGCCCGCCTCAAGGGTGGCGATCCACGCCAGGTACTCATCCCACGGGCAGCTCAGCGCCGTTTCCAGGCAGTCGATAACCCCGAGATGGTGGCCAATCGCCAGGCTGTAGTAGACAACCTGCTGCGCCTGGTCAGGCGTGGCGTCGTTCTCATCGATAAATTTACGGCTCAGCTGGCTGAACACTACCGTTTCGCTCATCGGATGCGCGCCTCCTCAACCACCTGATTGAGATGGGTGACGATCTCGGTCAGACGCGGATCTTTTTCCGCCTCCAGCCAGCGCACGACCTGGCTGTCGCCCTGGCCGAGCAGGCGCATATAGTCATCGGCAATCTGCCGACCGTAGCGATAGCCCGCCAGACGGCGCGCTTCGCGGTCAATGCGCACCCGCAGCGGCTGGACCATATTCGGATGCAGAATTTCCGCCGCTTTGTCATCCTGCTCGCCCGGCAGCCGGGCGTGAATTTTCTGCTCCAGCAGGCCCAGCGCCATCGCAAAGCCGTACAGCGTCGCCGCCGGCGTCGGCGGGCAGCCGGGAATATAGACGTCGACCGGCACAATTTTGTCGGTGCCGCCCCAGACGCAGTACAGGTCATGGAAGATGCCGCCGCTGTTGCCGCAGGCGCCGTAGGAGATGCAGATTTTCGGGTCCGGCGCGGAGTGCCAGGCACGCAGCGCCGGTGAGCGCATGGCGCGGGTCACCGCCCCGGTGAACAGCAGGATATCGGCGTGACGCGGCGACGGAACGACCTTTATTCCGAAGCGTTCGGCATCAAACAGCGGCGAAAGGGTGGCAAAAATCTCAATCTCGCAGCCGTTGCAGCCGCCGCAGTCCACGCGGTACACGTAGGCGGAACGCTTAATACTCTTCAGCAGTGATGCCTTCATGCTGGCGATAGACTCATCTACCGTCATCGGCACAGGAATGCCGTTCTCATCGCGCGGGCCCAGTAAATTGTTCATCAGCTGGCCTCTCTCATATGGCGAGTCAGTTCAATACGATCGGACGGCACCAGGCACTTCTGGCGCTTGCACTCCGGGCAGGTCTCGAAGCTTTCGCGGTGCAGCTCGGCGCGGGTATCGCCGTTGTGCTCCAGCAGCGCGATGGCGTAATCGATCTCTTTTTGCACGGCGAAAGGACGCGCGCACGCCCGGCAGCGGCACATATCAAAGCGCGACTGCTGGAGGAAATCCTCTTTCTTCCACACCGCCAGCTCGTACTCCTGCGAGAGCTTAATCGCCGCCGTCGGGCACACCTCCTCGCAGCGGCCGCAAAAGATGCAGCGACCGAGGTTGAACTGCCACGCCAGCTGGTTGGCGGCGAGGTCGGTCTCCACCGTCAGGGCATTCGACGGGCAGGCGTTAACGCAGGCCGCGCAGCCGATGCACTGCTGCGGATTGTGCTCCGGCTTGCCGCGGAAGTTTTTATCCACCGGCATCGGCTCCAGCGGATAAGCGTGCGTCGCGGTGCCGGTCTTAATGACTTTTTTGATAAAGGTAAACATGGCGGCTCCTTATTTCAGCGGCGAGTTTTTACGCTCGATGCTGTAGCGCTCCAGCTCTTTGTACGGCACCACTTTGCTTTTCTTCTTCCGCACGTCGACCACGGTCATTCGGTCGGTACAGGAGTAGCAGGGATCGAGACTGCCGATAATCAGCGGCGCATCGGAGACGGTGTTGCCGCGCAGCATATAGCGCAGGGTCGGCCAGTTGGCGTAGGTCGCCGCCCGGCAGCGCCAGCGGTAGAGCTTCTGGTTGTCGCCGGTCATGCTCCAGTGGATATCATCCCCGCGCGGCGCTTCCGAGAAGCCCAGCGCAAAACGGTGTGGGATATAGGTGAAGCCGTCCACCATCAGCGGGCCGCCCGGCAGATTGTCGAGGCCAAAGTCGATCATATTCAGCGCGGTGTAAACCTCGTTAATGCGCACCTTGAGGCGCGAAATCACGTCGCAGCCCTGCTCGCTGTGCACTTCCATCGGCAGCAGGCCGTAGCCGACGAACGGATGGTCGGCGCGGGTATCGCGCGCGTGGCCGCTGGCGCGCACCATCGGGCCAACGTTGCTGAAGTCGCGGGCGATTTGCGGGTCGAGGCGGCCGATGCCGACGGTGCGCTGCTCCATATTTGGCGTGCTGAGCAGCATCTCCACCAACTCCTGCACGTCGCGGCGCATCTGCTGCGCCAGCTGGCGGGTCTGGATCATATCCTCTTTCAGCAGGTCGCGACGGATGCCGCCAATCAGGTTCAGGCCGTAGGTTTTACGCGCTCCGGTGAGGATCTCCGCCATTTTCATCGACGTCTCGCGCACGCGGAAGAACTGCATAAAGCCGGAGTCAAAGCCGGTGAAGTGGCAGGCGAGGCCGAGGTTGAGCAGGTGCGAATGCAGACGCTCTACCTCCAGCAAAATGGCGCGGATCATCTGCGCGCGTTCCGGCACCACGATGCCCATCGCGTTCTCAACCGAGGTGGTATAAGCGGTGCTGTGGGCAAAGCCGCAGATGCCGCACACCCGATCGGAGAGGAAGGTCACTTCGTTGTAGCCCATCCGGGTTTCCGCCAGCTTCTCCATCCCGCGATGGACGTAGAACAGGCGGTAGTCGGCGTCGATAATATTTTCGCCGTCAACGAACAGGCGGAAATGGCCAGGCTCATCGGAGGTGACGTGCAGCGGGCCAATCGGCACCACGTTATTCTTCTTACTGCCCAGCTCGTTAATGAACTCGTAGGTTTCTGCATCGGTGGTCGGCGCCGGGCGCTGACGGTAGTCCATGCTGTCTTTGCGCAGCGGGTAGAGTTCGTCCGGCCAGTCGTCCGGCAGCACCAGACGGCGCTCGTCCGGCAGGCCAACCGGCAGCAGGCCGTACATGTCGCGCACTTCGCGCTCGCCCCATACCGCCGCGGGCACCCGCGGCGTCACCGACGGATATTCCGGCTTATTGGCATCCACTTCCACACGCACGGTTATCCAGCATTTGGTCCCCTGCTCCATCGACAGTACGTAGTAAACAGCATAGTGGCCGTTGAGCTTGCGCTCGTCGTTGCCGAACAGCACCGACAGCCAGCCGCCCTGCTGGTAGTAGAGAAACTCCACCACTTCCGGGAGATAGTTGATCTTCACCGTGACGGTGAGCTGATCGTTGGTCTGCCAGGCCTCGTCCAGCACCACGCCCGGGAAGGCCTGATGCAGCGCGGCGAGATAGCGTTGACCCGGTTTTTCTTCGTTCATATATAAAACTCTCTTAAATCACGCCACCAGCAAGGAGACGAAGGCTAAAAAGGCAAAGCCAAAACCGGCCCAGGTAACGCGGGACGTGGCACAAAAGCGCAGGCGCGCCATGCTGTTTTCAAACAGGGCAATAATCAGGACGCCGGCCACCAGCTTGACGACGGCGACGACCAGCGCCAGCAGCAGCCCGCCGACGCTAAAGCTGGTCATCTGCCCCCACGGAATAAACACGCCGACAAACATCTGCAGGACCACCAGCTGCTTGAGGCTAATCCCCCATTTCAGCACCGCGAAACCGCTGCCGCTGTATTCGGTCAGCGGCCCTTCCTGCAGCTCCTGCTCCGCCTCAGCGAGATCGAACGGCAGCTTGCCCATTTCGATAAAGGTGGCAAAAGCGCAGGCGGCCAGCGCGAGGAGCAGCGGAATGCTGCGCGCGGCGGGCCAGTGGTAGAGGGTGTCGGTGATGCTGCTGATATGGGTTGAACCGGCAACCTGCGCCGCCACCCACAGGCCCAGCAGCAGAATCGGCTCCACCAGCACGCCGAGCATTGCTTCACGGCTGGCGCCGATGGCGGTAAACGGGCTGCCGGTGTCGAGCCCGGCGATCGCAAAGAAGAAGCGGGCGATGGCGAACAGATAGATCAGCGTAATCAGGTCGCCCAGCCCCGCCATCGGCGAGTCAACGGTGACCACCGGCAGCGCGGTGGCGATGGTCAGCATCACGCCAACCATCACGTACGGCATCAGGCGGAATACCCAGCCGGAGGCGTCGGGGCCGATGCTCTGGCGCCCCAACAGCTTGATAATGTCCCGATACTCCTGCAGCACCCCCGGCCCGCGGCGGTTATGCAGGCGGGCGCGGGCGACGCGGGTGATGCCGGACAGCAGCGGCGCGGCGGCAAACAGCACCAGCGCCTGCAACAATGCAACGAATACGCTCATTCTCAGGCTCCTCGTGAAATGACAATAACCACCAGCACCGCCAGCTCAATCAGCGCAACGCTGCGCAGCAGCGCGGGCGCGGAGCCGCTGTGCCAGCCGGGGATCAGGCGTACCGGGTTTAGCCAGTGGCGCAGCTTGAGCAGCGGGGCAAAGGCCTCTTTGACCGGCATCGCGAAGCCGTGAGCGGTCACCACCATCGATTTCTCATGGTCGTAGCCGCAGACCCAGGCCGCGCCGCGGGAGCGCGACGGCAGGCGGTCGCCTTTGAAGAAAATCATCAGCAACAGCGGCAGCAGCGGGCAGGCAATCAGCAGAATGGCGATCGGCGGCTGCGACACCACGCTCGCGACCTGAGCCTGGGCCGGCACCACGCCGCCTACCAGCGGCAGAAGCCACGGCGCGGCCACCCCGCCAATCACGCAGCAGAGCGCGGAAAGCACCACGCTGAAGGTCATCAGCCGCGGGGCGCAGGTGGCGTTTTCCGCCTGCTGGCTCCGCGGCGCGCCGAGGAAGGTGACGCCGTAGACTTTGGCCATGCACATCACCGCCAGGGCGCCGGTAATCGCCAGGCCTACCGCCAGCATTGGCCCGATCAGGCGGCCGATAAACGCCCCGCCGGTGCTGAGCTTAAAGAACGACTGATAGATAACCCACTCGCCGGCAAAGCCGTTCAGCGGCGGCAGCGCCGCCATCGCCATCAGGCCCACCAGCATAGAGAGCGAAATCAGCGGCATTCTTTTACCGATGCCGCCGAGCTTTTCGATATCGCGGTGGCCGGTGCGGAACCACACCGCCCCGGCGCCAAGGAACAGCGTGGTTTTGAACAGACCGTGGTTGATCAGGTGATACATCCCGCCGATAAAGCCCAGCACCATCAGGCTGGCGTTATTGAGGGCCACGCCGGTGACGAAGGCGCCGAGCCCCAGCAGGATGATGCCAATATTTTCCAGGCTGTGGTACGCCAGCAGGCGCTGGATGTTGTGCTCCATCAGCGCGTACAGCCCGCCGATAAAGGCGGTAATCATCCCCAGCGCCAGCAGCAGCACGCCCCACCACAGCGGCGGCACGCCGCCAGCCAGGGAGACCGTCAGGATGCCGAACAGGCCCACCTTCATCACTACCGTGGAGAACAGCGCGGCGGCCGGCGCGCTGGCGTCGGCATGGGCCTGCGGCGCCCAGCCGTGCAGCGGAATAACCCCCGACAGCAGCGCAAAGCCCGCCAGCGCCGGGAGCCACAGCAGCATCTGCTGCGGGGCGCCGGCGGCCAGCAGGCTAATCTGCGCCAGATCGAGCGTGCCGTAAAACGACCACACCAGCCAGCAGCTCCACGCCAGCAGCAGCGTGCCGAAGCGGCCCAGCGCAAACCACAGCTTGCCGGACTGCGCACAACCGGTGAGGAAGGCGCCGCACAGGGCCATAATTTCCGCCATCACCACCAGGCTGCCGAAGCTGGTCGTCACGACGGCGCAGGTGGCGGCCGCCAGCAGCAGGTTGACCAGCAGGCCGTTTGCTTTTACCTGCGGATGGCGGTGCCAGGAAATATTGAACAGTGAAATCGGTAATGCAGAGAGGCCGATGGCCAGCAGCCACAGGGCGTTAATCCCGCTAATCCGAATCGGCAGGGAGAGCATCTGCAGCACGCCGCTGCTCACCCGGCCCGGCATCAGCAGCGTTTCGATGCCCACAGCGATCAGCATCGCGCTGGCCACCGCCCCGCCGATCCCGGCAATCGCGCCGCTGAGCGGCTTTCTCAGGCTAAAGAGCAGCGCCAGCACGGCGCTGACGGTGTACCAAACCACCGCCTGATTAACTAAAGAGATGATGTTCACTTCACGCCCCCCTGTTGCGCCTGAAACAGCGACAAATCGCCGAGGTCGGCATTAAAAGTCAGCTCGCGCTTGCGCCTGCTGGCCTGGGCGATATCGCGGATATCCACCAGCAGCAGCGCCTTTGTCGGGCAGGTACGCACGCAGGCTGGCCCCTGCTCATCGAAATGGCACAGATCGCATTTCACCGCGATGGCGCGCACGCCGGGTACCCAGTCGAGCAGCGAACTGACGCGGGCGGGCGCGGGCGGCGCGGCGGGCGCCAGCGGCGTATTCGCGTTTGCCGGAATATCCAACGGCCGGCTGCCGGAAAATTCGATCGCGCCAAACGGGCAGGCGATGCCGCAAAGCTTGCAGCTTACGCACAGGCTTTCGTTTAGCTGGACCGCGCCGTCGATGCGGTTAATGGCGTTAACCGGACACACCGCGGCGCAGGGGGCGTCTTCGCAGTGGTGGCACATCTGCGGCGCAGATTCTTTTTCATTACGCATGACCTGCAGTCGCGGCATCGCCTGCAGGCCCTGCTGGCGATGCGTCTCAGCGCATGCGGCTTCGCAGGTGCGGCAGCCGATACAGACGGTGGAGTCAGCAATTACAAAACGGTTCACCGGGTCTTCCTCGGGTGAAAGTCATTTTTGACGAAATCAGGTGGTGCAGATGTCATTTTCGACACTCGTCGACACCTTGCGCTTAGTGGGCCAGCCGCAGATGGCTTAAATCCACCGGCTGGTCCTGTTCCATGGCCTCATACAGGCGGTCGTACACGGTCGCCACGATCGCCAGATAGTGCTCCAACACCTGCTCGCGGAAGCGGTTGCTGATGCGCCCATCGACGGTGCCGTCGGAGGCCAGCGTCGCCTGCGCAATCAGGCGCTTATCTTCGCCATTTTTGCTTTGTACGTAGTATTCGATGGTGTGGCTGTTAAAGCCTTCCGCCAGCGCGACAAACACCTGAAAGTGGCCGAACAGCACGAAGCACAGCTCTTTGTCCGGCGCGCAGCTCATCGCATGATGCAGGCGCGCTTTCGACAGGGTGATACCCTGAACCAACGAGTTGCAGTAGGTGTGCCACTGCTCCTGATGCTGGCGGTGACGATCGGCGATGTAGTCCGCCTTTTCACTTATTTCCCAAATAGTCATCTCGGATCCCCCGGTTGCATGAGATGCACTGCACAAGCATTTTCCATGCCAATTTTTATGTATTTGATATTTAAATAAATTAATAAAAACAGAGGCCTTCAGCGACATGTCGATGACGTCATCAGGCCATCGTCATCGACAGTTTCTCCGGCTATACCGATTCCCTGGCATCGTTATTGCATATACGGTCAATTGCGGCGATGTGGAGGCCACCATGCACGAAATCACTCTGAGCCAGCGGGCGCTGGAAATTATTGAACAACAAGCGCAGCAGGCCGGCGCGCGGCGGGTCAGCGGCGTGTGGCTCAAGGTCGGGGCCTTTTCCTGCGTCGAGGCCAGCGCGCTGACCTTCTGCTTTGAGCTGGTGTGCCGCGGCACGCTGGCGGAAGGCTGCGAGCTGCATATCGCCGAGCAGCAGGCTGAATGCTGGTGTGAGTCCTGCCAGCAGTACGTGCAGCTGATCTCTCAGCACGTGCGGCGCTGCCCGCAGTGTCAGAGCGACGGGCTACAGATCGTGGCGGACGATGGCCTACAGATTCAGAGAATAGAAGTGATCCCCGCCTGATTCGGCCGGGATCGCGGCGGCCGACGCGCGAGCGCGGCCAGCACAGAAACAACGTGCAGTATGACGGGATAGACCAGGAGTAAAACTATGTGTACCACCTGCGGCTGTGGGGAAGGCAACCTTTATATAGAAGGTGACGAACGCAACCCCCACTCGGCGTTTCGCAGCGCCCCCTTCGCGCCGGCCACCCGCCGGCCGATGACCATTACCAACGTCAAAACCGACGGCTTTACCCCCAGCCGCTCCGCCGAGGGCGACCTGCACTACGGCCACGGCGAGGCGGGCACCCACGCGCCGGGAATGAGCCAGCGTAGAATGCTGGAGGTTGAAATTGACGTGCTGGATAAGAACAACCGCCTGGCCGCCCGCAACCGCGCCCGCTTTGCGGCCAAAGGCCAGCTGGTGCTGAACCTGGTCTCCAGCCCCGGCTCCGGTAAAACCACCCTGCTGAGCGAAACCCTGCTGCGCCTGAAGGCGAAAACCGCCTGCGCGGTGATTGAAGGCGACCAGCAAACGGTCAACGATGCGGCGCGCAT
This sequence comes from Klebsiella sp. 18074, assembly GCF_902705905.1. Taxonomy (NCBI): domain Bacteria; kingdom Pseudomonadati; phylum Pseudomonadota; class Gammaproteobacteria; order Enterobacterales; family Enterobacteriaceae; genus Klebsiella; species Klebsiella sp. 18074. The sequence goes on along the minus strand of NZ_CACSIS010000003.1, from coordinate 309,395 downwards.
CCGCGCCACCGGCACGCCGGCCATTCAGGTCAACACCGGCAAGGGCTGCCACCTCGACGCGCAGATGATCGCCGAGGCCGCTCCGCGCCTTGAGCTTGCCGATGGCGGCATCCTGTTTATCGAAAACGTCGGTAACCTGGTGTGTCCGGCGAGCTTCGATCTCGGCGAGCGGCACAAGGTCGCGGTCCTGTCGGTAACCGAAGGTGAGGACAAGCCGCTGAAGTACCCGCATATGTTCGCCGCCGCCAGCCTGATGCTGCTGAACAAAATCGATCTCCTGCCGTACCTCAACTTTGACGTTGAGCAGTGCCTCGCCTGCGCGCGGGAGGTGAACCCCGAGATTGAGATAATCCTGCTTTCCGCCACCAGCGGCGAGGGCATGGAGCAGTGGATCAGCTGGTTGGAGGCGCAGCAATGTGCATAGGCGTTCCGGGACAAATTTGCGCCATTGAGGGCAACCAGGCCAGGGTCGAGGTCTGCGGCATCCAGCGCGAGGTCGACCTAACTCTGGTGGGCGCCGTCGATGAGCAGGGCCAGCCGCGGCTCGGCCAGTGGGTGCTGGTGCACGTCGGCTTCGCCATGAGCGTCATTAATGAAGCCGAGGCCCGCGACACCCTCGCGGCGCTGCAAAATATGTTTGAGGTCGAGCCGGACGTCGGCGCCCTGCTGTTCGGCGAGGAGCGATAATGCGTTTCGTTGATGAATACCGCGCGCCGGAGCAGGTGCTGCAGCTGGTGGAACACCTGCAGGATCGCGCTCGCCTGCTGCCGCATACCGCCACCCGCCCGCTGCGGATTATGGAGGTCTGCGGCGGCCATACCCACGCCATCTTTAAGTTCGGTCTCGACCAGCTGCTGCCGGAAAATATCGAATTTATCCACGGTCCCGGGTGTCCGGTCTGCGTCCTGCCGATGGGCCGCATTGACGCCTGCATTGAGATTGCCGGCCGCCCGGGGGTTATTTTCTGCACCTTCGGCGACGCGATGCGCGTCCCGGGAAAAAATGGCTCCCTGTTGCAGGCAAAATCGCGCGGAGCCGACGTGCGCATCGTCTATTCGCCGGTCGATGCCCTCAGGCTGGCGCAGCGGAACCCCGACCGCGAGGTGGTGTTCTTCGGGCTCGGCTTTGAAACGACCATGCCCGCCACCGCGCTGACCCTGCGCCAGGCGCGCGAACGCGGCGTCGAGAACTTCTTCTTTTTCTGCCAGCACATCACCCTGCTCCCGACCCTGCGCAGCCTGCTCGATACGCCGGACAACGGGATCGACGCCTTCCTCGCCCCCGGTCACGTCAGCATGGTCATTGGTACCGAAGCCTACGGGTTTATCGCCAGCGACTACCGCCGACCGTTAGTGGTGGCTGGATTCGAACCTCTTGATCTACTGCAAGGCGCGGTGATGCTGGTTGAGCAGACAATAGCCCGGTGCAGTCAGGTCGAGAACCAGTATCGTCGCGTGGTCCCTGATGAAGGTAACCCCCTGGCGCAGCGGGCGATTGCCGAGGTGTTCTGCCTCTCCGGCGACAGCGAATGGCGCGGGCTTGGGGTTATCAGCGATTCCGGCGTACGGCTGACGCCTGAGTATCAGCGTTTCGACGCCGAAGCCCATTTTCGCCCGACGCCGCAGCGCGTCTGCGACGACCCGCGAGCCCGCTGCGGCGAGGTGCTGACCGGGCGCTGCAAACCGCATCAGTGTCCGCTCTTCGGCCAGGTCTGTAATCCGCAAAGCGCGTTCGGCGCGCTGATGGTCTCATCAGAAGGCGCCTGCGCCGCCTGGTATCAATATCGCAGTCAGGAAAACGAAGAATGAAAAGCATCCAGTTAGCCCACGGCAGCGGCGGTCAGGCGATGCAGCAGCTGATCGCCTCCCTGTTTATGCAGGCCTTCGCCAACCCGTGGCTGGCGGAGCAGGAGGATCAGGCGCGGCTTGACCTGGCGCAGCTTGCCGCCCAGGGCGATCGCCTCGCCTTCTCCACCGACAGCTACGTTATCGATCCGCTGTTCTTTCCCGGCGGCGATATCGGCAAGCTGGCGGTCTGCGGCACCGCAAACGACGTGGCGGTGAGCGGCGCCCTGCCGCGCTACCTCTCCTGCGGATTTATTCTCGAAGAGGGGCTGGAGATGGCCACCCTCGAGAAGGTGGTTAACAGCATGGCGCAGACCGCGCGGGCGGCGGGCATCGCCATCGTTACCGGCGATACCAAAGTCGTGCCGCGCGGGGCGGCGGATAAGCTGTTTATCAATACCGCCGGGATTGGCGCGATCCCCTCGGAGATCCGCTGGGGAGCACGGCAGATTACGCCCGGCGACGTGCTGCTGGTCAGCGGCACGCTGGGGGACCACGGTGCCACTATTCTCAATTTACGCGAAGGTCTCGGTCTGGACGGCGCGCTCTCCAGCGACTGTGCGGTACTCACCCCGCTGATTCAGTCGCTGCGCGACCTTCCCGGAGTGAAAGCGCTGCGCGATGCCACCCGCGGCGGCGTTAACGCGGTGGCCCATGAGTTTGCCGCCACCAGCGGCTGCGGGATTGAGCTGCACGAACGCGAGCTGCCGATCAACGATACCGTTCGCGGCGTTTGCGAACTGCTGGGGCTCGATGCCCTTAACTTTGCCAACGAAGGCAAGCTGGTTATCGCCGTCGCTCGCGATGCGGCGGAAGCGGCGCTGGCCCGGCTGCGGGCGCACCCACTCGGCCGCCACGCGGCGATAGTTGGCGAAACGGTTACCCGCAGCGGCGTGCGGTCCGTCGGCCTGTACGGCGTCAAGCGCACCCTCGATCTTCCTCACGCCGAGCCGCTGCCGCGAATTTGCTAGTCTCCCCGGCCGCCAGGGTAGCGTGATGGCGGAACGCGCCTGGCGGGCAGATATCCGCGGGCGCAACAAGCGCTTTATTAACATACTATTATACCCTATATAATTCGAGTTGCAGGAAGGCGGCAAGCGAGGGAATCTCGATGAGCTTACTCAAGTAAGTGGTTCGGGTGACTGAACGCAACCAACGCAAATGCAACTTGAAGTATGACGGGCATATTTGTGTCATCACTTTCTTATGCACCGCTTTGCCGGTGCTTTTTGGACGTAAGCAATGTCGTATACACCGTTGGGCGATTTCGGGCAGCAGGGTCTGTTCGACATCACCCGTGTTTTATTACAGCAGCCCGATCTGGCCGCGCTGAGCGAAACGCTGACACGTCTGGTCAGACAGTCCGCGCTGGCGGATCGCGCCGCTATTCTTCTCTGGAACGCCGGCAACCACCGCGCAGCCAGATACTCCTGCGACGAAGCAGGCCTGCCGGTGAGCTACGAAGATGAGACCGTGCTGGCCCACGGGCCGGTACGGCGCCTGCTCTCGCGCCCCGACGCGCTGCACTGCGACCGCGCCACCTTTGTCGAAGCCTGGCCGCAGCTGGCCAATAGCGGCCTCTACCCGTCGTTCGGCCATTACTGCCTGCTGCCGCTGGCGGCAGAGGGCCGCATCTTCGGCGGCTGCGAATTTATCCGCAACGATGCCCGTCCGTGGACGGAAAAAGAGTATCAGCGCCTGCACACCTTCACGCAGATCGTCGCCGTGGTCACCGAGCAGATCCAGAGTCGGGTCAGCAATAACGTTGATTACGATCTGCTGTGCCACGAGCGCGATAACTTTCGCATTCTGGTTGCCATCACCAACGCCGTGCTCTCCCGGCTGGATATCGACGAGCTGGTCAGCGAGGTCGCCAAAGAGATCCACCGCTATTTCCGCATCGACGCCATCAGCGTGGTGCTGCGCAGCGGCCGCAAAGGCAAGCTGAATATCTACTCGACCCACTACCTCGACGCCAGCCATCCGGTGCACGACCAAAGCGAGGTCAACGAGGCCGGGACGCTGACCGAGCGGGTGTTCAAAAGCAAAGAGATGCTGCTGCTCAATCTGCACGAGCACGACTCCCTGGCGCCGTACGAAAAAATGCTCTTCGAGATGTGGGATAACCAGATTCAGACCCTGTGCCTGCTGCCGCTGATGTCCGGCAATACCCTGCTTGGGGTACTGAAGCTGGCGCAGTGCGATGAGAAGGTCTTCACCACCACCAACCTTAAGCTGCTGCGCCAGATCGCCGAGCGCGTGTCGATCGCCGTCGATAACGCGCTGGCGTACCGCGAGATCCAGCGCCTGAAAGAGCGGCTGGTGGATGAGAACCTCGCGCTGACCGAACAGCTCAACAACGTCGAGAGCGAGTTTGGCGAGATAATCGGCCGCAGCGAAGCGATGCACAGCGTGCTCAAGCAGGTCGAAATGGTGGCGCACAGCGACAGCACCGTGCTGATCCTCGGCGAAACCGGCACCGGTAAAGAGCTGATTGCCCGCGCGATCCATAACCTCAGCGACCGCAACGCCCGGCGGATGGTGAAAATGAACTGCGCGGCGATGCCCGCCGGGCTGCTGGAGAGCGACCTGTTTGGCCACGAGCGCGGGGCCTTTACCGGCGCCAGCGCCCAGCGCATCGGTCGCTTTGAGCTGGCGGACAAAAGCTCTCTGTTTCTCGATGAGGTCGGCGATATGCCGGTCGAGCTCCAGCCGAAGCTGCTGCGCGTGCTGCAGGAGCAGGAGTTTGAGCGCCTCGGCAGCAATAAGCTGATCCGCACCGACGTGCGGCTGATCGCCGCGACCAACCGCGATCTCAAGCAGATGGTCGCCGATCGCGAATTCCGCAGCGATCTCTACTACCGGCTCAACGTTTTCCCGATCCATCTTCCGCCGCTGCGCGAGCGTCCGGACGATATCCCGCTGCTGGTCAAAGCCTTCACCTTTAAGATTGCCCGCCGTCTGGGGCGCAATATCGACAGTATTCCGGCGGAAACCCTGCGCACCCTGAGCCGCATGGAGTGGCCGGGTAACGTCCGCGAGCTGGAAAACGTCATTGAGCGCGCGGTGCTGCTGACCCGCGGCAGCGTGCTGCAGCTGTCGATGCCCGAGCTGAACATCGAGCCGGAGCCGATGGCGGCAGAAATTCTGCCGCAGGAGGGCGAAGACGAGTATCAGCTCATCGTGCGGGTGCTGAAAGAGAGCAACGGCGTGGTTGCCGGCCCCAAAGGCGCCGCCCAGCGGCTGGGCTTAAAGCGCACCACCCTGCTGTCGCGAATGAAAAGATTGGGCATCACCAAAGATGAACTGGTATAGATTCAATAAGCACTCAACCAGCTACACAAGGAGATTCTATGACGGTATCAGCACGTAATCAGCTCACCGGCACGGTGAGCGCGGTAGCCACGGGCGCAGTTAACGATGAGGTTGAATTAACCCTCGCGGGCGGCGCAAAGCTGGTGGCTATTGTTACCCACAGCAGCAGGGAGGCGCTGGGCCTGGTCGCAGGAAAGGAGGCCATTGCGCTGATTAAAGCGCCGTGGGTCACCCTCGCGACCGAGGATTGTGGCCTGAAGTTCTCCGCACGCAACCAGTTTGCCGGCAGCGTGACCCGCGTAACGGAAGGCGCGGTCAACGACACCGTACATATTCAAACCGATGCCGGTTTTGAGGTTGTCGCGGTTGTCACCAACGAAAGCCAGCAGGAGATGCAGCTCGCCCAGGGCAGCCGCGTCATCGCACTGATCAAGGCCTCGGCGATTCTGATCGCCACTCGCGCTTAGGTCAGATCAGAAACGCCGTTTCATTTCACTTTAAGTGAAACGGCGTTCTGTGAGGAAACTCGCGTTAACCGCCGCTAATCAATGATAAATAAGCATTTTCCATAACGGAGATGCTCATGACGCGTTTACCCACAGCGGCGGCCGTCGCGCTGCTTTTATCTTCTCAGGCGGCACTGGCCGCGCTGCCGACGCTGACGGTTTGGCCCGACGGCGAAGCCCCCGGCGCCAAAAACAGCCCTGCCCGCTACTCCCTCGTCGATCGCAGCCAGGACCCGGCGCTGCCCGACCGCGCCGTCACGGGAATTCGGGCGCCGGAAATTACCGTCTATGCGGCGGAAAAACCCAACGGCATTGCGCTGCTGGTCACCCCCGGCGGCTCCTATCAGCGGGTGGTGCTGGATAAAGAGGGCAGCGACCTCGCCCCCGTTTTCAACGCCGAGGGCTACACCCTGTTTGTGATGACCTATCGGATGCCGGCAGATGGCCACGCGGAGGGCAGCGACGCGCCGCTGGCCGATGCCCAGCGCGCGCTGCGTCTCCTGCGGGCGCGTGCCGCCGACTGGCACATCGACCCGCACAAAATTGGCGTCATGGGCTTTTCCGCCGGCGGCCACGTCGCGGCCAGCCTGGAGACCCGCTATGACGAGCCGGTATATACCGCCGTGGATGCTATCGACGGGCAGAGCGCGCGCCCGGACTTCGTGGTGCTCGGCTATCCGGTGATCTCCATGGATCCCACGATTGCCCACCCCGGCTCGCGCCGGGCGCTGATTGGCGAGGAACCGACGGAGGAACGGCTGCGCCGCTATTCGCCGGAGCAGAACGTCACCCCGGAGACGCCGCCGACCTTTATCCTGCACGCGGTGGACGACCCCTCCGTGCCGGTAGATAACTCGCTGGAGATGTTTAACGCGCTGCGCGCCCAGCGGGTGCCGACGGAGCTGCATCTGTTCGCCGAGGGCAAGCACGGCTTCGGGATTCGCGGAGCCCGGGGACTGCCCGCCGCCGAATGGCCCCAGTTGGCGATGAACTGGATAGCCTCGCTGCCGGGGGTAAAAAAGTAGCCCCTTTCTGACCACACCCCGGAGAGGGCGTTGCCGCAATCCGGGGCCTGTGCGCAGGGCTATTTTTCGACCGTAAATCCGTTACCGGCGGCCAGCTCGGCAAACCACAGCGCGTTGCGCTTGATCTGCCGCTCGCCGGTTTGCAGATTGAGCCGCCAGAAACCGTAGCGCCGCTTGAAGGCGTTAATCCACGACCAGTTATCGATAAAGGTCCATTGATGCACGCCAAAGCAGCTGGAGCCGTCGGCGATGGCCCGATGCAGCTCAACCAGATGCTCCTCCATCAGGTTGATACGAAACGCGTCATCAATCACCCCATCCTCCCCCGGCTCCCCTTCGGACTGCAGATCCATAGCAATGCCGATTTCAGCGAGATACCACGGGATATTGCGGTAATTGTCGCGGATATTAAGGGCAATATCGTAAATCGCCTGCGGCAGAATTTCGTTATTGTCGCGGTAGGGGTTAAAGCGCCCCTGCGGATTAACGTAGTTTTCGAAGTAAAACTCGGGGGTAAAATAGTCCAGCGTGTAGTCGCTCTCACGCGCCTGGACCCGGCGAGGAACGTAGTAGTTGACGCCGAGAAAATCGATGCGCGAGGAGGTTATCAGCTCGGCATCCCCTTTTGCGATTTCCGGCAGGCAGCCGTGTACGGCAAGAATTTCGCACAGCTCCTTAGGAAACTGGTGCTTAACCAGCGGATCGAGGAAGCTGCGGTTAAAGAACAGATCCGCATACCAGGCGGCTTTTTTATCCTCCGCGCTGTCGCTGCGGGTATAGGAGGGCGTCAGGTTCAGCACCACGCCGATCTGACTCTCAAGCGCCAGCTCACGGAACGCGCCCACCGCCTTCGCGTGGGCCAGCATGATGTTAAACGCCACCTGCGCCGCCAGCCTGCCGTCCTTTTTACACGGGTAGTGGAAATCGTACAGATAGCCACCCTCCACCGGGACAATCGGCTCGTTGAAGGTTATCCAATACTTCACCTTATGGCCGAACAGCTCGAACGCGGTGCGGGCAAAGCGGGCGAAAAGCTCGGCGACATGGGCCGATTCAAAACCGCCATACTGCTCCTGTAGCGCTTCCGGCATATCGAAGTGGTAGAGGTTGATCATCGGCTCGATGCCGCTCTCGATCATCTCATCAAGGTAGTCGTTATAGAAACGCACCGCCGCCGCGTCGGGGGCGCCGGTTTCAAAATCGGCGATCAGCCGCGACCACTGAATCGAGGTGCGAAAGGAGTTGAAGCCCGTCTGCTTCATCAACGCCACGTCCTGCGGATACTGGCGGTAGGTATCGCAGACGACCTGCGGGCCCACCTGCTGATAAAAACGCTCCGGCTGAGCGGCAAACCAGCTGTCCCAGATGGAACGATGCGGCTTGTCGGTTACGCCTTCCGTTTGCGGACCGGATGCCGCCGCGCCCCAAAAAAAACCGTCCGGAAACTGATACCGGGTCATAACGCCTCCTGTAAGTTAAAAAAAGGCTGCGCGCAACAGGCGCAGCCAATAGGTACTACTCTGCAATCACTTCGATCGATTTGATAAACATATATCCCCAGTCGCCGGCGAATTTGCCAAAGTCGATGCGGTTGTCGCCGGCTTTCAGCTCCACCGGCACCTGCAGCTGCTGGCCCTGCTCATCGGTTGCCGGGAATTCGACCGCTATCGGCACGCCGCCGTTAACGATAAACGAGTTTTTCTTACCGCCCCATTTGCCGTTAAAGGTCACCCGCAGCTGATACTTGCCGCTCCACGGCGCCGGCACCTGCCAGCTCACCCTGTCGCCATCGTTGGCAAAGGGCCCGAGGAAGCCGTCGGCGCCGGTCGTCAGCGCATCTTTCTCGCTTTTGGCCGCCGCAATCTTGCCCCGGCTGACGTCAAAGGTTGCGCCTGTAAAACGGCAGTAGTCGGCGGGCGCTTTGCCCGCGGCTTGCGCTACCGTTACCCTGACGGTTTTACGGCTTTTAAGCAGGCCGTCGTCGGCGGTCAGGGTCAGGGCGTACTCGCCGGGGGCGCTGAACCAGGCGCGGGTTTCCGCCCTATCGCTGGCGCAGAAATGGGCCTGCTCGTTGCCGCCGCTGCTCCAGCTGACCTTGACGCTATCGTCCGGAAGGGCGTCATCGCGCCAGCTGCCGGCAAGCAGCAGCCCCCGGTCCTGGGTGGTGGTTAAGGCCTCGGGCAGATCCACCACCGGCGGCTGATTCTCCTGAGTGTGCTTAACGCTAATCACGTTGGAGGGGGCTGAGGTCCCGCTCTCATTTTTAGCCACCACTCGATAAAAGTAGGTATGACCCAGCTGCAAAGTGCGATAGCTATCGCGGAACAGATTCATGGTTAATGGATCCCACTCGTTCACGCCATCGGAAATATCGCTCCCCACCACCTTCCACGGTCCTTTTGCCGACCAGGCGCGCTCCACGTCATAAGCGCGTCCCACCGCCGCCCCCATCCAGTTGATGGCAAACGGCGACTCCGTCTCCCGCAGCTTCGGTGCGTCCGGCTTCGGCAGCGGCGGCGCGCTCTCCTGCCCGGCCATCTGCGCCGAGGCGGTACGCACCAGGTTCACCACCTCCATCTCCTGGTTGGATTTTCCCTCCACCGGGAAGCCCGGCAGATGGTAGCTATAGTGGCCGGTTGACTCTTTATGCCAGTAGAAGCCGCCGTCATGACGATGGCCGCGGAAGCCCCAGATCAGCCCGCCCGCCGCTCGCGAGCCGTCGACCTCGCTGTGGACAATCGACTGCATAATGGCGTTGAGCTGCTGCGCATCCAGCAGGCCGAACTCGCCGACCATGTACGCTTTTTTGCCGCCAGCCGACCGCAGGTCCTTCTTCACCTGCTCAGGATGGTTGTTCTCGGCGTTGGTGTAGTAATGGTTGCTGACGATATCGACGTTGGGATCGTTTAGAGCAAAGTCGTTGATTTTCTTATAGGTGCCGTCAACGACCAGCTGATGCGGCGCCCACTTTTTGATCCACGCGGCGGTCTGCTGCAGGAACGCCGCGTTGGTATCCTCCAGTTCGTTACCGGTTTCCCAGGCCATAATGGCCTTTTCGTCATAGTAGGCGCGGCCGGTCACGCTGTTGGTCCGCGTGATCACCTGACGGATCACGTCGAGATAGGCCCGGTAGGTTTGACTGTCGGTGCGATAAAAATCTGCCGGCTTTTCATGATAAAACGCCGCCAGCTGCTCGCGGCCGCCCCACCACCACCAGTGATCGATAAAAGGCAGGATCAGGCGCAGCCCCTGCTTGTCCGCTTCGGCAATCATATTGTCGTAAACCCGCATCGCCTTTTCGTTCAGGCGCGGCATGCCGTCCGCGGTTGCCGGCGCCAGGATATGCGTTTCGCGCCCGCAGGCTTTATCAAACTCCTGTTGAACGGAGAGGACGTACACGCGCTGCGCTTTCGCGCCGGTCTGCACCATCGCCCTGATCCAGTTCTCCTGCTCGTCGGCAGTCGGCCATCTGAAATACTGCCCCCAGCCGCGGGTATCGGCCTGGCACGGGCCGCGGGCATCGTCCTCAATGCGGTGTAGCTCCGGTGCATGAATTCCGGCAAAGCGGAAAACCCTGTCGCCATCCTTCAGCATCGCGCCATCGCGGGTAATAAAGTTCTCGAAGTGTGAGCGTTCTGCCGCCATGGCCCCGGCGCTTCCCAGGGCCGACAGCAGCGCTATCAGCACGACCTTTTTCACGGGATAAATCATCGTTTCGCTCCTTAGAACCACACTTCGGCCTGGACGCCAAAATTCAGCGTGTCGGTGTCACCGCTGCGCGAATAGCCGCCGGCAGAAATGGTATTGGTGCTCCAGTCATAGTTTCCGTCGAGGGCGTCGGAGACGCCTTTATCCCATTTCGCGTAGGTGACAAAAAAGCGCAGCTGCGGTCGGGTCCAGTAGCCGGAATCAAAGGTTAACGTCGGGGCGATAGTGACTTTGGTCAGGCCACCTTTTCCTTTGCCATCAACCCCTTTGTAGTTGCTATCATCGAGATATTCGTAGCCCAGCTCGTACTGCATAGCGAAGTTTTTGGTAATTTGCTGATACGGGCGGATCCCGGCGACCCAGCTTGAACGGCCCCAACCGTTCGCATCGTCAGTCCACCACCGGTAGTTCTTATCCTTCTGGTAGTAGGCAAAGGTGGAAACCTCCCAGTCCCCCATCGAGGCAAGGTTATCCAGCACCACGCGCCAGGACTGGGTATCTTCGAGGTTGGCCCATCCCCAGCCGTTTTTCCCCAGCGAATCGCCCGCCGCGAGGCCGCGTCCGTACTGGAAGACCACCCGCGAGTAGCCGCCGGTCAGGCCGTAGAAACCATCGAAGTTATAGACGCCGGTAATACCGTAGCCTTTTTCGGCCGCCGTCGGGTGGTTCTCATTGCGGTTCATATGGTGGCCGATAAGCTCCAGGTCGAGGCCGGTACCGGCAATCTTTTTAAACCACAGGTTGAGGGAGTAGTCGTCCGGATAGCCCTGATCGCCCTTATCGACCGGGTAGGCTTTGGTTTCATCGGTTGGGGAGAAAGCGTAGACCCCGGCATCGAAGCGGGCGAAGCCCAGATCCATGTTATCGAAGCCGCCGCCGGTGCCGTTGTACTGAATGTACTCCCAGTCGAACTGGTGGCTGGAGGTGTTGGAGCTGCTGTAGCGCTTACCGCCCCAGAAGGTCATCTCCGGCGCGAAATCAAGATTCGACAGCTCGGCAAAGCCTTCACGGAACTGCACATCGTGGCCGTCGTCATCCTGACAGTTCCAGTCAGAGGTGCATTTCGACTGGTGGGTAATATTGGCCTGGATCCGCGCCACCGCGCCGGAGTCAGACTTCAGCGTTACGGTGGGGATCAGCTCGATCTTGGTGTCCTCTTCGTTGCCGAGGCGCCATTTCCCGTCCGGCATCAGGCCGACGGAGTCGGCGCGGTTGCCGTCAGAGTTGGCAAGAATACCGGATCGGATATAGCCGTGCAGCGCAAAATCATACTGCGGATCGGCGCTGGCGCAGTCGCTCATTACCGCCAAAGCGAGCAAAGACAGAGGTATTGATTGGTTAAGCCTTATCATTATTTTTTTCCTTCGTTCGTTATTTTTTATTAACAGGGTCTGGAACGTCAGGAAATTTACGTCTCAAAAACGGAAATGTACATCCACAAACGGAAAGCGCTTTCCGTAATTGCCGGATTAGTTCACAAAATTGATTATAACCAGCGAGAATTCGTGACTCTCGTCACATAAATAGCTTCAACATAAAAAACTGCACCTTACTCAGTTGGGTGTCCAACTTTTGGGGTGCAGTCCATTCGCGGGCTTTTTTCATTGCGGGAACGGGCTAGCGTTCAGCGTCGGCGAGCTGGCGCTCGTAGACCTTGAAGAAGGGACGGTACAGCATCCACGAGTTGAAAATGGCGAACAGGCTCATGCACAGATTTTTCCAGCTGCCGTTCGCCGACCACGCCGCGCCGAGCGGCGACGGCATCGACCAGGGCAGCATCGCCACCGCGCGATCGAGGATGCCAAGGTGCGTTAAATACCATGCGATACAGGCATTTATCAGCGGCACGAAAATAAACGGCAGCAGGAATACCGGGTTCATAATGATCGGAAAGCCGAACAGTATCGGCTCATTGATGTTAAACAGTGACGGCAGCAGGCCGATTTTTCCTACGCTTTTCAGCTGCCGGGAGCGGCTGCGCATCGCCATAAATACCAGCGGCAAGGTGGAACCAATGCCGCCAATCAGCAGGTAGAAATCCCAGAATCCCTGGAGATAGATATGCGGCAGCGTCGCGGCGCCTGAGGCCAGGGCCTGCTGGTTTTCAAAGAGATAGGTCATCCAGAAGGGATTCATGATGCCGGTAATAATCAGGGCGCCGTGAATGCCGACAAACCAAAGTAAGTTACAGATAAATAAAGAGATAAGTACCGCCGTCAGGGTATCAGACGCGATAACCAGCGGCCGTACCGCTTCGCTGATGAGCTCCGGCAATATTCTCCCGCTGGTTTGCAGCAGGACGGCGTTGATGATGCTAATGGAGAGCATCACCACCAGCAGCGGTATCAGCAGCTGAAAACCGTTGCGGGTCATCAACGGGACCTCTTCCGGCAGCCGGATGCACCAGCCTTTTTTGTAGAAAAAACGAATTATTTCAATTGAATAGACGCTTGAAATAAGCGCAGTGAATATCCCCATCCCGCCGAGGAAGATATTGGTTGCGCCGTTATCGCGAAAGCCGATAAACAGCAGGAAGGCCAGGCAGCCGGTCAGGCCACACAGCCGTTCCGGCAGGCGATACTGCTTGGCAAGGCTGGCGCTGGCGCCGAAGGCCACGATCAGCGCCACCAGACCAATGGTCAGCTCAAACGTCGGCAGCAAGATCGGCCGCAGCTGCAGGTAAAACTGGCCAAACGCCGATGCGCCGTTAATGGAAACGGGCGGAAACAAAATGGGTACCAGCAAACTACCAACAATCACAAACGGCATGGCCAGCGCGAAGCTATCGCGCATCGCCGTAATGTGGTTATTGCGCGTCAGAACGTTGGCCAGCGGCGCCAGCCGCTGCTCGATGATGTCGACGGCAACATTCATCAACTGAAAGTTCATAGTGCTACCTTTTGAGATGTGTATTTACGCCGCGATGATGGCGCACAACCACATAAAGTAAAAGCCTGCCATAGGTGATCGTTGTCACAATTAATAAATCCACAAACGGAAAGCGCTTTCCGTTTTGTATCCCGATGACTATAGTCCGGACATCTAACCCATCGGGAGCCGTATATGAAAAAGATAATGTTGTGTTGTTCTGCGGGGATGTCCACCAGCCTGCTGATGAAGAAAATGCTCGACGAAGCGGAGAAACGCGGCCTGGCGGTTGAGATCAGGGCCTTCGGCGTGGCGGAGTTCGCCGAGCAGGTTGCGCACTACCAGGTCGTACTGCTGGGCCCGCAGGTCAAATACATGCAAAAAGATCTGCAAAAACAGGCCGACCGCTACGGGATCCTCGTGGAGCCCATCAACATGATGGATTACGGCATGCAGAAAGGCGGTGCCGTGCTCGATTTCGCGCTCGCTCTGATCGATAACAAGCATTAAGGGAAAGAAGATGAGCTCTCTGTACGCCAAACTGATCGCCGTGATCGAGCAAAAAATTACCCCGATGGCCGGCGCCATCGGCCAGCAAAAGTACGTCACCTCGATTCGCGACGGCTTTATTACCGCCCTGCCCTTTATGATCGTCGGCTCCTTCCTGCTGGTCTTTATCTTTCCGCCGTTTTCTCCGGACACCAGCTGGGGCTTTGCCCGCGCCTGGCTGCAGTTCTCCCTCGATCATCGTGAAGCGCTGATGCTGCCGTTTAACTTCAGCATGGGGGTCATGACGCTGTTTATTGCCGTCGGCATCGCGGCAAGCCTGGCGAAGCACCATAATCTGGACTCGTTGACCGCCGGCATGCTGTCGCTGATGTCATTCCTGCTGGTTGCCGCGCCGCTGAAAGACGGGCAGATCTCCACCGCCTATTTCTCCGGCCAGGGGATCTTTACCGCTATTCTGGTGGCCATTTACTCTACCGAGCTGTACGCCTTCCTCAAGCGCCACAACGTGACCATTCGCCTGCCGCCGGAGGTGCCAGCGGGCGTTGCGCGTTCGTTTGAAATCCTTATTCCGGTGCTGGCAGTAGTGCTGACCCTCCATCCGCTCAACCTGTTTATCGAAGCGCAGCTCGGGATGATCATTCCGGAAGCGATCATGTCGCTGGTGAAACCGCTGGTCGCGGCCTCCGATACTCTGCCGGCGATCCTGATCTCGGTGCTGGTATGCCAGGTCCTGTGGTTCGCCGGGATCCACGGCGCGCTGATCGTCACCGGAATTATGAACCCGTTCTGGATGGCTAACCTGTCGATCAACCAGGCGGCAATGGCCGCAGGCACCGCCATTCCGCACATCTACGTGCAGGGCTTCTGGGATCACTATCTGCTGATCGGCGGCGTGGGATCGACCCTGCCGCTGGCGCTGATGCTGCTGCGCAGCAAGGCCGTTCATCTGCGAACCATTGGCCGGATGGGCGTGGTGCCGGGCGTATTTAACATCAACGAACCGATTCTGTTCGGCGCGCCGATCATCATGAACCCGCTGTTCTTCCTGCCGTTCGTGCTGGTTCCAATGATTAACGCCACCCTCGCCTGGTTTGCGCTGAAGCTGGATCTGGTGAGCCGCGTGGTCTCGATGACGCCGTGGACCACTCCGGCCCCTATTGGCGCCTCCTGGGCGGCAAACTGGAGCTTTAGCCCGGTGATCATGTGCCTGATCTGTATGGGAACCGCGATGGTGATGTACCTGCCGTTCCTGCGCGCTTATGAAAAACAGCTGCTGAGCCAGGAAAGTCATAACGCCGAAACCGGGTCGCAGACCGCGACGCAATCCGCATAATTTAGGTTATTCAGAGGTAAGTCATGGAATTAGAAGAACAGGTCATGGGCATTATTATCAATGCCGGCCAGTCGCGCAGCCTGTGCTACGAAGCGTTGAGCTGCGCCAAAGAGGGTGATTTTGACGCTGCCGATGCAAAGATGAAAGAAGCGGCCCATTTTTCCCGCGAAGCGCATCTGGTTCAGACCCAGCTGATTGAGGCCGACGAGGGCGAAGGCAAAACCAAAATGACGCTGGTCATGGTTCACGCCCAGGACCATCTGATGACCTCAATTCTGGCGAAAGAGCTGATCGCCGAACTGATCGCCGTTTATCGCTCACGGCCGCTGCAGGCGTAGCGTTTACCCGGCACCGTTAGCCTGCAGCCCCGGTCGCGCTGCGCCGGGGCTGCGGGCAGCCTACGCCATCCCGTATTGAGGCAACTATGCTACATCTTGGTTTAGATATCGGCGGCACCAAAATGGAAGCCGTTCTGCTCACCCCCCAGGGCGAGTGCGTCTATCGCCAGCGCCGCCCAACGCATAAAGAAAGCTACGAGGCGTTCATCCACCAGCTGCTCGGCCTGATCGAGACCGTGAGTGACTGGAGCGAGCGCCCGTTTTCGATTGGGGTCGGCCTGCCCGGCGCTATCGACCCGCAGAGCGGTTTGATCAAAAACTGCAACTGCCTGGTGCTGAACGGCCGCGATCTGCGCAGCGATCTAATGCAGCGGCTCGGCCAGCCGGTGTGGATCGCCAACGACGCCGACTGCTTCACCCTTTCCGAAGCGGTAGACGGCGCGGGCGCAGGATCTATGACGGTCTTTGGGGTGATTATCGGTACCGGCTGCGGAGGCGGCATTGCCGTCAATCAGCAGCTGCTAAGCGGGCCCAACGCTATCGCCGGCGAGTGGGGGCACAACCCGCTGCCGGGCTATACGCCGCAGCGGGATGGCCCCGCTCAGGCCTGCTACTGCGGGAAGCAAAACTGCATTGAGAGCTTTATCTCCGGCAGCGGATTTTCCCGGCGATACGGCGAGCAGGCGCAGGCGGAAGCGATAGTTGAGGCCGCACAAAAAGGCGATCCGCAGGCGCTCGCCCACTGGCGGCACTTTATCGACGCCTTTGCCCGCAGCCTGGCCTCGGTGATTAACATCCTCGATCCGCAGACGATCGTACTGGGCGGCGGCCTGTCCAACGTCGGGCAAATTTATCGCGATCTGCCCCCCGCCATCGTGCCCTATCTGTTCTCCGATAGCTGCCATACCGCGCTCAAACAGGCCCGCTTCGGCGACGCCAGTGGCGTGCGCGGCGCGGCCTGGCTCCCGGTTCTGGCGGGCGCTGAAGGCCGGTGGCGATAGACACTTTTTTCAGCAGGTATGCTAAGCTAGGCGAAAATATCCAGACAGAAAAGACTATGCCAACCATTGATGATGTTTCAAGATTAGCGAATGTCTCCAGAGCGACGGTTTCTCGCGTGCTGACCGGCACCCGTGGCGTTCGTGAGGAGAGCCGGGAAGCCGTGCTGCGAGCCGTTGAAGAGCTCAACTATCGCCCGAGCTTTGCCGCGCAAAACCTCGCCAGTCAGACATCAAATCACGTTGGCCTGGTTATCCCAACGCGCGACGAGAGCAGCGGAGCGCGCCTGCTTCCCCAGCTGTCGCAGGCCCTCAAGGGATTAAACAAAAATCTGCTGGTGCAGTACGTCACCGACGGGGTGGAACAGGCCGCGGTGGTGGACGACCTTCAGCGCCAGTGCGTGGCGGTGGTGGTGCTCGGCGCGGTCTCGCCGGACGCCCCGCGCAACGTTATCTCCTTCGACCGCTTCAGCGTGGCGGGGATCAACAACCAAGGCTACGACTACGCCTTTGCCACCGAAAGCGCCTGCCGCTACGTCATCGGCAAGGGCCATCGCAATATCGCGCTGTTGACCGATAACGCCGACGATGACGCCAGCCGCCAAATGCTCGAAGGCTACCGGAACGTGCTGCAAAACTACTCCATTCCCTTTAACCGTCAGCTGATGCTGGCGGCTAACGATGACGTTGAGCAGGCGCTGCTGACGCTGATTAACAGCTTCAGTAAGTATTCGGTCATTATCGTCAAGCGCGATCGCTACGCGGCGGAAGCCATGCGCCTGCTGCGCGAGTTTAACGTCGCCGTGCCGCAGGAGGTGTCGCTGCTCAGCCTCGAGGACTCCCCGCTCGCTTCGCTGCTCAATCCGCCGCTGACCTGCATCTCGTGGCCGCTGGAGCAGCTGATGGAGAGCTGTATTCAGCGGATCCGCAGCCTGATTGACGAACGCCCGGCGTTTAGCGCCGAGGGCCGTACGCTGGCGGGCCGCCTGATCCCGCGCCAGTCGGTAGCCGATATCTCCTGACGATCTCCCCCGGCCGCTCACGGTGGCCGGACTCGCTCCCGGCTTTTGCTGCTTCTCTTTTCTCTTTTCTCTTTTCTCTTTCTCTTTTCTTTCTCTTTTTCCCTGCGCCGCTCATCTGCTCCGCCGCGCTATCGTTCCCACGCTCATTATTCGCTCGCCATCTAAATAATAATCATTTTCATTTATCAATAGCCTGTGCTATATAACATAGCACAGGCTATAAATGATGATTAATTAACCGCGACGTTGTGAGGGATCCTATGCTGCACCTGCCACCGCTGAAACACCTGATGTTTGCCGCCACTTTGGCGATCCTCGCCGTCGCCCCCGCGCAGGCGAAAGAGAAATTTAAGGTCATCACCACCTTTACGGTGATCGCCGATATGGCGCAGAACGTGGCCGGCGATGCCGCCGAGGTGAGCTCAATAACTAAGCCGGGGGCCGAGATCCATGAGTATCAGCCGACGCCGGGCGATATCAAGCGCGCCCAGGGGGCGCAGCTTATTCTTGCCAACGGTCTGAACCTCGAGCTGTGGTTCGCCCGCTTCTACCAGCATTTAAACGGCGTGCCGGAAGTGGTGGTCAGCAACGGGATTCAGCCGATGGGCATCAGCGATGGCCCCTATAACGGCAAGCCCAACCCGCACGCGTGGATGTCGGCGGACAACGCCCTAATCTACGTCGATAACATCCGCGACGCGCTGGCGAAATACGATCCGGACAACGCCGACGTCTATCGCCGCAACGCCGAGGCCTACAAGGAAAAAATCCGCCAGACCATGGCGCCGCTGAAAGCGAAGCTGGCGAAGCTGCCGGAGGATAAGCGCTGGCTGGTCACCAGCGAAGGCGCATTCTCCTATCTCGCCCGCGATAACGGCCTGCAGGAGCGCTACCTCTGGCCGATTAACGCCGACCAGCAGGGCACGCCGCAGCAGGTGCGTAAAACCATCGATACCATGAAAAAAGAGCACATCCCGACCATCTTTAGCGAAAGCACCATCTCCGATAAACCGGCGCGCCAGGTCGCACGTGAAGCGGGCGCCCACTACGGCGGCGTGCTCTACGTTGACTCCCTGAGCACCGCCGATGGCCCGGTGCCGACCTATCTCGATCTGCTGCGGGTAACCACGCAAACCATCGTCCAGGGCATCAACGATGGCCTGAGGAAACAGTCATGAGCACAGCGACGGCGGGGCTGGTCATCGACAGGGTCAGCGTAACCTACCGCAACGGCCATACCGCACTGCGGGATGCCTCCTTCAGCGTCCCGCAGGGTTCGATTGCCGCGCTGGTTGGGGTGAACGGCTCGGGGAAATCAACCCTGTTTAAGGCACTGATGGGCTTCGTGCGCCTGGCGCGCGGCGAGATTGCGATCCTCGGCCAGCCGGTCAACCGCGCGCTGCGGCAAAACCTCGTGGCCTACGTCCCGCAGTCCGAGGAGGTCGACTGGTCGTTCCCGGTGCTGGTGGAAGACGTGGTGATGATGGGCCGCTACGGCCATATGGGCTGGCTGCGGCGGGCAAAGCCCCGCGACCACGAGATCGTTGACGCGGCGCTGGCGCGCGTAGGCATGAGCGAATACCGCCATCGGCAGATCGGCGAACTCTCCGGCGGCCAGAAGAAGCGCGTGTTCCTTGCCAGAGCCATCGCCCAGCAGGGCAAAGTGATCCTGCTGGATGAACCCTTTACCGGCGTTGACGTGCAGACCGAAGCGCGGATCATCGCCCTGCTGCGGGAGCTGCGCGATGAGGGCTGCACCATGCTGGTCTCAACCCACAACCTCGGCTCAGTGAGCGAGTTTTGCGACTACACCGTGATGGTCAAAGGCACCGTCCTCGCGAGCGGCCCAACCGCAACCACCTTTACCGCCGAGAATCTGGAGCTTGCCTTTAGCGGCGTGCTGCGCCACGTGGTGCTCAAAGGCGGCGAGGATCGCATTATTACCGACGATGAGCGGCCGTTTATCAGCCGCCGGGCAACGGGAGGCGAAGGATGAGCTGGCTGATGGAGCCGTTTGGCTATCAGTATATGCTGAACGCGATGTGGGTCTCCGCCCTGGTCGGCGGCGTGTGCGCATTTCTCTCGTGCTACCTGATGCTTAAAGGCTGGTCGCTGATTGGCGACGCCCTTTCCCACTCGATCGTCCCCGGCGTGGCGGGCGCCTATATGCTCGGCCTGCCCTTTGCGCTGGGCGCCTTTCTCTCCGGCGGGCTGGCGGCGGGCAGCATGCTGTTTCTCAACCAGCGCTCAAAGCTCAAGGAGGATGCCATTATCGGGCTGATTTTCTCCTCCTTCTTCGGTATCGGGCTGTTTATGGTGTCGCTCAACCCAACCTCGGTCAATATTCAAACCATCATCCTTGGCAATATTCTGGCGATTGCCCCGGAGGATATTATCCAGCTGGCGGCGATTGGCTTTATTTCGATAATCATCCTGCTGCTGAAGTGGAAAGATCTGATGGTCACCTTTTTCGATGAAAGCCACGCGCGCTCCATCGGCCTCAACACCACCGGCCTCAAGCTGCTGTTCTTCACCCTGCTGGCGGCCTGTACCGTAGCGGCGCTGCAGACCGTGGGCGCGTTTTTGGTGATTTGCCTGGTGGTCACCCCCGGCGCCACCGCCTGGCTGCTCACCGACCGCTTTCCGCGCCTGCTGGCGATTGCCGTCGCCATCGGCAGCCTGACCAGCTTCTTCGGCGCCTGGCTGAGCTACTATCTGGACGGCGCCACCGGCGGCATCATCGTGGTGGCCCAAACGCTGCTGTTTTTGGTGGCATTTGTCTTCGCGCCAAAGCACGGCCTGCTTGCCAGCCGCCGTCGCGCCAGGGAGGCCTCATGCTGACCGCTCTGCTCGAACCGTTCCAGTTCTCTTTCATGATCAACGCCATGCTGGTGGCGGCGATCGTTGCCGTTCCCTGCGCCCTGCTGTCGGTGTTTTTGGTGCTGAAAGGCTGGGCGCTGATGGGCGACGCCATGAGCCACGCGGTATTTCCCGGGGTGGTGGTGGCGTATATCGTCGGCATTCCCTTCGCCATCGGCGCCTTTATTGCCGGGCTGTTCTGCGCTATCGCCACCGGCTATCTTGATGACAATAGCCGCATCAAGCGCGATACGATCATGGGGATCGTCTTTTCCGGCATGTTTGGCGCCGGGCTGGTGCTGTACGTCGCCATTCAGTCCGAGGTGCATCTCGACCATATTCTGTTCGGCGATATGCTGGGCATCTCCGCCAGCGATATCGCGCAAACGTCGACGATCGCCCTGGCTATTGCGCTGATTATTGGGCTGAAGTGGCGCGATTTTCTGCTGCACGCCTTCGACCCGCATCAGGCTAAGGCCAGCGGTTTGCGCTGTGGGCTGCTGCACTACGGGCTGCTGTGCATGATTGCGCTGACGATCGTCGCAACGCTGAAAGCGGTGGGGATTATTCTGTCGATTTCGCTGCTGATCGCCCCGGGCGCCATCGCGCTGCTGCTGACGCGGCGCTTTATCAGCGCGCTGCTGCTGGCGGTGGCGCTTGCCGTGAGCTGTTCGCTGGGCGGCGTCTGGCTGTCGTTCTATCTCGATAGCGCCCCGGCGCCGACCATCGTGGTGCTGTTCACCGCGCTGTTCATCGTGACGTTCGTTTATACGTCGATCCGCGACAGCCGGACGCAGGCCGATTCCGCAGAGGCGTCGGGCCGCGGCTAGCGCCAGGGCCCGGAAAGGTGCCGACTATTTTTTAGGCCGGTATTTTTCCGGCAGCTCGGGGACCGGGCGCCGGTCATCAATCAGATGACGGATAGTTAATATCGGGTGGCGCCAGAGCATTCTCGGCCCCGCCCAGCGCATGATCTGCTTCATCTCTTCGCGTTTTACCGGCTGATAGCAGTGCACCGGGCACTGCTTGCAGGCCGGTTTCTCTTCACCGAACACGCATTTATCCAGCCGCTTATCGGCATAGGCGTTGAGCGCCTGATAGTGCTCCGCGTCGGCCGTGGCATCGGGGCAGCGGCGCTGATAGAGCGAAATCATCCTGCTGATGGTCTCTTTTTCGCGATCGATACGTTTACCCGCCATAGCCACTCCCCGGCAATAAAGATGCACGTATAATACACCTTCAGGCAGCGCGGTGCAGCCGGTTACTCCCTGAGGATTAGGCCGGTTTATCCAGGTGTCCCAGCGGTTTTTCCGGGAAGCAGACGTCGCGTACCCGGCGCTTAAGCTCCGCCGCGTCGGGGAAGCCCTCATCCTGCTTGCGATCCCAGATTTGCACATCGTCTACGGTGATGGTGAATATTCCCCCGGTTCCCGGCACCAGCGTGACCGAGCCGATGTCGGTGCTGAAGGTGTGCAGCAGCTCCTGCGCCATCCAGGTGGCGCGCAGCATCCAGTTACACTGGGAGCAGTAGGTGATGGTAATGGCACGCTTAGTCATTGTTGTCCTCAATGGTTTCCACCCGAATGATCAGGTTCGTTAATCGTTAAGCCGAATTGTAATCAACTTTATGAATAAAATGTGGAGATATAATGAATTAGTTGCAAATGGTAATACTTATCATTAGTATTCGCAAAATTAAAGGGAATGAATTCGCCAACGCAGGGAAATAACGGGGTGAATCGACAAATCTGGAAGTAACGCGTGAGCCGATACTAATAATTATCAAGGCGTGGCTACTATGTACAAATCCACTCAATCAACGGCATGGTTTAAAAAAAGCCTGCTGGTGACTTCTTTGCTCGCAGCAATTTATCAGACCTCCGCCGGGGCGGCTGACAGTACCAATAAAAACCTTACCAGCGATGCGCTATCCGATGATAGCTCGGAGCTGATGACCGTGACCGCCCCCGCCCCCGTGCTGAAAGCCGGCAGCGAACACGCGATTAGCGCTCAGGATCTGCAGGACAAAGGTGCCAAAGATTTTGGCTCCATCATGCGCTATGAGCCGCTGATTGGCGCTACCGGCGCCAGCGGTGGATCGGGCAACGGTAAAAGCGGCTTCGACCGCGGCGGCTACACCGGCTACAACATTCGCGGCATGGAGAGCAACCGCGTCGGTATCGACGTCGACGGCATCGCCCAGCCGAACGCCACCGGACGCAGCTACGTCAGCCGAGCGGGTCTCAACACCTTCGGTATCGGCCGCGACTACATTGACCCGTACATGTACGGCAGTATCAATATTCAGTCCGGCGCCACCTCCACCGAAACGGCCAACAGCTCCATCGGCGGCAACGTCTCTTTCCGCCCGAAATCTGCCGATGACTATCTGCATCCGGGTAAAACCAGCGCCTTCGGCTACCAGAGCGGCTACGACTCCGCCGACCGCAGCTGGCACAACGGCGTCACCATCGCCGGCGGCGACGAGACCCTGCGCGGGATCTTCGTCTATAGCCGTCGCGACGGCCAGGAAACGGAAAATAACAGCGGAACCGTCGATTCGTATCCGGCCAACTGGCACTCCGACGCCTTTATGACCTCCGGGATCTGGCAGCCAAATGAAGAGCATAAGCTGACCGGCACCTTCGACTACTACCATAAAACCAACCATACGCATTACGACGCCTGGGACTCCAGCGGCAACAGCACGATCGGCACCGCCAACCAGACCAGCCAGACGCGCCGCTGGGGGCTGAGCCTGAAAGACGACTGGACGCCGATGAACGACTATATCGATAGCGTGTCGACTAAGGTCTACTACCAGCATACCGAGGCCCACGACTGGACCTATATGCCGGATAGCACCGCCCTCTCCATGGAGACCGTGAACTCGAACTTTGACACCGACACCTGGGGGTTCCAGACCGCGCTGGCCAAATCCGTGGGCCGTCACGACCTGAGCGGCGGCCTCAACGCCAGCACCACCAAAACCCAGCGTCCGTTCAGCCAGTCGCCGGTGCCGAGCGTCTACAGTGCGATCATGCAGCCGGAAGCGGATAGCCGCGGCTACATCATCGCCGGCTTCGCGCAGGATAAGATTAATTTCGATCTTGACGGCCATAACTTCGCCGTGATCCCGGGCATTCGCGTCGTACATCAGTCGACCAAGCCGGAGAACCTCTCGGATCTGACCACCAACAGCAGCGTGCTGACCGGCTCCGCCGTCTCGACGCTGTACGGTAAGAACTCCGACACCCAGGCGCTGCCGTCGCTGACCCTGCAGTACGATATGACTCCGCGCCTGATGACCTACCTGCAGTACCAGCGCGGGGCGCAGTTCCCGAACGCCAGCCAGCTGTACGGCTCGTGGAACCTCGGCTCAAGCTATGCCGGACGGGCGCAGTACGCGCTGATCGGCAATACCGATCTGAAAACCGAAACCAGCGATAACTTCGAGTGGGGCATGAAGGGCGAAGTGACGGAAGGCATCACCATGCGCACCGCCCTGTTCTACAACAGCTATAAAAACTTTATCGCCTATAGCCGCTACACGCGCTCCGGCAACCCGGATAACTTCACCAACGTACCGTCAAATATCTATACCATTTATCAGGCGGAAAACCGCGATAAGGCCTATATCTACGGCGGCGAAATCAGCGCTAAATTTAACTTTGGCACCTGGTTTGAAGAAGTTAACGGCCTGAGCGCCACCCTCGCCTACGGCTACAGCGAAGGGAAATCGAAGTCCAGCTATAACGGCGACAAGTACGTCGACCTCGATAGCGTCGCGCCAATGAAGGCGATCGTCGGCGTCGCCTGGGACGACCCGGCAAAAGTCTACGGTACCGCGCTGACCGCGACCTTTGTGAAGGGCAAACGCGCCAGCACCACCAGCCGCGAAAGCTATACCAACACCGGCTCGGCGATTACCGACTCCACCAGCGAATATATGCGCGTGCCTGGCTACGGTATGCTCGACTGGACCGCTTACTGGCAGGTGGCGAAGAACGTGCGCCTGAACGGCGGGGTTTACAACATTACCGATCGTAAATACTGGGATTACCTGAGCAGCCGCAATATCGAGACATCGACCAACCAGGATGCCAACGATAAAGCGCTGGCGACGATGCCTGGCCGTACCTGGCAGCTGGGCGTGAACGTCGATTTTTGATAGATCCAATAATAAGAAACCTGCCCCCGGCCGCGATGCCGGGGATACTCATCGTAGAGAAGGATGTGAATTATGCGAGACGCTCAACATCAACATGCCCCGCTGTGGCAGCGCTATCTGACCACTAAAGCGCAATCCTCCGCCAAATACGCCCGCGATATCGCCGCCGAAATGGGGATTAGCGAAGCCGAGCTGACCGAAGCCCGCCTCGGCTACGATGCCGTGCGTCTGCAGGACGACGCGCGCGCGATCCTGGCCGCGCTGGAAGCGGTCGGCGAAACGAAGTGCATTTGCCGCAACGAATACGCGGTTCACGAGCAGGTCGGCGAATTTACCCACCAGCACCTCAACGGCCACGCCGGGCTGGTGCTCAACCCGCGGGCTCTCGACCTGCGCCTGTTTCTCAGCCAGTGGGCCAGCGCTTTCCACCTGACCGATAACGATCGTCAGAGCATTCAGTTCTTCGATCATCACGGCGACGCGCTGCTGAAGGTCTACGCCACCGAACAAACCGATATGGCCGCCTGGGATGCGCTGATTGCCGGGCACACCCAGAGCGCGCCGACGCCGCTGGCGATCCGTCCGGTCGAGGCAGCAAAATATGCTGACGCCGTCGACGGCGCCGCGCTGGAGAGCGAGTGGCGCGCGATGACCGACGTGCACCAGTTCTTCGTCCTGCTGAGAAAGCATAACCTGTCGCGCCAGCAGGCTTTCCGGGCGGTGAGCGACGACCTCGCCTGCCGCATCGAAAACGATGCCCTGCCGCGCCTGCTGGGCACCATCCGCGAAGAGGGCAACGAAATTATGATTTTCGTCGGCAACCGCGGCTGCGTGCAAATCTTCACCGGCGCGCTCGAAAAGCTGCTGCCGATGCGCGGCTGGCTCAATATTTTCAACAGCACCTTTACGCTGCACCTGCGCGAAGACAGCGTTGATGAAGTTTGGGTGACCCGCAAACCGACCACTGACGGTCACGTCACCAGCGTCGAGCTGTTCGCTAAAGACGGCACGCAGATAGCCCAGCTCTTCGGCCAGCGCAGCGAAGGCCACCCGGAGCAGGAGCAGTGGCGCAGCCAGGTTGACCGTCTGACGACGGAAGGACAGACCGCATGAAACGCTGGCTTGTACTGTTGATGGCCTTGCCGCTGTTTGCCAGCGCCGCCGCCGAGCGCATCATCTCTCTCGGCGGCGACGTCACCGAAGTGGTTTACGCCCTTGATGCCCAGCAGCAGCTGGTCGCCAAAGACAGCACCAGCACCTGGCCCGCCGAGGCCCAGTCGCTACCGGACGTCGGCTATCTGCGCCAGCTCAACGCCGAAGGGATCCTCTCGCTGCGCCCGACCCTCGTGCTGGCCAGCGCCCAGGCCCAGCCTTCGCTGGTGCTAAAAAAGGTACAGGAAAGCGGCGTGAAGGTCGTTGACGTACCGGGGGGCTACAGCCTGGCGTCAATCGATAGCAAGGTCGCCACGATTGCCGCGGCCTTAGGTAAACAGACGCAGGGCGATGCGCTGCTGCAGAAGGTGCACCAGCAGATCGCGCAGATCCCTACCCAACCGCTTAACAAGCGGGTGCTGTTTATTCTCAGCCACGGCGGGATGAACACCCTGGTCGCCGGGAAGCAGACCGCAGCCGACGGGGCGATCCGCGCCGCAGGCCTGCAGAACGCGATGCAGGGCTTCGACCACTATCGCAGCATGTCCCAGGAGGGCGTAGTCGCCAGCCTGCCGGACCTGGTGGTGATTTCTGCCGATGGGCTCAAGGGCATGGGGGGCGAAGCGGGACTGTGGAAGCTTCCCGGCCTCGCGCAAACCCCGGCGGGCCGCCATAAGCAGGTGCTGGTGATCGACGATATGGCGCTGCTCGGGTTTGGCCCGCGCACCCCGCAGGCGGTCATCACGCTGCGGCAGAAAGCGGAGCAGCTGCCCTGATGCGTGCCGCTCCCGCCCGTACTCTGTGGCTGATGCTGCTGCTGCTGGCTGGGCTGACGCTGTTCGCCACCACGCTTGGGGCGATGCGTCTGCCGCTCGCCAGCCTGTGGCCGTCCGGAGATGAGATGCTGCGCCATATCTGGCTGACGATCCGCCTGCCCCGCGTGCTGCTGGCGCTGCTGGTCGGCGCCGCGCTGGCGCTCTCCGGCTGCGTGATGCAGGGGCTATTTCGCAACCCTCTCGCCGACCCCGGCCTGCTGGGGATCAGCAGCGGCGCGGCGCTGGCGGTGGCCTGCTGGCTGGTGCTGCCGCTGTCGGTGCCGGTACTGGTGGCGCTGTATGCGCCGATGCTGGCGGCCTTTATCGGCAGCATGGCGGTGATGGTGGTGATTTTTATCCTCAGTCGGGCCGGCGACGGCTCTCTGTCGCGCCTGCTGCTGGTCGGGATTGCCATCAACGCGCTGTGCGGCGCGCTGGTGGGTGCGCTGGCGTGGGTAAGCAACGATACTCAGCTGCGCCAGCTTTCCCTGTGGGGAATGGGCAGCCTCGGCCAGGCGGAGTGGTCTACGCTGCTGGTGGCGGCCACGCTGATGGTCCCGGCGTCGGCGGCGGTATGGCTGATGGCCTCGCGCCTCAACCTGCTGCAGCTTGGCGATGAGGAAGCGCACTACCTCGGGGTCAACGTCCGGGCGCTGCAGCGGCTTCTGCTGCTGTGCAGCGCCCTGCTGGTAGCGGCATCGGTCGCCATCAGCGGGGTGATCGGCTTTATTGGCCTGGTGGTTCCGCATCTAATGCGGATGTGGCTGGGGCCGGACCATCGCGGCCTGGTCCCCGGCTCGCTGCTCGCCGGCGCGATTTTACTGCTCCTCGCCGATACCCTCGCCCGCACCGTCGCCGCGCCCGCCGAAATGCCGGTCGGCCTGCTGACCAGCATGCTCGGCGCCCCGTGGTTTTTATGGCTTATTTTCCGCCAGCAAAGGACGATCAATGGATAACAGCTATATCGCCCGCTCGCTGTCGCTGCGCATCGGCCAACGCCTGCTGATTGACGATATTTCTCTGCAGCTAAGCGCGGCCGGAATGACCGCGCTGATTGGCCCGAACGGCGCGGGCAAATCGACCCTGCTCCGCCTGCTGACCGGCTTTTTAACTCCGGACAGCGGCGAACGTCGCGTGGAGGGCCAGCCGCTGGAAAGCTGGACGCCGGAGGCGCTCTCCCGCCGCCGGGCGGTGATGCTGCAGCGCACCCAGCTGCACGCCGACTGGCCCGTTGAGACGGTGATCGCCATGGGACGCTCGCCGTGGGGCAAAACCCCGGACCTCCAGACTCTGCGCAGGGTGATGGCGGAGACCGGCTGCGACCATCTGGCCGGCAGGCGCTACCCTTCGCTTTCCGGCGGCGAGCAGCAGCGGGTGCAGCTGGCCCGCTGTCTCGCCCAGCTGTGGCGCGACGACGCGCCGCAGGGCTGGCTGTTTCTTGATGAGCCGACCTCGGCGCTGGACCTTTACTATCAGCAGCACCTGCTGCGCCTGCTGAAACGCCTGACCCGCAGCGGCCTGCTGCACGTCTGCATCGTGCTGCACGATCTTAACCTCGCCGCGCTGTGGGCTGACCATATCCTGCTGATGCATCAGGGAAAGCTGGTGGCGGAAGGCACGCCGCATGAGGTGATACAGCAGCCGATTATCAGCCGCTGGTACGGCGCCGACGTGCGCACCGGCCAGCACCCCGACCACGCCATTCCGCAGGTCTATCTGGCGCCCTAAGCCCTCCACGAGGCGCGCGGCCGTCCGCGCGCTCCGCTTGCGCAACTGGAACGCGGGTCGCTACATCTCGTTTCGTCACTTTCCCTGAAAGTCGTATCTCCGTTATGATGTCTCTCCTATGTGATACCAACGAAAACAAAAAAGATCGCAACCCATTAAAACCCAGGGAGCTGGATAACTTTCTATGAGTACAATCGACAATCTCGACGCCCACACTCCGATGATGCAGCAGTATCTTAAGCTGAAAGCGCAGCATCCGGAAATCCTGCTGTTCTACCGCATGGGCGACTTTTACGAGCTGTTCTATGACGACGCTAAGCGCGCCTCGCAGCTGCTTGATATCTCCCTGACCAAACGCGGCGCCTCGGCGGGCGAGCCGATCCCGATGGCCGGGATCCCCCACCATGCGGTGGAAAACTACCTCGCGAAGCTGGTGAATCAGGGCGAGTCGGTGGCGATTTGCGAACAGATTGGCGATCCGGCCACCACCAAGGGGCCGGTCGAACGGAAAGTCGTGCGCATCGTCACGCCCGGCACCATCAGCGATGAAGCGCTGCTGCAGGAGCGTCAGGATAATCTGCTGGCCGCCATCTGGCAGGACAGCAAAGGCTTTGGCTATGCGACGTTGGATATCAGCTCCGGGCGTTTTCGCCTCAGCGAGCCGGCCGATCGCGAAACCATGGCGGCGGAGCTGCAGCGCACTAACCCGGCAGAGCTGCTGTATGCCGAAGATTTTGCCGAAGCGGCGCTGATTGAAGGCCGCCGCGGCCTGCGCCGCCGTCCGCTGTGGGAATTTGAAATCGACACCGCGCGTCAGCAGCTGAACTTACAGTTTGGCACCCGCGACCTGGTGGGCTTCGGGGTTGAGAACGCCCCGCGCGGCCTGTGCGCGGCGGGCTGCCTGCTGCAGTACGTCAAGGATACCCAGCGCACCTCCCTGCCGCATATCCGCTCGATTACCATGGAGCGTGAGCAGGACAGTATCATCATGGATGCCGCCACCCGCCGTAACCTCGAGATCACCCAGAACCTGGCCGGCGGCACCGACAATACCCTCGCCTCGGTACTCGACTGCACCGTTACCCCGATGGGCAGCCGGATGCTTAAGCGCTGGCTGCATATGCCAATCCGCAATAGCGCGGTGCTGATCGAGCGCCAGCAGACCATCGGCGCCCTGCAGGAGCACTATAGCGAACTGCAGCCGGTACTGCGTCAGGTCGGCGATCTCGAACGTATTCTGGCGCGCCTGGCGCTGCGCACCGCGCGGCCGCGCGATTTAGCCCGCATGCGCCATGCCTTCCAACAGCTGCCGGCGCTGCGCGACATGCTGGCCGAGGTCCCCTGCGATCCGGTGCAGCAGCTGCGCGATAAAATGGGCGAGTTCGCCGAGCTGCGCGAGCTGCTGGAAAAGGCCATTATCGAGGCGCCTCCGGTACTGGTACGCGACGGCGGCGTGATTGCCCCGGGCTATAACGAAGAGCTCGACGAGTGGCGAGCGCTGGCCGATGGCGCCACGGACTACCTCGATAAGCTCGAGGTTCGCGAACGCGAACGGCTGGGGCTGGATACGCTTAAAGTGGGCTACAACGCGGTTCACGGCTACTACATCCAGATCAGCCGCGGCCAGAGCCAGCACGCGCCGATTCACTACGTCCGTCGCCAGACGCTAAAAAACGCCGAACGCTACATTATTCCTGAACTCAAGGAGTATGAAGATAAGGTGCTGACCTCGAAGGGCAAGGCGCTGGCGCTGGAGAAACAGCTCTACGACCGCCTGTTTGATATGCTGCTGCCGCATCTCGCCGACCTGCTGCAGAGCGCGAGCGCGCTGGCGGAGCTGGACGTGCTGATTAACCTCGCCGAGCGCGCCGAAGCCCTCAACTACTGCTGCCCGACCTTTAGCGATAAGCCGGGCATCCGCATTGTCGAAGGCCGCCACCCGGTGGTGGAGCAGGTGCTAAAAGAGCCGTTTATCGCCAACCCGCTCACCCTCTCTCCGCAGCGGCGGATGCTGATTATTACCGGTCCGAATATGGGCGGTAAAAGTACCTATATGCGCCAGACCGCGCTGATTGCGCTGCTGGCCTGGATCGGCAGCTACGTTCCGGCAGAGAAGGTCGACATCGGCCCTATTGACCGCATCTTTACGCGCGTCGGCGCGGCGGACGATCTGGCTAGCGGCCGCTCAACCTTTATGGTCGAAATGACCGAAACCGCCAATATTCTGCATAACGCCACCGAGCACAGCCTGGTGCTGATGGACGAAATTGGCCGCGGCACCTCAACCTACGACGGCCTGTCGCTGGCCTGGGCCTGCGCCGAGAGCCTGGCGAATAAGATAAAAGCGCTGACCCTGTTTGCCACCCACTACTTCGAGCTCACCCAGCTGCCGGAGAAAATGGAAGGGGTGGCTAACGTTCATCTGGACGCGCTGGAGCACGGCGATACCATCGCCTTTATGCACAGCGTTCAGGACGGCGCGGCGAGCAAAAGCTACGGCCTGGCGGTCGCGGCGCTGGCGGGGGTGCCAAAAGAGGTGATCAAGCGCGCGCGCCAGAAGCTGCGCGAGCTGGAGAGCATTTCGCCCAACGCCGCGGCGACCCAGGTTGACGGCACGCAGATGTCGCTGCTGTCGGCTCCGGAGGAGACCTCCCCGGCTCTCGAAGCGCTGGAGCAGCTTGACCCCGATACGCTGACGCCTCGTCAGGCGCTGGAGTGGATCTATCGGCTGAAAAGCCTGGCGTAATCCTCTTATCCTCTGAACGTCACTCCCGTGCGGCAGCGCGTTGCCCGGGAGTGAACCGCAGAAGTGGCCGAAGAAACCGGCATGTTACCCCACCCGCTGACGTAAAAAATCGATAAACGCCCGCACCCTGGTCGGCACGTGCCGCGCATCCGGATAGACCGCATAGACCCCCTGCGGCGGAAAGCTGAGCTCCGGCAGCAGATGGACCAAACGCCCCTGAGCCAACGATGAGGCCACCAGCCACTCACGCCACGCCGCTGCCGGCCAGGGCGAAGGCCATCAGCGCGTTGGCGCTATCCGCCGACAGGCGCGGGGTCTTTTTAATTTCAAAGCCGATAGCCTTGCGATCCCGACCGCTGAGCTGCCAGCGCAGCGGGGTTTGCAGGCGCTCATGAATAATCCACTCGGCCTGGGCCAGCTCTTCAAGGGTTGTCAGCGGATGCCTGCTCCAGGCGGCGGGGATCCTGCTGCTGATCGGCATAGGCCCGCAGACCCCGGCGAGCACCCTGATAAGCGCCTTCACGCTGATGGGCACGGGCGGCAGCCTGTGCAGCAGCACGGCGCAAAGCAGCGCCTTTTTGAATATCGCCAATCACCACCTGCCGGACGCCAGCGCACTGTGGAATATCAACCGCCAGCTCCGCTTTTTAGCCGGCGCGGCGCTGCTGGCGACGCTGCTCAGCGTCCTGCTCCACTACTACCCCACCGCGCTGGCGTGGCGCGGGGTGTTTATTACCGCAGCCGGGGTAACCCTTATCCCCCTGCTGAGCTGCCTGCGATTCGACAACCGGGCGCTGATTCTGCGCCTGCATAGCAAAATGGAGAAGAAATGAGCGCATATTTTGAGGAAGCTCTTGATGCCCACGTGGTTATTGAAAGCTGGTTAGGCCGCAAGGAAGGGAGCGCGCAGGCGTTAATGGCGCGTTTTACCCCAGATTTTACGCTGGTCGCCACCGGCGGCGCCCGTATGGATCATCCAACGGTCAGCGATTTTTTCCGCCAGGCCGGCGGCAGCCGCGCGGGCCTGACCATCGCCATTGATAGCCTCACGGAGCTTGCCCGCTGGCACGACGGCGCGGCGGTTCTCTATCGCGAAACGCAGACCCTTCCCGGACAGGCGCCGACGGTACGCTGGTCAACGGTGGTGTTCAGGCAGGAGGATGAGCGGATTTTGTGGCGCCACCTGCAGGAGACATGGCAGGGGTAGAGTAAGGCGGGCTAAAAAAGGAAAAGGCCCAATCGAAGGATCGGGCCTTTTTTTAGAAAAATGTCTTATTCGCGGAATAGCGCTTCGATGTTCAGCCCCTGACCCTGCAGGATTTCACGCAGGCGGCGCAGGCCTTCAACCTGGATCTGACGCACGCGTTCGCGGGTCAGGCCAATTTCACGACCTACATCTTCAAGAGTAGCGGCTTCATAGCCCAGCAGACCAAAACGACGCGCCAGGACTTCACGCTGCTTGGCGTTCAGTTCGAACAGCCATTTGACGATGCTTTGTTTCATATCATCGTCCTGCGTGGTGTCTTCCGGGCCGTTATCTTTTTCATCGGCCAGAATATCCAGCAGCGCTTTTTCCGAATCACCGCCCAGCGGCGTATCCACCGAGGTGATGCGCTCGTTCAGACGCAGCATACGGCTAACGTCATCAACCGGCTTATCCAGCTGTTCGGCAATCTCCTCCGCACTCGGCTCGTGGTCCAGCTTATGGGACAACTCACGCGCGGTACGCAGATAGACGTTCAGCTCTTTAACAATATGGATAGGTAAACGAATGGTACGGGTTTGGTTCATAATCGCCCGTTCAATCGTTTGACGAATCCACCAGGTTGCATAAGTTGAAAAACGGAACCCACGTTCCGGGTCAAACTTTTCAACCGCGCGGATCAGCCCCAGGTTGCCCTCTTCAATCAGATCCAGTAGCGCCAGACCACGATTGCTGTAACGACGGGCAATTTTTACCACCAGACGCAGGTTACTTTCTATCATCCGGCGGCGTGAAGCGACATCACCACGCAACGCGCGTCGGGCGAAGTAGACCTCTTCTTCAGCCGTCAGCAGCGGGGAATAACCAATCTCACCAAGATAGAGCTGTGTCGCATCAAGCACGCGTTGCGTTGCGCCTTGCGACAGGAGATCCTCCTCGGCCAGATCGCTATCACTGGGTTGCTCTTCTACTAAGGCTTTCTCGTCGAAAACCTCAACTCCGTTCTCATCAAATTCCGCGTCTTCATTTAAATCATGAACTTT
The DNA here is from genome assembly GCF_902705905.1 of Klebsiella sp. 18074. NCBI lineage: Bacteria > Pseudomonadati > Pseudomonadota > Gammaproteobacteria > Enterobacterales > Enterobacteriaceae > Klebsiella > Klebsiella sp. 18074. The sequence continues at coordinate 276,210 of NZ_CACSIS010000003.1, read as the reverse complement.
CAGCGTATTCTGACTCATAAAGATGGCTCCTACCCGTGATCCCTGAGCAAAGCACCTTCGCTAAATATCATTTAAACGTCGCCAGGACAGCTTTTTAGCCCCAATGCAGAGCGGCATTGACCGCCCCGGCGCCTTTTAACTGACGTTATGCTTATGCGTACTTCGCCAAATTATCGCTGCGGTAAATACTGCAGCGGGTTGACGGATTTCCCCTTGTAACGAATTTCAAAATGTAATCTTGTCGAGCTGGTTCCGGTGCTACCCATGGTAGCGATTTTCTGCCCCGCTTTAATTTCCTGTTGCTCCCGGACCAGCATGGTATCGTTATGAGCGTAGGCACTCAGGTAATCATCGTTGTGTTTGATGATAATAAGATTACCGTAACCGCGCAGTGCGTTACCGGCATAGACGACGCGTCCATCAGCGGTCGCGACGATAGCCTGTCCTTTACTGCCTGCAATGTCGATACCTTTATTACCGCCCTCGGCGCCGCTAAAGTTCTCGATAACCTTGCCATCAGTCGGCCAGCGCCATGAAGAGATCGGCGAACTGGTTGACGTGCTGCTTGCAGTCGGTTGGTTGCTGCTAATAGCTGGAGCCGTAACCGGCGCAACGACCGTCGTTGCTGGCTTATTGTTCGGCAACATCTTATTAGCATTCTGTTCACCTGAGGATTCAGAATACGTAATAGTTGGTTGCGACGCAACCACTGCGGTTGATTTTTGTGCAGGATGTGCGGCCGCCGTCGCACCTCCGCTTGCCTGAGCGCTGGCCTGAGCAACGGCGTTATCGCCGGTGATTGGCTGGCCCGCGGAGTTGCCGACCTGCAGCGTCTGGCCGACGTTCAGGCCGTACGGAGCCGGGATATTATTGCGCTCCGCAAGGTCACGGAAATCGTTGCCGGTCACCCAGGCAATATAGAACAGCGTATCGCCGCGTTTGACGGTGTAGCTGCTGCCGCCGGTATAGCTGCCTTTCGGAATATCGCCATATTTGCGGTTATAAACGATCTTGCCGTTCATGGTCTGCACCGGCTGCTGGGCCATCGGCTGAATTTGGCTCGGCTGGGTCTGAACCGGCTGCGCCTGAGGCACGGCGGTGGATCCCGTTTTAGCCGGCGGGGTAATCAGCATCCCGGAGCTGGTCCCGGAGGAGGAGGCTCCTCCCGCCGTACTGACCGGTGCAGGCGGATTATTCGTGTTTGTACAGCCTGCCAGCCACAGCGAAACCAGCGATAGTGCCGCAATACGGCTTAAGGTAAATTTTGGGCTTCCCGCGCTCATTTATCCCCCAGGAATAGGTTAACTACCAATATCTTGCTTACCGGGCAACGCCCGGCCAGGACACTGAAAATGTGTCCACCCTACGCCTAAAATCAGGCAAAAAAAACCTGGAATAATCCGGGTCTCACGCCAGCTCCCCTTGTACCAGGGGAACGAAGCGAACGGCTTCGACGGTATCAATGACAAACTCATTACCGCGACGACGGATCCGTTTCAGAAACTGATGATCTTCACCTACCGGTAAAACCAGCACGCCACCTTCATCAAGCTGCGCCAGCAGGGCCGGCGGAATTTCCGGCGGCGCGGCGGTGACGATAATCGCATCAAAAGGTGCTCGCGCCTTCCAACCCTGCCATCCATCGCCATGACGGGTTGAAACATTATGTAAATCAAGTTGTTTGAGGCGACGCCTCGCCTGCCACTGCAGGCTCTTAATTCGCTCGACCGAACAGACGTGATGCACCAGCTGCGCCAGGATCGCCGTCTGATAGCCCGAGCCGGTGCCAATTTCCAGCACCCGTGACTCCGGCGTCAGCGTCAGAAGCTCCGTCATCCGCGCCACCATGTAGGGCTGCGAAATGGTTTGCCCCTGACCAATCGGCAGCGCGGTGTTTTCCCACGCCTTATGTTCGAAGGCCTCATCGACAAACTTTTCCCGCGGCACCAGAGAAATCGCTTCGAGCACGCGCTCGTCAACGATGCCCTGAGTGCGGAGCTGATTCAGCAGGCTTTCAACACGTTTGCTTACCATTGGCTGTCTACTCCGACGCGATCGAGCCAGTCGGTGACCACCTCATGGGCCTGGTGGGCGGTTAAATCAACGTGCAGCGGCGTCACCGAAACGTAGCCTTCATCTACCGCCGCAAAGTCGGTATCGGGCCCGGCATCGTGCTTCTCGCCCGGCGGGCCAATCCAGTACAAGGTATTGCCGCGCGGATCTTTTTGCGGGATAACCTGGTCGGCCGGATGGCGGCTGCCGCAGCGGGTCACGCGGATGCCTTTAATCTGCTCAAGGGGCAGATCGGGGACGTTGATATTGAGAATGCGCCCGGTGCGCAGCGGCTCGCGGCTGAGCGCGCGCAGAATGGTGCAGGTGATGGCCGCCGCGGTGGCGTAATGCTGATGGCCGTTTAGCGAAACGGCCAGCGCCGGAAAGCCAAGGTGACGGCCTTCCATCGCGGCAGCAACGGTACCGGAGTAGATAACGTCATCGCCAAGATTCGGCCCGGCGTTGATACCGGAGACCACGATATCCGGACGAGGGCGCATCAGGGCGTTAACGCCGAGATAGACGCAGTCCGTGGGCGTGCCCATCTGGACGGCGATATCGCCATTGTCAAAGGTGAAGGTACGTAGTGAAGACTCCAGCGTCAGGGAGTTCGATGCGCCGCTGCGGTTACGATCGGGTGCGACAACCTGGACCTCAGCGAATTCCCGTAAGGCCTTCGCCAGGGTCTGAATGCCCGGCGCATGAATCCCGTCATCGTTACTCAGCAATATTCGCATAGTCACCCGTTGTATTGATAAGTTCCCTTACCACGCTGGTGGCGAAGCTGCCCGCTGGCAGCCAGAAACGCAGTTCAACGGTGACGTCATCCCACCAGTTCCAGCGCATCTGCTGCGGATAGAGCAGCATCGCCCGGCGTGCCGCCTCTACTTTTTCACGCACCAGCAGCGCCTGGAGCTGCGTCTCTTCAGCCACCGCCGCCTGCTCGGCAGCCAGCGCATCGCGTTGGCTGCCCCAGTCGCCGCTACCCGGCAGCGCAGCGGTAATCAGCAGCTCGCGATTATCAACCCGCCCCTGCAGTTCCGCCAGCTCTTCAGGCGCAGCGACAAACCAGCTGCCGCGCCCCGCTAATTGTAGCGCATCGCCATCAACAACCTGATTAAATTCTGTTTTTTTTAATCTAATACTGACCTGCTGATTAAACAAGCCGCTACGCGCCGCCGAGAGCCAAAAACTGCGTTTATTTCGATCGCGTACCGGGGCTCCGCTCTCTGCCCAACGCAGCGCGCCCAGCAGGTTGCTGCCGCCAATCCCAAAACGCTGAGCGCCAAAATAGTTCGGCACGCCGCCGGCAGCGATGGCCTGCAGGCGCTGCTCGACATCATCGCGCTGGCTGACTTCGCGCAGGATCAGGGTGAACTGATTGCCCTTCAGCGCCCCAAGGCGCAGCTTGCGCTTATGGCGCGCGTACTCCAGCACCTGACAGCCTTCGAGCTGAAACTTGCTGAGGTCAGGCATCTCTTTACCCGGCACCCGGGCGCAGAGCCACTGTTCGGTTACCGCATGCTTGTCCTTCTGCCCGGCAAAGCTGACCTCCCGGGCATGGATTTTAAGGAATTTTGCCAGCGCGTCCGCGACAAAGCGCGTGTTGCACTCCTTTTTGAGGATCCGCACCAGCACGTGCTCGCCTTCGCCATCGGGCTCAAAGCCGAGGTCTTCTACTACCACGAAGTCTTCCGGGCTGGCTTTCAGCAGCCCATGCCCCTGCGGTTTACCGTGCAGCCAGGTGAGTTCGTTGAAGGCGATCATTGCGCCGCCTTACGCAGCAGCGCCACCGCTTCACAGGCAATGCCTTCGCCGCGCCCGGTAAAGCCGAGCTTTTCGGTGGTCGTCGCCTTCACGTTGACGTCGTCCATATGGCAGCCAAGATCTTCGGCGATGAAAACGCGCATCTGCGGAATATGCGGCAGCATTTTGGGCGCCTGGGCAATGATGGTGACGTCGACGTTGCCGAGGGTATAGCCTTTCGCCTGAATCCGGCGCCAGGCTTCGCGCAACAGCGCGCGGCTGTCGGCGCCTTTGAAGGCCGGATCGGTGTCCGGGAACAGCTTACCGATGTCCCCCAGCGCCGCCGCGCCCAGCAGGGCATCGGTTAGCGCATGCAGCGCAACGTCGCCATCAGAGTGGGCCAGCAGCCCCTTCTCGTAAGGAACGCGCACCCCGCCAATAATGATTGGGCCTTCACCGCCAAAAGCGTGTACGTCAAAACCATGTCCAATTCGCATTAAGCCTTCTCCTGGTGTCGGGAACGGGTAAGGTAAAATTCTGCCAGCGCCAGGTCTTCCGGGCGCGTCACTTTGATATTATCAGCGCGTCCGGCTACCAGTTCGGGATGGAAGCCGCAGTACTCCAGCGCCGACGCTTCGTCGGTGATGGTTGCGCCTTCGTTGAGCGCACGCGTCAGGCAGTTAAAGAGTAATTCACGCGGGAAAAACTGCGGCGTCAGCGCATGCCACAGGTCGTTGCGATCGACGGTATGGGCAATGGCGACCTTGCCGGGTTCAGCGCGCTTCATGGTATCGCGAACCGGTGCCGCCAGGATGCCGCCAACGCGGCTGGTTTCGCGCAGCGCCAGCAGGCGGGTGAGGTCGTCCTGATGCAGGCACGGGCGCGCGGCGTCATGCACCAGCACCCACTGCGCATCGGGCAGCGCCTGCAGGCCAGCAAGAACGGAGTCGGCGCGTTCGCTGCCGCCGTCAACGACGGTAATCTGCGGGTGGGAGGCCAACGGCAGCTGGCTAAAGCGGACATCGCCGGGGCTGACGGCAATCACCACGCGCTGGACGCAGGCGTTGGCCAGCAGCGCGGCGACCGCGTGCTCGAGAATCGTTTTGTTACCGATTGAGAGATATTGTTTCGGGCATTCCGTTTGCATACGACGGCCAAAACCGGCCGCCGGCACCACGGCGCAAACGCCCGGAAAAGTGGCTGCCATGTCGTAATCCTGGGCTTATTTATCGATTATTCTGCGCCGAACCCTGATTGCGCTTAGACGCATCCGGGACCAGACGATAAAACGTTTCACCCGGGCGGGTCATACTTAGCTCGTTGCGCGCGCGCTCTTCGATCGCTTCCTGACCGCCGTTGAGGTCGTCGATTTCCGCAAACAGCTGATCGTTGCGCGCTTTTAATTTACCGTTAGTGTCCTGCTGGGCGGAGACATCGTCATTAACCCGACTATAGTCATGTAGACCATTTTTGCCGAACCACAGCGAGTACTGGAGCCAGACCAGCAAAGCCAATAATAGCAGCGTTAATTTACCCATCCTGCCCCCTGAAAAACGGCATCATCATCCGATAACTCGCCCGAGCGTTTTACTCCGACGCGCGGACGATGCCGCGTAACGCGGGGACTGTACCACATTTTTGTCGTCGATACCCAGGCTTGATTCATACGCCAAAAGGACTATCCCAGCAGCCAGAGAAACAGCAGGCCGAACATCAGTCCGATAGTCAAAATCGTCGCGCAGGAGCTATAGAGGAGTTTACCATTCAACAGCGAATGCAGCGCAATACCGACCACAACGGCGACCGGCATCAGTGCAAGGAAGAACGGCCAGGTGTAGAGAAGGAAAAACAGCGTGTTGCTGCCATAGATGAGGAAGGGAATACCCAGCGCCAGCAGCCACGAGATAAATCCCACGGCGGCGCCTGACAAAGACCAGGTGGTCTCGTCATTCGCCACCGGAGGTGGTTCTGAACGAATCATACTGAGGTTCTGGGTATTACGCATATCGAATCCTGTTCACCGGGCGACCAGCAGCTCAGTGCCGCCACCGTTTCAGGATCTGATAATATCTCGCTGTCTGAGCAGGTCTAATAGTTGGTGCACCAAATTTGTTACCAATTGTTCACCATCCAGATGAATTTCCGCCTTTTCCGGTGCTTCATAAACGGAGTCAATCCCGGTGAAATTGCGTAATTCGCCCGCGCGCGCCTTCTTGTAGAGCCCTTTTGGATCTCGCGCCTCGCAGATGGCCAGCGGCGTATCGACGAACACTTCGATAAAGCGCCCTTCCCCCAGTCGCTCGCGCACCATCTGCCGCTCGGCGCGGTGCGGGGAGATAAAGGCCGTCAGGACAACCAGCCCGGCCTCAACCATCAGCTTAGCCACTTCACCCACGCGGCGGATGTTCTCTTTGCGATCGTCGTCGCTAAAGCCCAAATCGCTGCACAGGCCGTGGCGAACGTTATCGCCATCCAGCAGATAGGTGCTGACGCCGGCCTGCTGGAGCGCCTCCTCCAGCGCGCCGGCAACGGTCGATTTACCGGAGCCGGATAGCCCGGTAAACCACAGCACCACGCCGCGATGGCCGTGGCGCTGCTCGCGCTGCTGCTGAGTGACCGGATGGGCGTGCCAGACGACGTTTTCGTCATGCTGCGCCATTACTTGCCTCCCAGCAGATCGCGAGCGTCCCAGTGCGGGAAATGCTTACGGATAAGCTGGTTTAGCTCCAGCTCGAACGCGCTGAACGACGAAGCGGACGCCTGGGCATGCTCCTGTGGTTCGCGCACCATGCCGGCGCCGACGGTCACGTTCGACAGGCGGTCGATAAAAATAAGCCCCCCGGTCACCGGGTTGTTCTGGTATTTGTCCAGCACCAGCGGCTCATCAAAGGTCAAATCCACGAGGCCGATGCCGTTGAGCGGCAGCGATTCCACTTCCCGCTGGGTCAGATTGTTAATATCAACCTGGTAGCGAATGCCGTCCACGCGGGCGCGGGTTTTCTTGCCGGCAATTTTGATATCAAAGCTCTGGCCCGCAGAGAGCGCCTGTTCAGCCATCCACACCACGTCGATGCTGGCGCTCTGCACGGCAGGCAGGGATACCTGCGCATCGACCAGCAGGTCACCGCGGCTGATATCAATCTCATCCTTCAGCACGATGGTGATCGCTTCCCCGGCACCGGCTTCCAGCAGGTCGCCGTCAAAGGTCACGATGCGCGCGACGCTGGATTCCACGCCCGACGGCAGCACCTTCAGACGCTGGCCAACCGTCACTTTGCCGGAGGCTACGGTACCGGAGAAGCCGCGGAAATCGAGGTTGGGGCGGTTAACAAACTGCACCGGGAAACGCAGCGGCTGGCTTTCGACCGGGTGATGGATCTCTACGGTTTCCAGCACTTCCAGCAGCGTCGGGCCGCTGTACCAAACCATCTTGTCGCTCTGGCTGGCAACGTTGTCCCCTTCCAGCGCGGAAAGCGGCACGAAGCGAATATCGAGGTCGCCAGGCAGCTGTTCGGCAAAGGTCAGATACTCCTCGCGAATCTGATTGAACCGCTCTTCGCTGAACGCCACGAGGTCCATTTTATTCACCGCCACTACCAGGTTTTTAATCCCCAGCAGCGTCGAAATAAAGCTGTGACGACGGGTCTGATCCAGTACGCCTTTGCGCGCGTCAATCAGCAGGATAGCCAGATCGCAGGTCGAGGCGCCGGTCGCCATATTGCGGGTGTACTGCTCGTGCCCCGGCGTATCGGCAATAATAAACTTGCGCTTTTCGGTAGAGAAATAGCGGTAGGCCACGTCGATAGTGATGCCCTGTTCGCGCTCCGCCTGCAGGCCATCCACCAGCAGCGCCAGATCCAGCTTCTCGCCCTGGGTTCCGTGACGCTTGCTATCATTGTGCAGCGATGAGAGCTGATCTTCATAGATCTGGCGGGTATCGTGCAGCAGGCGGCCAATTAGCGTGCTTTTGCCGTCATCGACGCTGCCGCAGGTCAGGAAACGCAGCAGGCTTTTGTTCTGCTGCGCGTGCAGGTAGGCTTCAACGCCGCCTTCATCAGCAATTTGTTGTGCAATTGTCGTATTCATGGCGGCTCCTTAGAAATACCCCTGACGTTTCTTCAGCTCCATCGAGCCTGCCTGATCGCGGTCAATCATGCGACCCTGACGTTCGCTGGTCGTGGAGACCAGCATCTCTTCAATAATTTCCGGCAGCGTTTGCGCGTTGGACTCCACCGCGCCGGTCAGCGGCCAGCAGCCAAGGGTACGAAAACGCACCATCTGCTGTTTAATAACCTCGCCCGGCTGCAGGTCGATACGGTCGTCATCGATCATCATCAGCATGCCGTCACGCTCGAGAACCGGGCGCTCTGCCGCCAGGTACAGCGGCACGATTTCGATATGTTCCAGATAAATGTACTGCCAGATATCCAGCTCGGTCCAGTTAGAGAGCGGGAAGACGCGGATGCTTTCGCCTTTGTTAATCTGGCCGTTGTAGTTGTGCCACAGCTCCGGGCGCTGGTTTTTCGGATCCCAGCGGTGGAAACGGTCGCGGAACGAGTAGATACGCTCTTTGGCGCGGGACTTCTCTTCATCGCGGCGGGCGCCGCCGAAGGCCGCATCAAAACCGTATTTGTTCAGCGCCTGCTTGAGGCCTTCGGTCTTCATGATATCGGTATGCTTGGCGCTGCCGTGGACAAACGGGTTGATGCCCATCGCCACCCCTTCCGGGTTTTTGTGCACCAGCAGCTCGCAGCCGTAGGCCTTCGCGGTACGGTCACGGAACTCGTACATCTCACGGAATTTCCAGCCGGTATCAACGTGCAGCAGCGGGAACGGCAGGGTTCCCGGATAAAACGCTTTACGCGCCAGGTGCAGCATCACGCTGGAATCTTTACCGATGGAGTACATCATCACCGGATTTGAAAATTCGGCGGCCACCTCGCGAATGATATGGATGCTTTCCGCCTCCAGTTGTCGCAGGTGAGTGAGTCGTTTTTGGTCCATTACCGTTCCTTATAAGGCCTGTTGCACCGGGCCTAAGCCAGATTGACCACAGAAGAGTCAAAGCCCTCTGCGTTCGTTGTGTGTTGAAACCAGGCGAGCTGCTGATGGAGCTGCACCACTTCACCCACCACCAGCAGTGCCGGCATTGGGGCATCTTTCGCCAGGTGTTCCAGTTGTTCTAACGTGCCGATCGTCGTTTGCTGATCGGCGCGCGTGCCGCGGGAGATAACCGCCACCGGCGTGTTTCTGTCGCGCCCGTGCGCGATCAGCTGCGCGCTAATTTCTGCCGCCTTCATCGTGCCCATGTAGATAGCCAGCGTTTGCCGACTCTGCGCCAGCAGCGTCCAGTCGAGCGCCGCGCTGTCCGCCTTGTAGTGGCCGGTGACAAAGGTCACGCTCTGCGCGTAATCGCGGTGGGTCAGCGGGATCCCGGCGTACGCCGTCGCCCCCGCCGCTGCGGTCACGCCGGGAACAACCTGAAAGGAGATCCCCGCCGCCGCTGCCGCCTGCAGCTCCTCGCCGCCGCGGCCGAAAATAAACGGATCGCCACCCTTCAGGCGCACCACCGTTTTGCCCTCTTTCGCCGCCTCGACCAGCATCCGATTCGTCTCATGCTGCGGTACCGAATGCTCGCTGGCGCGTTTACCGACGCAGATCATCTCCGCATCGCGGCGCACCAGTTCGCGGATCTCCGGCGTCACCAGATGGTCGTAAAACACCACGTCCGCCCGCTGCACCGCCTGCAGACCGCGCAGGGTAAGGAGTCCGGCATCACCCGGCCCGGCGCCGACGAGTATGATTTCACCCGACCGCTTTTCCGGCTGATGGAGCTCATCCTCCAGCACCTTATCCGCAGCGGCTTTATTTCCGGCAATCATCAGGCTGGCAAAGCGGCCGTTGAAAACGCGCTCCCAGAAACGACGTCGCGCCGCGGTAGTGGTGAGATGCGTTTTAATATGATGCCGCCAGTAGCTTGCCGCTTCGGCAACGCGTCCGAGGTTGGTCGGCAGCAGGGCTTCAATTTTTTCGCGGATCAGCCGCGACAGTACCGGCGCCGATCCGCCGGAAAAGACCGCCACCAGCAGCGGCGAGCGATCGACAATGGAGGGGAAGACCACCGAGCAAAGCGGCTGGTTATCCACCACGTTAACCAGGCGAAAGCGGGCGTTCGCCGCGGCAGAAACCCGCTGGTTCAGCGCGTCGTCTTCGGTGGCGGCAATCACCAGGAAAACATCGTCGATCTGCTGTTCCTGAAACTCCTGCGCGCGCCACGCGATCTCCTGGCGTTCGACCTGTTCAGCAAGCTCATCGGACAGCGCAGCGGCCACAACCTGCACCTTCGCCCCCGCCCGACGCAGAAACATTATCTTGCGCGCGGCAATCTCACCGCCGCCGATAACCAGCACCGGCCGCGCTTTTAATTCGGCAAATAGGGGCAAATAGTCCACGATGCAACAACTCACTTACAATCAGTCATAGTGCGACTATAGGGTGCCACTTAGAGCAAATGAAATTACGAAATGGAATGAGTTGTTACTCAAAGGAATAACGGCATGGGAAAGCTAAGTTCAAAAAGTGCTTAACATGCGACTTTTCCGCTATTTAAGAGCAAATGAAATTGTTTAACCGCGGTCACAGTTTCATACTAAGCGGGTCAAATTGTTATGTTCCCGTAAGGACCCTCATATGTTTTCCGCGTTGTGCCGCCGCCTGCTTCCACTGGCGCTTGGCGCAGGTTTTGTCTTCTCCGCCCCGGCTTTTAGCGCTATGGGCGAAACCGCCAATACGCAGGCTCGCCATATCGCCACCGTTTTCCCCGGAAGAATGACCGGATCGCCAGCAGAGATGCTGTCGGCGGACTACCTGCGTCAGCAGTTCGCGCAGATGGGCTACCAGAGCGATATCCGCAGCTTTAATACCCGCTATATCTACACCACTAAAAACCAGCGGCAGAACTGGCAAAACGTCACCGGCAGCACGGTGATTGCCGCCCACGAGGGCAAGGCGCGCCAGCAGATCATCATCATGGCGCACCTCGATACCTACGCCCCAATGAGCGATAGCGACGTGGAAAAGAACCTCGGCGGCCTGACCCTGCAGGGGATCGACGACAACGCCCTTGGCCTTGGCGTAATGCTGGAGCTGGCCGAGCGTCTTAAGAACGTGCCTACCCATTACGGCATTCGCTTTATCGCGTCCAGCGGTGAAGAAGAGGGCCGCCTCGGGGCACAGAATCTGCTGCAGCGGATGAGCGACACGGAGAAGAAAAACACCCTGCTGGTGATCAACCTCGATAACCTGGTGGTCGGCGACAAGCTCTATTTTAATAGCGGCCGCAGCACACCGGCGGCGATTCGCAAGCTGACCCGCGACCGGGCGCTGGCCATCGCCCGTAGCAAAGGCGTTGCCGCCTTCAGCAACCCGGGGCTGAACCGCGACTATCCGCAGGGCACCGACTGCTGTAACGACGCCAGCGTTTTTGATAGCGCCGGGATCCCGGTGCTGTCGGTGGAGGCCACCAACTGGTCGCTCGGTAAGAAAGATGGTTTCCAGCAGCGGGCAAAATCATCTGCCTTCCCTGACGGCTCCAGCTGGCACAGCGTGCAGCTGGATAATCAGCAGCATATCGACAAAGCGCTGCCCGGCCGCATCGAGCGCCGCAGCCGCGACGTCGTCAAGGTGATGCTGCCGCTGGTGAAAGAGCTGGCGAAGGCCAATAAGCACGGCTAGCCGGCGTTTTGCTGCAGCCGTGGAAGAGTACGTTCCTACGTTATCTGGCAGTAATGCACAATGCGGTTTATATCCGCTGGGGTGGGGAACCATTCATACTCTTCGCGGAGTTTATCCAGATCATCTGTTTATCCCCGCTGGCACGGGGAACACGTTAATGTATCCAGCCGCTGGTTAACAGTCGCCGGTTTATCCCCGCTGGCGCGGGGAACGCTCTGCGTCAGCGATCTGAACCGGTGTGAGTGTCGGTTTATCCCCGCTGGCGCGGGGAACGCTCGTAATCGAATAAACGCATCCTGAATCATCACGGTTTATCCCCGCTGGCGCGGGGAACGCTCATGATTTCCTCGGCGCGATTTTTATGGAGCTGGTTTATCCCCGCTGGCGCGGGGAACGCGGCTTTCATCCTGACGCAAATTCAACATCGCGCGGTTTATCCCCGCTGGCGCGGGGAACGCTGATCCAACGTAAACATTTTAAGAAAAACAATCGGTTTATCCCCGCTGGCGCGGGGAACGCGCGAAAAAGGACGATAAGCAGGTCAACGGGGCCGGTTTATCCCCGCTGGCGCGGGGAACGCTTTATCGTGCAGTCGAAGCCGGGCAATGCGTATGTTGGATCCGTAATACGGTTGATGAAGCACGCGAAGATTATCAGCAGCTGTTGCATGAAAAGCGCATCCCTGAACAGGATCTGCTACTTTTCCACAGCCGCTTCGCCTTTGCCGATCGTATTGCCATTGAGAATAAAACCCTCGGCTGGTTCGGTAAAGATGCCCCCGTTTCAGCGCGGCGGGGGAAAGTGTTAATCGCCACTCAGGTTGTCGAACAAAGCCTCGATCTGGATTTTGACTGGATGATCTCGGATCTGGCGCCAATAGATTTGTTGATCCAGCGCGCCGGTCGACTTCAGCGCCATATCCGCACTGCCGGTGGGGAACGCAAAGCGATACTGCCCGATGAACGTCAGCCACCGATACTGCATATTTTAGCGCCAGAATGGCAGGAACAGGCCGGGCAAGGTTGGCTGGGAAAAGAGCTGCGAGGAACCGGCTTCGTTTATTCCGACCACGCCTGCTTATGGCGCACTCAGGCGCTGCTGCGTCAATATGGCGAAATCAGGATGCCGGAAAATGCCAGGGCATTGGTCGATGGCGTCTATGAACAGAAAATTCCCGCCCCGGCCAGCTTACAGGCACTTTCTGACGTCGATTTCGGCAAGGTGTTGAGCCAACGTTCCGTCGCAACGCAAAACCTGCTACGCCACGATATCGGCTACGATCGAGAGGCCAGCGATTTCTTATGGGATAAAGATCGGGAGTTTTCAACCCGCCTGGGCGAAGAGAGCGTTGATATCTACCTCGCCTGGCAAGATGAAGAAGATGAACTGCATCCCATCGTGGCGGAGGGCGAATTCCGCTGGGAAATGAGCCGGTTATCGGTACGTCTATCATGGTGGAAGAAGAGGTCGGCAGGATTTTTACTCCTCGACGAGGAGGCGCTTGAACGTTTTCGTAAGAAACAACATCGGCCGTCCGCGCAGGTGGTACTGGTATCGTCAGAGGGCGAAGCGAGTTATTACAGTAAACGGGAGGGGCTGGCTAGCAATATCCCTGGGTAAAATATTCCCGGAAGCGGCGCGATGCGCCGTCCGGGGATTTTCTCAACCTTCGTGCAGCCCGCACTCGCGCTTCAGGCCGAAGAAGCGCGTCTCTTCTTCAGCCATCCCCGGCTCCCATTTGCGGGTGGTGTGGGTATCCCCCACCGAAAGGTAACCCTGATCCCACAGCGGATGGTATTTCAGGCCGTGCTTCTGCAGGTACTGATAAACGGTGCGGTTATCCCAGTCGATAATCGGCAGCAGCTTAAATACCCCACGCTGAATCGCCAGCACCGGCAGCGTTGCCCGGCTGCCTGACTGCTCGCGGCGCAGGCCGGCAAACCAGGTGCGGGTGTTCAACTCCTGTAGGGCGCGGTTCATCGGCTCAACTTTGTTGATGTCATTGTATTTCTCAATGCCATCAACGCCCTGCTCCCACAGCTTGCCGTAGCGGGCTTCCTGCCAGGCCGGGCTGGTCTGCGCCCGGTAAACCTTCAGGTTCAGCTGCAGCTTGTCGGTTAGCTCATCGATAAACTGATAGGTTTCCGGGAACAGGTAGCCGGTATCGGTGAGGATCACCGGAATATCTGGACGGATCTGGTTAACCAAATGCAGGCTAACCGCCGCCTGAATACCAAAGCTTGAGGAGAGCGCGTAGTCGCCGGGCAGATTTTCCAGCGCCCACGCCACGCGTTCTTCGGCGCTGAGCTTCTCCAGCTGAGCGTTGATTTCTGCCAGCTGCAGTACGCGTTCAACTTTCGGCAGTTCATTTAGCGCGTTGAGATCGAGTACGGACATAGTTACCTCGTTATTTTCCCTTCACCTTATCCCCTTCCCGTCAACGGAGAGGGGATCGTCAGGCGTGGATAAAGACGTTTATTCCCAGAAATCACGGGCTGGATCGAGCACCGGGCGCACGATACCCGCACGCACCGTAAAGTCGCCGAAGCCTTCACCCGCTTCGCGCTCTTTCGCCCAGCGCCCGACCAGTTCGTCTATCGAGTCGAGGATCTCCGACTCGGTAATATTTTCGCGATACATGCGCGGAATACGCGTTCCGCTGCGGTTGCCGCCAAGGTGCAGGTTATAACGGCCCGGCGCTTTACCGATCAGGCCAACCTCCGCCAGCAGGGCGCGGCCGCAGCCGTTCGGGCAGCCGGTCACGCGGGTGACGATATGCTCCTCGCCCACCCCGTACTTGCTCATCACGCCGTCCACCTTATCAATAAATGACGGCAGGAAGCGTTCCGCCTCGGCCATCGCCAGCGGGCAGGTCGGGAAGGAGACGCAGGCCATCGAGTTTTCACGCTGCGGGGTGACGCTATTCATCAATCCGTGATCGCGAGCCAGCTTCTCGATCTTCGCCTTTTGATCTTCCGGCACGCCGGCAACGATCAGGTTTTGGTTGGCCGTGATGCGGAACTCGCCTTTATGGATCTTAGCAATCTTCAGCAGACCCGTTTTCAGCGGACGCCCCGGATAGTCAAGGATACGACCGTTTTCAATAAACAGCGTCAGGTACCAGTTATTATCGATACCTTTTACCCAGCCAATCCGATCGCCGCGACCGGTAAACTCATACGGACGGATCGGCTCAAACTTAATGCCGGCACGACGCTCAACTTCGGCCTTGAAGGTTTCAACGCCAACGCGTTCCAGGGTGTATTTCGTTTTCGCATTTTTGCGGTCAGTACGGTTGCCCCAGTCGCGCTGGGTCGTGACTACCGCTTCTGCTACGGCCAGGGTGTGCTCAAGCGGCAGGTAGCCGAATTCGCTGGCGGTGCGCGCGTAGGTTTTCTTGTTGCCGTGCTCAATGGACAGACCGCCGCCAACCAGCAGGTTAAAGCCCACCAGCTTGCCGTTTTCGGCAATCGCCACGAAGTTCATATCGTTGGCGTGCAGATCGATATCGTTCTGCGGCGGGATAACCACGGTCGTTTTGAACTTACGCGGCAGATAGGTCTGGCCAAGGATCGGCTCTTCGTCGGTGGTGGCAACCTTCTTCTGATCGAGCCAGATCTCCGCGTAGGCGCGGGTGCGCGGCAGCAGGTGCTCGGAGATCTTTTTCGCCCACTCGTAGGCTTCAGCATGCAGCTGAGACTCGTTCGGGTTAGAGGTGCACAGCACGTTACGGTTCATATCGTTGGCCGTCGCCAGCGCGTCCAGCCCCACCGAGTGCAGCATCTGGTGCACCGGCTTGACGTTCTTCTTCAGAATGCCGTGGAACTGGAAGGTCTGACGGTTGGTCAGACGAATGCTGCCGTAGATGGTGTTATCGGCGGCAAACTTATCAATCGCCTGCCACTGTTTGGTGGTGATCACCCCGCCCGGCAGGCGGCAGCGGAGCAGCATCGCGTGACGCGGCTCCAGCTTCTGCGCCGCGCGTTCGGCGCGGATGTCGCGGTCATCCTGCTGATACATGCCGTGAAAGCGGATCAGCAGGAAGTTATCGCCCCTAAAGCCGCCGGTGAGGGGGTCGTTTAAGTCTTCTGCGATGGTGCCGCGCAGGTAGTTGCTCTCTACCTTCATACGCTCGGCGTCGGTCAGTTTACCTTCGACCACCAGCGGTCCTGGATGTTTTTCGCTCATTAGTAGACATCTCGCTGATAACGGCGCTCAACGCGCAGCTCACTTAAAAATTCGTCCGCCGCTTCGGCGTCCATCGCGCCGAATTCGGCAATCACTTCCAGCAGCGTCCGCTCAACGTCCTTCGCCATACGATTGGCGTCGCCGCAGACATAAATATGGGCACCGTCATTAATCCAGCGCCACAGTTCGGCCCCCTGCTCGCGCAGCTTGTCCTGAACGTAGACTTTTTGTTGTTGATCGCGGGACCAGGCCAGATCGATGCGGCTCAGTACGCCCTCTTTGACGTAGCTTTGCCATTCAACCTGGTAAAGGAAATCCTCCGTAAAGTGCGGGTTGCCGAAGAACAGCCAGTTGTTGCCCTCGGCGCCTTCCGCCGCGCGCTGCTGCATAAATGCGCGGAATGGCGCAATGCCGGTACCCGGGCCGATCATGATGACCGGCGTCTGCGGGTTAGCAGGCAGGCGGAAGTTGTCATTGTGTTCGATAAAGACGCGGACTTCGCCATCTTCTTCCACGCGGTCGGCGAGGAAGCTGGAAGCGCCGCCGGCGCGCGCGCGGCCTTCAATGTCATAGCGCACCACGCCAACGGTCACGTGAACTTCGTTTTCCGTTTCCGCCTGCGACGAGGCAATCGAGTACAGGCGCGGCGTAAGCGGGCGCAGCAGGTCAATCAGCGCCTGGGCATCGAGCTGTGCCGGAGAGAAGCGCACCATATCGACGATCGGCGTGGTGGCCGCGTAGTGCTGCAGCTGCGCTTTATCGCCCACCAGCGGCAGCAGCGTTTCGCTGCGCGTTAGGGTGGCATAGTTCTCCACGATGTTGGCGGTGTTCACCGTCAGCTCAAAGTGCCACGTCAGCGCTTCGGCCAGCGGCAGCGTCTTGCCGTCTACGCTAACCGGCTCGTCGCCCTTCAGCCACAGCAGTTCAGCCAGCTCGTTGACCAGCGCCGGATCGTTCTGATACCAGACGCCCAGCGCATCGCCGGGCTGATAGCGCAGGCCGGAGTCGCCAAGATCGATTTCAACGTGGCGCACGTCTTTTTCGGAATCACGGCCGGTGATTTTTTGGTTTACCGAAAGCGTCGCGGTCAGCGGCGCTTCTTTGGTATAGGGGCTGGTGTGAATATCATTGACCGCACCGCCTGTCGCCAGCTGAGCCGGCGTCGCCGCCGGGGCGCGGGCTTTCAGCACCTCGACCACGCGGGTGCGCCATTCGGCCGCGGCGCCCTGATATTCAACGTCGGAATCAACGCGATCGAGCAGACGCTCCCCGCCCAGCTCGGCCAGCCTACTGTCGAAGTCTTTACCCGACTGGCAGAAGAATTCGTAGGAGGTATCGCCCAGACCAAAGACCGCAAAGGCGGTACCTTCGAGTTTCGGCGCTTTTTTCGAGAGCAGGAATTTATGCAGCGCGACGGCTTCTTCCGGTGGCTCACCTTCTCCCTGGGTTGAGGTCACGACGATCAGCAGTTTTTCGGAGGCTATTTGTTTGAATTTATAGTCGCCTGCGTTAACCAGCTTGACGTTCAGCTGCGCTGCCTGAAGGTCGTCACGCAGCGCTTCGGCCACGCGGCGGGCGTTGCCGGTTTGCGAGGCGGAAAGCAGCGTAATGCTCGGAACTTCCGCAGCCTGAGCCGGAGCGGCAGCCACCGCGCCGGGATGCTGATTCAGCACGCCCCAAAAATAGCCGGAAACCCAGGCAAGCTGGGTCGGTGTGAAGTCTGTCGTGGCCGCCTGCAGGCGCGCCATTTGCTCCGGGTTGAGCGGGAGCAAATTGGAAGATGGGACCTGTGTCGTCATGCGTCGTTATGTTCCAGTAAGCAAAGCTGTTATTCGCACCCTGTCAGCGCGGCAAAAACAGAAGAGAATGTAAGGTTAACGGCGCAGATAGTAACAATTAAAGAAGGGATGGAAATAACAAATAACCAAATGGACTAACCTGTTTTATCTATAGTTATTAACAACAAAATCGATTAAATAACCACATGAAATATAAAGAGATAATATACATCAGTTCGGTGACTGTGGCGATTTTCCACTCAGGGCCGTTTTAGTTAATGCTAAAAAATGTACTTTCCGGTACCCTACGGCGGTTTTTTTGTCTTATTGAGAGTAAAAGATGTCCACCACCCTGTTTAAAGATTTTATCTTCGAAGCCGCCCACCACCTGCCCCACGTACCGGAAGGTCATAAGTGCGGTCGCCTGCACGGTCACTCTTTTATGGTGCGTCTGGAGATCACCGGCGAAGTCGATCCGCATACGGGTTGGATCATGGATTTTTCCGAGCTTAAGGCCGCCTTCAAGCCGACCTACGACCGCCTGGATCACTACTATCTAAACGATATTCCAGGGCTGGAAAACCCGACCAGCGAAGTGCTGTCGCGCTGGATTTGGCAACAGGTTAAGCCCGTTGTGCCGCTGCTGAGCGCGGTGATGATTAAAGAGACCTGCACGGCGGGCTGCATCTATCGCGGCGAGTGATTAAAGCCTTTGTGTCGATGGTCAATATTCCTTAGATAACGCCATGTTAGCCTAGACGCTCTCGGTATCTGGGGCGCAATATGGCTGACGATTTTGATATTATTATCATCGGTGCAGGGATAGCCGGCACCGCCTGTGCCCTACGCTGCGCGCGGTCAGGACTTTCGGTCCTGCTGCTCGAACGCGGCGAACTTCCCGGCAGTAAAAATCTCTCCGGCGGGCGCCTGTATTGCCGCGCGCTCGCCGAACTTCTCCCTCATTTTCAACAATCCGCCCCGCTTGAACGCCGTATCACCCAGGAAAACCTGACTCTGCTGACTGACGATGGTGCCACAACCTATTCCAGCCTTCAGCCGGACGGAGACTCCTGGAGTTTACTGCGCGCCCGTTTCGATCCGTGGCTGGTTAACCAAGCCGAAGATGAAGGCGTACAGTGTATTACCGGCACGACGGTCACGGCGCTGCATCGTGAAAACGGCCGGATTTGCGGGGTCATTTGCGATAACGAAACCCTGCGCGCCCGCTATGTTGTGCTGGCGGAAGGGGCCAACAGCGAGCTGGCGGAGCGTCACGGTTTACTCCCGCGCCCATCCTCAACCGCCATGGCGCTGGGGATCAAAGCGGTGCTGGCGATGGAACGAAAGACGCTGGAAGATCGTTTCCGCCTCGAGGGCAATGAGGGAGCGGCCATGATATTCACCGGCGGGGTCTGCGGAGATTTACCCGGCGGCGCGTTCCTTTATACCAATCAGGAGACGCTCTCATTCGGTATCGTCTGCCCGCTCTCCTCGCTGGGCAAAGGGAGGGTACCTGCCTCCGGACTACTGGACCGGCTTAAATCCCATCCGGCCCTGCGCCCTCTGCTGCAGGGCAGCGAAACGCTGGAATACGGCGCGCATCTGGTACCTGAAGGCGGCCTGCACGGCATGCCGACGCGGTATGCCGGGGATGGCTGGCTGCTGGTCGGCGACGCGCTGCGCACCTGCGTCAATACCGGCTTCACCGTGCGCGGAATGGACATGGCGTTAATCGGCGCCCAGGCGGCGGCGCAAACGTTAATCCACGCCTGTCGGCACGGCGCGCCGCAAAATCTGTTTGCGCAATATCATCAGGAGATCGAGCGCAGCCTGCTGTGGGAGGTGCTCCAGCGCTATCGGCACGTTCCCGCGCTGCTGCAGCGCCCCGGCTGGTATCGCCGCTGGCCCGCGCTGATGGACGATATCTCCCGCGAACTCTGGCAGCAGGGCGAAGGCCCCGTCCCGCCACTGCGTCAGATAGTCTGGCGTCATCTTCGCCGTCACGGCCTGCATCATCTGGCAGGCGATCTTGTCAGGAGCTTACGATGTCTGTAGCACGTAACGTCTGGCGCCCCGCCGCCGACCCGCATATTGTCCCGACCGCGGCGCCCGACCGGGAAGTCGTCGAACGGCTCATTGCATCTTGTCCCGCCGGGCTTTTTTCACGAACGGCGGAAGGCGGCGTGCAGGTCGACTACCGAGGATGTCTGGAGTGCGGCACCTGCCGGCTATTATGCGATGAGGCAACGCTCAAAGAATGGCGCTATCCTGACTCTGGATTTGGTATTACATTCCGTTTTGGCTAATAAAACGACGCTAAATAATTCAGGTTGCAGGAAGGCTAGCGCATTCGCAGCCTGAATGATGACGAGAAAAATACGAAGGACACACCATGCCCCTGCTACACCTGCTACGACAAAATCCGGTCATCGCGGCCGTCAAAGATAACGCCAGCCTGCAATTAGCCATCGATTCCGAGTGCCAGTTTATCTCTGTGCTGTACGGCAATATCTGCACCATCAGCAACATCGTGAAGAAAATCAAAAACGCCGGTAAATACGCGTTTATTCATGTCGACCTGCTGGAGGGGGCGTCAAATAAAGAGGTGGTGATTCAGTTTTTGAAGCTGGTGACCGAAGCGGACGGGATCATCAGCACCAAAGCGCCGATGCTTAAAGCGGCCAGGGCGGAGGGCTTTTTCTGCATTCATCGCCTGTTTATCGTCGACTCTATTTCCTTTCACAATATCGACAAGCAGGTGGCGCAGTCCAACCCGGACTGTATTGAAATCCTGCCGGGCTGCATGCCAAAAGTGCTGGGATGGGTGACGGAGAAGATTCACCAGCCGTTGATTGCCGGCGGCCTGGTCTGCGACGAAGAAGATGCGCGTAATGCGATGAAAGCCGGCGTGGCGGCCCTTTCAACCACCAACACCGGCGTCTGGAAATTAGCGAAGCAGCTTAACTAATCGTGCGCGCTGGCTGCCAGTGCTTCAAGCACCGGTAGCCAGTCATCCACGATGCCGACATCTGCCTGGGAGAACACCGGCGCGCCGGCGTCATGATTAATCGCCACGATAAATCGGCTGTCGCGCACTCCCGCCATCAGCGCCGCCGCCCCCGATGCCCCCGCCACAATGCAAATATCCGGGGCCAGAAGATGGCCGGATATCCCCACCAGGCGATCGGCTTCATGACCGCCGTTCATCACCCGCGCTCGGCTGTAGCCCGCTTCCGCGCCCAGCCGCCGCGCAAGCGCCGCGATGCTTCCCGCATCGGCCTCCTCCCCGCCCTGCCCGACAACCAGCACCCGCTCCACCGTGGTTAAAGGATGCGCGCCCGCGCGCTCTACGCGCTCAATCTCCGTCAGCCAGTCGGGCAGCGCCGCGGGGACGATACGGCGCTCCGGCAGGCCGCAAGGAAAATCCCCGGACGCATTCCCCCCGGGCTGGCGCACCAGCGAGAGGCACAGCGGCCTGGCGCTCACCTCCAGCGTGGCCGTGAGCGCGTTACCCCAATGAGGCTTCGTCACCCAACCTTCCACCGCGTTCAGCGATTGCACCTGGCATACGCAGCTTCCCCGCAGGCGCCAGGCAAGCCGCGTGGCCAGCTCATCGGCCAATGCCCCCGCCGGGAACAGCACGATATCCACCGGCGTCTGCCGCCACTGAGCGACCAGCCCATCCAGAAGCTGCCCGGCAACCTCCACCCCGGCGTCTGTCGTCCAGCGCTCGAGATCCGCCGAAGCGAGATCGTTTGCCGCCAGCCAGCCGCCTATCGCGGTGCTGTCGCCTGCCGCCATCACTATCGCCATCTTCATGGCCGCATCCTCTGGCATAAATAGTTCTCCCACAGCGCCCTGGCTTTCTCCTGCGCCGTCGCGCCCTCGACGATAGCGGCCGCGCGCCGCTGCGCCGGGCGAGTCAGACGCAGGCACCGAACGTCGGGCGTCGCCTCCGCGGTCGCCGCCTGACGCACGATATCCGCCTTCGCCGCCGCCAGGCGCTGGCGCATGCCGGGCACCGGGAGCGCCACTTCGCCGCACTGCCTGACGGCAATCACCGCCGGTAGGCGCACCCGGCAGCGGCGGATACCGGCGTCCGTTCGCTGCTCGACAACGGCGAAAGGCGGTTCGAGCGTAAAGCGTTCAACCTGGGTGAAACAGGGCCAGCCGAGCATTTCCGCCAGCAGAAACGGCGTCTGGCCATTTTGCCCTTCGCTGCTCTGACAGCCGGTCACGATCAGCTCTCCACCGTGGCTGCGCTGCCAGGCGGCAATCTGTCCGGCGATAAACGAGGACGTGAAGCGCAGATCCGCAGCCGCTTCCAGCAGCACCCGCTGGTCAAAGCCCAGCGCGGCAAAGTAGCGCAGCCAGTGCAACGCGCGTTCGTCACCAATGCTTAATGCGCTCAAGGTCATCCCGCAGCCCGCATTGCGCTGAGCCAGGAGCAGCGCGGCGGCGGCCTGCTCATCGGCTCCGATGGCGCTGCGCAATAGTGAGACATCCGGCCCGCGGGTATCCAGCGCGGCGGCCTGCCAGTCCTTTTCCGCCAGCATGCCGGCGTCCGGCTCCGGCTTAAACGCCAACAGAATGTTCATTCGCTCCTCCTTGTCTTTTATCGCCGCTCCCGGCGGCCACCAGCGGCAGCGCTTTGGTTTCCGGGGCCCACAGCCAGGTCACCACAAAGCCGATCAGCAGTACGCTGGCCAATAGCAAAAGGGTAACCGTCATCCCCCACTGCGCCAGGGTCCAGGGCAGCAGGCCGGTGCTGATGGCGGCCCCAAGCCGGCTCATGGCGGTTGCGAAGCCAACGCCCAGCGAGCGGATATCCGTAGGAAAGCTTTCCGCCGGTAAAATCCCCACCAGGTTGCTGACCGCCGAAATCGTGGTGCTGAATAAGATAAAAAGCAGCAGCGTCCAGTGGCTGCCCGCCGGCAGGCAGGCCATGACGATTAGCGTCGTCGCCAGCAGCAGAAAGCTGCCGAGCAAGAAATGACGGTGGGCCAGCAGATGGGTTAATACCAGCCCCAGCAGCGCGCCAACGATCAGCAGCGCATTCAGCAGCAGGCTGGCGGTCAGCGCATCCTCAAGACCGATGGTTTTCGCGATAGTGGGCAGCCAGGTATAGATAACGAACCACGGGATCACCAGGCAGACGAAGAAGATGCTGTTAAATGCCGTTCGCCGCCAGTAGCGCGGTGAAAATAGCGTTCCGATCCGTTTATTGGTTGCCGCCACCACCTCATCGCCGAGCAGCACGTGCGGGCCAAAACAGCGGCGCACCACGGCATGGGCCTCGGCGAAGCGGCCCTGGCGCAACAGCCAGCGCGGAGACTCCGGCGTCCCCCAGCGCAGCAGCGTGATTAGCAGGGCCGGCAGCGCGGACGAGGCCAGCAGCCAGCGCCAGGCCTCCGGGTTGTCGCTAATAAAATGGTGCCCGGCGAGGCTTGCCAGAACGTAACCGATGGTCCACACCACGCTAAACGCGCCGAGCAGGATGCCCCGATGCCGGCGCGGCGCGAATTCGGCCAGCAGCGTATGGCCCACGGAGTAATCCCCGCCCAGGCCAATGCCTATGAGGATCCGCAGGCCAATGAGCTGTTCAGGCGTGGTGGCAAAAAACTGTAGAAAAGAGGCGACGGTAATCAGGACAAAGCTGAGGTTGAAAATCTTCTGCCGGCCAATATGATCCGAGACCCACCCGAGGATCAGGCTGCCGATAAACAGGCCAAGCAGCGCCGCCCCGCCGATCATCCCGGCCATAAAAGGCGTCAGGCGCATGGCGGGGGTCAGCTGGATAATGGCGTAACCGATGACGCCGAGGACATAGCCGTCAACCAGATGCGCGCCGAAGGTTAGTGCGGCAATGCGGCAGTGAAAGCCGTTAAGCGGCAGGTCGTCCATTCGCACCGGTGAAGCGTTCATTTCTCCCCCTTCATGGTCTGGCAAAACGGCTTCCCGGTTGAGAAGCCGTATATAGCCCTCCTACTTCAAGCCGCCCGCTGCGTTTGCTTTCCCCTGTCACATCGCAATCGTTGCTCCAGGGGATGGGCGCTTTTAGGGCCCGCGGGCGAGCCGAACTATTTTGGCTATCGCTATTATTTTTCAATCGGGTAAATCGTTCCGGTATTCATGATACCGTTTGGATCAAACTGCTTCTTTAACCCTTCCAGCAGCGGCCACGCGCTGCCGTGCTCCAGCTTGCTCCAGTGAACGCGGTGTTTACCAATCCCGTGGTGATGCACCATCGAGCCGCCGAGGCGAATGGTCTCTTCACAAATGATCTTGTTGAGCGGGTTGTGGTACTTATCAATCTCCTCCTCCGGCTTGCAGTCCACCACGTTGTAGTCGTAGACGAAGTACATGTTGGTGCCGTTCATATAGCTATGAGAAGAGTGGCCGCCCAGCATGGTGATGTCGTCGGCGTGCGGGAACTCGGTGCGGATGCGGTTGAGAACGCTTTCGTAGATCTCATTGATGCAGCTCCAGCAGCCCGATACCTCGGTGGTAAAGCCCATATTGCCGGTTTTGAGGATCTGCACGCGTTCGGCGGCTACCTTTTCCGGGCCCCAGTTGAGGTGGTTAAACCAGGTTTCAATCAGCTTGCTGTCTACGCGCTGGCACTGCGGATAGCGCGCAACGACCTGCGCAATCCCTTCGCCAGTGGCTTTCGCTATCAGCGGGTTGCCTTCGGCCATAAAGATCAGCACGCATTTGCCATCGGCAAAATGGGTAAAGTGCTGGGTGCCATCCTCGGCATCGTACAGGCGGGCAATCGACGGACGATAGCCCTCCACCATGACCTCGCGCAGGATGCTGAAGCCCACTTTCATATCGTCCAGAACGTAGCCGTAGAACAGGTTATTTTCCGGCGTGAACCTGAAGATTTTCACCGTCACTTCGGTGATATAGCACAGCGCACCTTCGTTGCCGATGATGATATGGCGAATATCCGGCCCGGCGGCGCGGCGCGGAACGTTTTTGATGCGGGTGACAGTGCCGTCGGGCAGCACGGCTTCCAGCCCGACCACCATATCTTCGATCGCCCCGTAGAGCGTGGAAAACTGGCCGATGCTGCGGGTTGCCACCAGGCCACCCATCTGCGCCAGCGGCTTAGACTGCGGCGAGTGCCCGGTGGTGTAGCCTTGCGCCCGCAGCGCGTTTTCGAGGATTTCCAGCGGCACGCCGCACTGCGTGGTTGCCTGCATATTTTCGATATCAATGTTCAGGATTTGGTTCATCCCGGCGCCGTCCAGCACCACGGAATTTTCCACGACGGTTTCAAGGCCACCTTCTGTCGCCGAAGCGCCGGTACGAGGGACCCCGTTGATCTTATGCTGGTTCATAAAGGACAGCACGCTTGAAACCTGTTCAGTGGAGCCTAGCTTGACGACCGCGGCAGGCAGCGGCAGCGTAAAGACGCCGTGGATATCGGCATATTTACGAAAGCGGTCAATACTGTTGCGCTTTAAAACGGTTTCATCGGTAATCACGCGATCGGAACCAACAATTTCTTTTAACTGATCAACAATCGCTTCACGGGATAAAGACATAGTAATACCTTCCTGATAATTAATTCGGAATAGACGCGGCATCACTCAAGCTACTTCTTTATTAACGGCTGGCATAAACCCCAATGACATCGGGTGCGATGTTCACGGGTGATTATTTTATTTCAGCCTCGATGCATATTGAGTGATATTACGTAAAAAAATAAATAAAAATACAGAAACCACCGATTGAAAATTAACGCACCAGATAACCGCCATCGACCACCAGCAGATGGCCGTTAACATAATTGGATGCCTGGCTGGCTAAAAATACGGCTGCCCCCATGAGATCCTGAGTATCACCCCAGCGGTTTGCCGGAATATGGTCCAGCACGCGCTGATTGGTTTCCGGATTGCTGCGGGTAGCCAGCGTAATATCGGTAGAATAATAGCCAGGGGCGATGCCGTTGACCTGGATATTATACTGACCTAGCTCGTCGCAATAGGCCTTAGTGAAACCGGCAAGCGCGTGCTTAGTTGCCGAATAAGCCGGAGACCACTGGCCGCCGAGGTAAGAAAATAACGAGCAGATATTAATAATTTTGCCGCTATTTTGCGGGATCATAATTTTTGCCGCTTCATGGCTGAGCTCGAACGGCGCCGTCAGGTTAACATCGATCATCGGATCCCAGTCCGCCCGCCCGAAGTCCAGTACCTTATTGAGCTTACAAATCCCGGCATTGTTGACCAGGATATCGACCGTGCCAAAGCGTTCACAGCAGGCGGCGATGATCCGCTGCGGCGCACCTTTGGCGGTAATATCCACCTGCATAAACTCAACTTCAACCCCCTGTTTTTCAATAATTTCTTTTGTCTCTCCGTTGTCCTTGACAACGCTTGGAATAAATAGATTCGCGCCGGCTTTCGCCAGCGCCATGGCAAAGGCCTGACCCAGCCCGCTATTGCCGCCGGTGACAATTGCCGTTTTACCTTTCAGAGAGAAGAAATCCATTGAGAATGCGTTAAGAGATTCGATTGACATAGTTGGCTCCAAATTCCTTTAGGCAAAAAAAAAGAAAGGTAACTTCCCCCACGAGAGGGAAGTTACCTTTCTCATTGTCTCTGGTAACTGGGATAAATTTTTAGCACAGCGCTCAGGCAGCTAATGTGATCACAATCACAGATAAATATTTCACGCATAAATTACGCGTAAAACTACGAAGCGTGATTATTCTCACACTAAAACCGACGCTGGCATGTTATTCCTAATCGCAATTACTAGAGACCAGAGAAAAGTAATCCACCTGCAAAGGCGGTTTACTTTTCTCTTTTTTTCGTCTATTCAAAATGAGATCACGATATGCAACAGAATTCATATCGCCGTTGGATAACGCTTGCCATTATTAGCTTTAGCGGCGGAGTCAGCTTTGACCTTGCCTATTTACGCTATATCTATCAAATCCCAATGGCAAAATTTATGGGATTTAGCAATACTGAAATAGGCTTAATAATGAGCACCTTTGGTATTACCGCTATTATTCTCTATGCACCCAGCGGGGTTATTGCCGATAAATTCTCGCACCGCAAAATGATTACTTCGGCGATGATCGTGACCGGCCTGCTCGGTTTAATAATGGCAACCTATCCGCCGCTGTGGGCCATGCTTTGTATTCAGGTTGCCTTTGCCATCACCACCATTCTGATGCTGTGGTCCGTTTCAATTAAAGCCGCCTCGCTGCTCGGCGATCATAGCGAGCAGGGGAAAATCATGGGCTGGATGGAGGGGCTGCGCGGCGTTGGCGTTATGTCGCTGGCGGTATTTACCATGTGGGCATTTTCCCGCTTCGCGCCCGACGATAGCAACAGCCTGAAGGTCGTTATCCTGATTTACAGCGTGGTTTACATCCTGCTGGGGATATTGTGCTGGTTCTTTGTCAGCGACGCCCCCCAGCGCAGCGGCGCAGCGCAGGAAGAGAAAAAAGCGTTTCAGCTAAGCGATATCCTCGCCGTCCTGCGCATCAGCACCACCTGGTACTGCAGCATGGTCATCTTTGGCGTCTTTACCATCTACGCCATCCTCAGCTACTCCACCAACTACCTGACGGAAATGTACGGTATGTCGCTGGTGGCCGCGAGCTATATGGGGATCGTCATCAACAAAATATTCCGTGCGATTTGCGGCCCGCTGGGCGGCATTATTACCACCTACAGCAAAGTCAAATCCCCGACCCGCGTCATTCAACTGCTGTCGGTCGTGGGGGTTCTGGCGCTTGTCGCCCTGCTGGCCACCAATTCAAACCCGCAGTCCGTGGTGATGGGGATCGGTCTGATTCTGCTGCTGGGCTTCACCTGCTACGCTTCGCGCGGGCTCTATTGGGCCTGCCCCGGCGAAGCGAGGACGCCGGGCTATATTATGGGAACAACCGTCGGTATCTGCTCGGTCATTGGCTTCCTGCCCGACGTTTTTGTCTATCCGATCGTCGGCCACTGGCAGGACACTCTCCCCGCCGCAGACGCCTATCGCAACATGTGGCTGATGGGCCTTGCTGCGCTGTGCATGGTGATCCTCTTTACCTTTTTGCTGTTTCGAAAAATACGCCGCACCGACGCCGCGACAGCACGCGAGGCATCGCTTGCCGCAGAGACTGCCGGCGAGTGAGGGTGAAAATTAAAGGAGAATAATAATGTCGAATAAATACATCATTGGAATCGATGGCGGGAGCCAGAGCACCAAGGTCGTGATGTACGACCTGCAGGGAAATGTGGTCTGTGAGGGAAAAGGCCTGCTGCAGCCCATGCACACCCCGGACGCCGATACGGCGGAGCATCCTGATGATGATTTGTGGACCTCGCTTTGCCTCGCCGGGAAAGATCTGATGAGCCGGTTTACCGGCCAGAAAGAGGATATTGTCGGCATCGGTCTCGGCTCCATCCGCTGCTGCCGAGCGCTCCTTAAAGCCGATGGTACGCCCGCGGAACCGCTGATTAGCTGGCAGGACGCCCGCGTCACCCGGCCTTATGAGCACACCAATCCCGACGTGGCCTGGGTCACCTCATTTTCCGGCTATCTGTCGCACCGCTTAACCGGCGAGTTTAAGGACAATATCGCCAACTACTTTGGCCAGTGGCCGGTGGATTATAAAACCTGGGCGTGGAGCGACAATGAGGCGGTTGTTCAGCAGTTTAATATTCCGCGCCGGATGCTATTCGATGTGCAGATGCCCGGAACGATTCTGGGTCACCTCACCGGCCAGGCGTCCCACGCAACCGGCTTCCCGGTAAGATTGCCCGTTATCTGTACCACCAGCGATAAGCCGGTTGAGGCGCTCGGCGCAGGGCTGCTGAATGACGAAACGGCGGTTATCTCATTGGGCACCTATATCGCCCTGATGATGAACGGCAAAGCGCTGCCGAAAGATCCCGTCGCCTACTGGCCGATTATGTCCTCCATTCCCGAGACTCTGCTGTACGAGGGATACGGTATTCGCAAGGGGATGTGGACGGTGAGCTGGCTGCGGGACATGCTGGGCGAATCCTTAATTCAGGACGCTGGGGCCCAGGGCCTGTCGCCGGAAGATCTGTTAAATAAAAAGGCCGCAGCGGTGCCGCCGGGCTGCAACGGTTTAATGACCGTGCTGGACTGGTTAACGAACCCCTGGGAGCCCTATAAACGCGGGATCATGATCGGTTTTGATTCCAGCATGGACTACGCGTGGATTTATCGCTCCATCCTGGAGAGCGTTGCGCTGACGCTGAAAAATAACTACGACAATATGTGCAATGAAATGAACCACTTCGCTAAACATATCATCATTACCGGCGGCGGTTCGAACAGCGACCTCTTTATGCAGATCTTCGCCGACGTCTTTAACCTGCCGGCCAGGCGCAACGCGATTAACGGCTGCGCCAGCCTCGGGGCGGCAATCAACGCCGCGGTGGGATTGGGTTTATATCCCTCATACCAGGCAGCGGTTGAAAATATGGTGCGGGTAAAAGATACCTTTATGCCGTTAGAGAAGAATGCCAGCAGATATGAGGCGTTAAATAAGGGAATTTTCAGGGAGTTAACCACCTATACGGATACGATTTTGAAAAAGTCGTATGCGGTCACCCACGGTAGCCTGAAAAATGTTGACGCGATTCAAAGCTGGTCGAACGCGTAGCGGACTCGCCGGGTAGTACGTAGCTACCCGGCAATTAATCAGGCAATATTCAGGTACTTATGCGTTTGCATCGACAGCCGCCAGTTGCGGGCAATGCAGGTCTCGATACAGAGACGCGTCGCATCCTCTTTCTGGCTGATAGGCTGCAGAGCGATAATCCGCGGCTTGTCGTCGGTCAGCGTTTCCAGCAGTTCATCGAGCGCTTCGATATCGCGCACGCGGCCCACCGGATGCTTGATTTCATCCGCGCGCAGCAGCGCCTGCGACAGCACGTCGTAACCGCCGCGCATGTTGACCTTAGGGGAAACCGTCACCCAGGCCCGCGGGCTGCAGCGCACTTCATGGGTGCCGCTGGTTTCAATCTGGCAGCTGAAGCCGTTATGCTCAAGCAGGGTCGTCAGCGGGGTGAGATCGTGGATGCAGGGCTCACCGCCGGTGATCACTACGTGACGTGCGGTCCACCCCTGGCGGCCAATGATCGCCAGCAGATCTTCGCCGCTGGCCGGGCCCCATTTATCGCTCTCTTTGGTTTTCGCCAGAATGCTAAACAGCGACACTTCCCGATCGGCAAGTTTGTCCCAGGTATGTTTGGTATCGCACCAGGCGCAACCAACCGGGCATCCCTGCAGGCGAATAAAAATGGCGGGCACGCCGGTAAAGTAACCCTCGCCTTGCAAGGTCTGGAACATCTCGTTAATCGGGTACTGCATAATCATCTCTGTTTAGGCTCTAAACGATCATTATCGCAGATTTGCACGCCCAGGTCTTGTCCTCAGCTGCGATGGCGCGCGCTTCACTCCCCTCGGCCCTCAGGCCAACCAGCGGAGGATAAAACTGCGGTTATTGTTCCTCTTCGCGCCGCCAGTTTATAAACTATCCGCTGCCTGGTAATAACTCATTTTATTTTTTAGACTCCCGTCTTTGATGTAACAAAAAATTTTAATGATTACATTAATGAAAAATATAAAAAATTTAACAATAAATAAAATAATCAACAAAATCAGCAAAATACAAATTTACACATGAAAGTTAGAATCTTTATAAATAGTTTGATGTCAAATCCAATCCGCGCCCGCTCATAACCTTAATACCGTCTTAAGGATTGGCCTAAATGGCCCATTTGCCATTTACCCACCGTTTAGTTTAGCCCACCTAGAATCCACTCCACTAACCATGATGAGACTGTATTCATGAAGACATTATTAATAACAGGCGTTACCGGATTTCTGGGTGGAGCAGTTTTAGAGAATATCCTCAATCAAAAAAATAGGGTTAATCTGCTGCTTTTAGTTCGTGCCAGTAATGGTGAAGCAGCGCTTGCCCGGGTTAAAGACAATCTGCGTAAATTCAATATCGCCGAGGAGGCGCTGGCGACGCTGAGCACCCGGCACATCCTGCTGGGTGATTTGGCGAATCCTGAAGAATTCCTTGCCGATCCGCGCCTCGACGGCGTCACCCACGTGCTCAACTGCGCCGCCGTCGCCTCGTTCGGCAACAATCCGCTGATCTGGAAAGTCAACGTTGAGGGGACGCTCCGCTTTGCCCAACGCATGGCCGAGGTCTCCGGGCTGCAGCGCTTCCTGCACGTAGGTACGGCAATGTCGTGCTCGCCGGATCCTGATTCTCTGGTTGCCGAAAGCGCCGAATTCCGCGAACGCGCCGAGCACCTTGTGGAGTACACGCACTCTAAATCGACCATCGAGAGGCTGATGCAGCAGACGTGCCCGACGCTGCCGCTGGTTATCGCCCGCCCTTCTATCGTTGTCGGCCATACCCATCACGGCTGCCAGCCCTCAAGCAGCATCTTCTGGGTATTCAGCATGGGCCTGATGCTGCAAAAGTTCATGTGTTCGATGGAGGACAGGATTGACGTTATTCCCGTTGATTACTGTGCCGACGCGCTGCTGATGCTGCTCGACAGCTCGCTGGCTCGTGGAGAAGTGGTGCATATTTCAGCGGGGGAAGAAAATAGCGTCAAGTTTGGGGAGATTGACAGCGCGATGGCCTCAGCCCTGGAGCGTCTGCCGGTTGGCGATAGCTATGCCCAGGTGAGCTATGAGACGCTGGTTAAGATGCGCCGTGAGCTAAAAGATATCTTTGGTCCGTGCAATGAGCGCCTGATGCTCAAAGCCATGCGCCTGTACGGCGCGTTCGCCACGCTTAACGTCCGCTTCAGTAACGATAAGCTGCTGAGTATGGGGATGCCCAAACCGCCGCGCTTTACCGATTACATTGACCGCTGTGTGCAAACGACCCGCGGGCTTTCTATTCCGCAGCAGATGGCCGTCGACTTTAAATAATTGCCGGTCTGCGGACAAAAAAAATGCCAGTCCGCAGACTGGCATTTTTATATCAGATAAAGACGGGCTTATGCCTGACCTTTGATCTCTTTACGACCGTTGTACGGTGCTTTTTCGCCCAGAGCTTCTTCGATACGAATCAGCTGGTTGTATTTAGCAACGCGGTCAGAACGGCTCATAGAACCGGTTTTGATCTGGCCTGCAGCGGTACCAACAGCCAGGTCAGCGATGGTAGCGTCTTCAGTTTCGCCTGAACGGTGAGAGATAACGGCAGTGTAGCCAGCGTCTTTCGCCATTTTGATCGCAGCCAGAGTTTCGGTCAGAGAACCGATCTGGTTGAATTTGATCAGGATGGAGTTAACGATGCCTTTGTCGATACCTTCTTTCAGGATCTTGGTGTTGGTTACGAACAGATCGTCACCAACCAGCTGGATTTTGTCGCCCAGAACTTTAGTCTGGTATGCAAAGCCGTCCCAGTCAGATTCGTCCAGACCGTCTTCGATAGAGACGATCGGGTACTGTTTGGTCAGGTCTTCCAGGAAGTGAGTGAACTCTTCAGAGGTGAACGCTTTGTTGCCTTCGCCGGCCAGAACGTATTTACCGTCTTTGTAGAATTCAGAAGCCGCGCAGTCCATCGCCAGAGTGATGTCGGTGCCCAGCTCGTAGCCAGCAGCTTTAACCGCTTCAGCGATAACTGCCAGAGCTTCAGCGTTGGAGCCCAGGTTCGGCGCGTAGCCGCCTTCGTCACCTACTGCAGTGTTCATGCCTTTAGCTTTCAGAACTTTAGCCAGGTTATGGAACACTTCAGAACCCATACGTACGGCTTCTTTCAGGGATTTAGCGCCAACCGGCTGAATCATAAATTCCTGGATGTCGACGTTGTTGTCCGCGTGCTCGCCGCCGTTGATGATGTTCATCATCGGAACCGGCATGGAGTATTTGCCCGGAGTACCGTTCAGCTCAGCGATGTGTTCGAACAGCGGCTGACCTTTAGCAGCTGCTGCTGCCTTGGCGTTCGCCAGGGACACGGCCAGGATTGCGTTCGCACCGAAGTTAGATTTGTTTTCAGTACCGTCCAGATCGATCATGATCTTGTCGATGCCAGCCTGGTCTTTGGCGTCTTTGCCAAGGATTGCCTGAGCAAGCGGGCCGTTAACCGCGCCAACAGCTTTCAGTACGCCTTTGCCCATGAAACGGGATTTGTCGCCATCGCGCAGTTCCAGCGCTTCGCGGGAACCAGTAGAAGCACCTGACGGAGCTGCTGCCATACCAACGAAACCACCTTCCAGGTGTACTTCGGCTTCAACAGTCGGGTTACCACGGGAGTCGATGATTTCACGACCGATGACTTTAACGATTTTGGACATTAGATTTTCCTCAGTACAAGTTAAACTAAAACTCCAGACAAACAATGCACCCGGATGGGTGCATTGCCGTTCTAACTCTTTTACTTCGCCTGACGCTTCTGGTACTCGCTTGCCGCTTTCACAAAACCAGCGAACAGCGGATGACCATCACGCGGCGTAGAAGTAAACTCCGGGTGGAACTGGCAGGCAACAAACCACGGATGGTTCGGCACCTCGATGATCTCGACCAACTGATCGTCCCCGGAACGGCCCGCAACGCGCAGGCCCGCATTTTCAATAGGTTTCAACAACATGTTGTTGACTTCATAACGGTGACGATGGCGCTCGGTGATTGTCGGCTCGCCGTACAGCTGGCGTACCAGGCTATCTTCGTCCAGCTGACACTGCTGCGCGCCCAGGCGCATGGTGCCGCCGAGATCGCTTCTCTCGGTACGGACTTCGACGTTGCCTTCTTCATCACGCCATTCGGTAATCAGCGCCACAACCGGGAACTTACAGTCTGGCACAAATTCCGTGGAGTTGGCGTTCTCCATCCCCGCTACGTTGCGCGCGAACTCAATCAGCGCAACCTGCATACCCAGGCAGATACCCAGATATGGAATATTGTTTTCACGCGCAAAGCGCGCGGTGGCAATCTTACCTTCAACGCCGCGGTAGCCGAAGCCGCCCGGGATCAGGATAGCATCTAAATTCTTCAGAATTTCGACGCCGCGCGTTTCCACATCCTGCGAATCAATCAGCTTGATGCTAACGGTCACGCGATTTTTCAGACCGCCGTGTTTCAGCGCTTCAATCACCGATTTGTAGGCATCCGGCAGCTCAATGTACTTACCGACCATACCGATGGTGACTTCGCCTGCCGGGTTAGCTTCTTCGTAGATAACCTGTTCCCATTCGGCCAGGTTTGCTTCCGGACAGTTCAAGCTGAATCGTTTACAAATATAATCGTCCAGACCCTGAGATTTCAACAGGCCCGGAATTTTATAAATGGAATCGACATCTTTCAGAGAAATAACGGCCTTTTCCGGGACGTTACAGAACAATGCAATTTTAGCACGTTCGTTCGCCGGGACCGCCCGATCGGAGCGACAGATCAGAATATCTGGCTGAATACCGATAGAAAGCAGCTCTTTTACGGAGTGCTGAGTCGGTTTGGTTTTGACTTCACCGGCTGCTGCCATGTACGGCACCAGGGTCAAATGCATAAACAGGGTATGCTCGCGGCCAATTTCTACCGCCATCTGACGGATAGCTTCGAGGAACGGCAGGGATTCGATATCACCGACGGTACCGCCGATTTCAACCAGCACCACGTCGTGACCTTCGCCACCGGCAAGCACGCGCTCTTTAATCGCATTCGTAATGTGCGGAATAACCTGTACGGTTGCGCCCAGGTAATCACCACGGCGCTCTTTGCGCAGGACGTCGGAGTAAATACGACCCGTAGTGAAGTTATTGCGGCGGCTCATTTTGGTGCGGATGAAACGCTCGTAATGGCCCAGGTCCAGGTCGGTTTCAGCGCCGTCTTCAGTAACGAACACTTCCCCGTGTTGGATAGGACTCATGGTACCCGGATCGACGTTGATGTACGGATCCAGTTTCATCATGGTCACGTTAAGCCCACGGGCCTCGAGAATAGCTGCGAGGGATGCTGCGGCAATGCCTTTACCCAGAGAGGATACGACCCCGCCGGTCACAAAAATATAGTTCGTTGTCATGCTGAACCTGAGAAGTTAGGGTGAAACGATGGAATAACCAGGACGGGAAAGTAGTATACCCGAACACGACGAGCGCCACAAACTTTCATTACTCCGTCTCCTTTCCAGGTCATGACAAACATAGGGAGTGAGAAAATAGCCCCTTTTGGGTAAATGTTTTTGACGCAAATCAAGCGCTTGTCATTTAAAAAATCACACAAATAGCGCTTGATCACGAAAACTCGTTAGAGATCAGTTTCCTGCCGCTTTACCTCTTGCCACACTTCTTCCATGGTATCGAGGTCCACGCCGGTCATCTCCAGCCCGCGCGCGCTCACAATGCGCTCAACTTCGCGGAAGCGACGCTCAAATTTCAGGTTGGCTTTTTGCAGAGCAACCTCAGCTTTGACGCCTAAGTGACGGGATAAATTGACCGTCGCAAACAGCAGGTCGCCCACTTCCTCCTCCAGTTTAGCTTCATCTACCACCGCCTGCTGCACTTCGTGCATCACCTCATCGATCTCCTCGTGCACCTTGTCCAGCACCGGGCCGAGCGA
Organism: Klebsiella sp. 18074; assembly: GCF_902705905.1. Lineage (NCBI taxonomy): Bacteria > Pseudomonadati > Pseudomonadota > Gammaproteobacteria > Enterobacterales > Enterobacteriaceae > Klebsiella > Klebsiella sp. 18074. The sequence continues at coordinate 241,138 of NZ_CACSIS010000003.1, read as the reverse complement.
GGTCCAGTCAAAGCCAACTCCCGAGCAGCGCTTCTGTATTTTATGCGCGCGCATCAGCGCCGGCAGGCTGTGCGGAATATCATCCAGCGCGGAGTGCTGGGATTTTTCCGCCCGCTCGGCGCTTTTTATCTCTTCCCAGCGCGCCAGCACCTCGCTGCTGGTACCGGCGCTGGCATCGCCGAAGATATGCGGATGGCGGCGCTCCAGCTTGTCGCTGATAGCCGCGCAAACGTCGTCAAAGGCAAAGCGTCCCTCTTCCTGCGCCATCTGGGCGTAGAACACCACCTGGAACAGTAGGTCTCCCAGCTCGCCGCGCAGATCGTCAAAATCTTCGCGGGCGATAGCGTCCAGCACTTCGTAGGTTTCTTCGAGGGTGTAGGGGGCAATGGTGGCAAAGGTCTGCTCTTTGTCCCACGGGCAGCCGGTTTCCGGGTCGCGCAGACGTTGCATAATGCCGAGCAGGCGGTCGATTTGAGTCATGGTGATTCCTTGCAAAATTACGCGTATTTCCCCTCACCCACCCCGTTTAGTCAGAAAACTGCAGCCCGATGCCGGGAGCGCCGGGTCCGAGCCAGAGGCAACCTCTCCCTGCCGGGAGAGGTTGGTGGTGAAGAGAAGAGAAATTAGCCGCCGTGCAGACGGCGGGCATCAATAACGTCCGGCACCTGATTCAGCTTGCCGAGCACGCGGCCCAGCACCTGCAGGTTATAGATTTCGATATTCATATCGATGGTGGCCAGCTGCTGTTTGGTATCGCTACGGCTGGCAACGCCCAGCACGTTGACCTTCTCGTTGGCGAGGATAGTGGTGATATCGCGCAGCAGCCCGCTACGATCGTTAGCGACCACGCGCACCACCAGCGAGTAGCCCGCCGAATAGCTCTCTCCCCAGACCGCATCAACGATCCGCTCCGGCGCGTGCGACTGCAGCTCCGCCAGCTGATCGCAATCCGCCCGGTGCACCGAGATCCCGCGCCCCTGGGTGATAAAGCCGACGATCTCATCGCCGGGGATCGGCTGACAGCAGCGTGCGATGTGGTGCATCAGGTTGCCGACGCCTTCCACAACCACCCGACCGTTGTCTTTGCTGCGATTCTGCGGCGCCCAGCTCTTCTGCTGCAGCTGCTTCAGCGCCGCCGCATCCTGCTCGGCCGCGCTCGGCTTATTGAACTGCGCCTGCAGGAAGTTGACCATCTGGTTAAGGCGAATATCTCCGCCGCCAATGGCCGCCAGCAGCTCATCCAGCTCGTTGAAGTTGTAGCGCGGCAGCAGATGCTTTTCTGCGTCCTTCAGGCTGATACCGAGATGCTCAAGCTCATCGTCAAGGATCTGCCGCCCGGCGATAATATTTTTGTCGCGATCCTGCTTGCGGAACCAGGCGTGAATTTTCGAGCGCCCGCGGCTGGTGGTAACGTAGCCAAGGTTCGGGTTCAGCCAGTCGCGGCTTGGATTGGGCTGCTTCTGGGTGATGATTTCAATCTGATCGCCCATTTGCAGCTGATAGGTAAACGGCACAATGCGTCCGCTGATTTTCGCCCCGATGCAGCGATGCCCGACATCGCTGTGGATGTGGTAGGCGAAATCGAGCGGCGTCGAGCCGGCGGGTAAATCGACAACGTCACCTTTCGGCGTAAAGACGTAAACCCGGTCGTCAAAGACCTGGCTACGCACTTCATCCAGCATTTCGCCAGAATCCGCCATCTCTTCCTGCCAGGCGATCAGCTTACGCAGCCAGGCGATACGATCTTCGTAACCGCGGCCGCCGCCCACCACTGCGCCAGCGCCCTCTTTGTACTTCCAGTGCGCGGCGACGCCCAGCTCGGCATCTTCATGCATCTGGCGAGTACGAATTTGAATTTCCACCGTTTTGCCGCCGGGACCCAGCACTACGGTATGAATAGACTGGTAGCCGTTCGGTTTTGGGTTAGCAACGTAATCATCGAACTCATCCGGCAGATGACGATAGTGAGTATGTACTATCCCCAACGCGGCGTAGCAGTCCTGCAGGCGCTCAGCGACAATACGCACCGCCCGCACGTCAAACAGCTCATCAAAGGTGAGATGTTTTTTCTGCATTTTGCGCCAGATACTGTAGATGTGCTTCGGCCGGCCGTACACTTCGGCCTTAACGCCTTCCGTTTTCATTTCCGAGCGCAGGTGGCCGACGAATTCGTCAATGTAGTGTTCGCGGTCGATTCGCCGCTCGTGCAGCAGTTTGGCGATGCGCTTATATTCGTCCGGATGCAGGTAGCGGAAGCAGTAATCCTCCAGCTCCCACTTCAGCTGGCCGATCCCTAAGCGGTTGGCCAGCGGGGCGTAGATATTGGTGCACTCTTTTGCCGCCAGTACACGCTCATCTTCAGGCTCGTCTTTGACTTCCCGCAGGTGGGCGATACGTTCGGCGAGCTTGATGACCACGCAGCGGAAATCGTCGACCATCGCCAGCAGCATGCGGCGAATGTTATCCACCTGTTCTGAGGAGACGGAGTCGGTATGGGTGGCCTTGAGCTGGCGGATGGCCGCCATATCGCGTACGCCGTGGATCAGGGTCACCACCGATTTACCGACGCTCTCCTGCATCACCTCTTCGCTGACGACCTCGCCGTCCGCCAGAGGGAACAGCATCGCCGCCCGCAGCGTATCGATGTCCATGCTCAATGTGGAGAGGATTTCTACCATCTCCACGCCGCGCCATAGCAGGATATCCGCACGCGGATGCCCCTGCGTTTGCTCGCGACAATAGTCCCAGGTTTCGGCTAAGCGTTCACACGACTGCTGGCTGGAAATTCCCAGACTCGCGATCCATTTATTCGGGTCAAATTCACCAGCTTTATTTAGATGTGCACTTCTTACCGCAACCATTGTCCTCTCCTTAAGGGACCTGGCCTGCCGAAGTCGGCAAGCCTCAACTTTTACACGTCATCCTGCAAATCGTGTCGCTCACCTCAGTTTCTGGGCTAAGCGGGCCGCTGAGGATTTACTCTACTGCCGCCTCGATGCGATTCGTATGATTTTGTGCAAGCTTGTGCTCAAACAGCACCATTGATTCCAGATGCCCGGTATGCGGGAACATATCCAGCATCGCCAGGCGTTGGATCTCATACCCCGCCGCTAAAAGCAGTTCGCTATCGCGCGCCAGCGTCGCCGGGTTACAGGAGACATAGACTACGCGCTGCGGGGCTAATTTTATAATGTGTAACATCACGCCAGCCGCACCGGCTCTTGCCGGATCGAGCAGTATTTTATCAAAGCCATGCTGCGCCCAGGCCTGGCGCGTGACGTCCTCTTCCAGATTTTCATGGAAGAATGTGACGTTATGCAGATGGTTAAGCGCGGCGTTCTCGCGCCCCTTTCCCACCAGAGCAGGAACGCCCTCAACGCCCACAACCTGCGCGGCGCGCTGCGCCAGCGGTAGGGTAAAATTGCCCATTCCGCAGAACAGATCCAGCACCCGGTCCTGCGGCTGAATATCCAGCCACTCGAGGGCCGTGCGCACCATCAGCTGATTAACGCCGTCGTTAACCTGAATAAAGTCGCGCGGACTGAACACTAAGCGTAGTCCGTCTGACGTATACCATGGCGCTTCGCCGCTAATATGTTCAAGTATCTCGCTTTGCGGCGCCAGGAACAGGGAAAGACCGTGAGATTGCGAAAATCGTTCCAGTTTTTCTTTATCGCCGGCGGGCAGCGCTGCGGTATGACGCAATACCATCAGCGGCCCGTTATCGGCCTGCACCAGCTCAACGTGGCCCAGCTGACGCACGGATTTCAGGCTGCTCAGACATTCGCGTACCGCAGGCAGCAATGCCTCAAGAGCGGGCACCAAAACGGGGCACTGCACCACTTCGACAATGTCGTTAGAGCTGGCCTGGCGAAAGCCCATGCGTAATTGTTGGGTCTTTGGCTGATAATTCAAGCTCAGGCGCGCGCGTCGACGATAGCCCCACGGCGAAGCGGCTATAATCTCATCGACATCGCGTTTCATCAGGCGACCGAGCGCGGCGCGTTTGCTTTGCTGCTGCAGCTCAACGCTGGCATGCTGCTGCTGGCAGCCGCCGCAGACGCCAAAATGCGGGCAGCGCGGCGTCTGGCGCTGCGGGCTGTCGTTGAGGCGGCGTTTTACCGTGGCGTGCGCGTACTGTTTTTTCTCGTCAACCAGCACGACCTCGGCCTGCTCCTGCGGCAGCAGGCCGCGAACAAACAGCGCTTTTCCCTGGTGACGCGCAACGCCCTGACCAAAGGGATCGAGGTCATTGACTGTAACGGTTATGATCTGGCGCGTCGTCACACGCCGTTTTGCAGAGTAGAATTGCGCCATCGTAGAGATTTGTCTCAATCAAATATACTGACTCTTATTCTCCCATAACGGAACCGCATGACCAACTACAGCCTACGTGCTCGCATGATGATTCTTATTCTGGCACCCACCGTACTTATTGGTTTGCTGCTCAGTATTTTCTTCGTCGCACATCGCTATCACGACCTGCAGCGGCAGTTGGAAGACGCCGGAGCCAGTATTATCGAGCCGCTGGCGGTCTCCAGTGAATATGGCATGAATCTGCAGAACCGCGAATCTATCGGCCAGCTGATAAGCGTGCTGCACCGCCGCCACTCGGATATTGTGCGCGCAATTTCGATCTATGATTCGCAAAATAAGCTCTTTGTGACGTCCAATTTTCAGCTTAACCCCAGCGAGCTGCGGCTGGAAAAAGGGGCAAAGTTCCCCCACCAGCTCAGCGTGACCCGCAAAGGCGACGTGATGATTTTGCGTACCCCTATCATCTCGGAGAGCTATTCGCCCGATGAGTCGCCGGTGACCGATGCCAAAATGCCCGGCAACATGCTGGGCTACGTGGCCCTCGAGCTGGATCTGAAATCGGTACGCCTGCAGCAGTACAAAGAGATTTTTATCTCCAGCGTCATGATGCTGTTTTGTATCGGCATTGCGCTGATTTTCGGCTGGCGGCTGATGCGGGACGTCACCGGGCCGATCCGCAATATGGTCAATACCGTTGACCGCATTCGCCGCGGGCAGCTGGATAGCCGCGTCGAAGGTTTTATGCTCGGCGAGCTGGATATGCTGAAGAACGGCATCAACTCCATGGCAATGTCGCTGGCGGCCTACCATGAAGAGATGCAGCACAATATCGATCAGGCGACGTCCGATCTGCGCGAAACCCTCGAGCAGATGGAGATCCAAAACGTGGAGCTGGATCTGGCGAAAAAACGCGCTCAGGAAGCCGCGCGTATCAAGTCAGAGTTCCTCGCCAATATGTCCCACGAGCTGCGTACGCCGCTGAACGGCGTGATTGGCTTTACCCGCCTGACGCTGAAAACCGATTTAAACACCACCCAGCGCGATCATCTGACCACCATCGAGCGCTCCGCCAACAACCTGCTGGCGATCATCAACGACGTGTTGGACTTCTCCAAACTGGAGGCCGGGAAGCTTATTCTCGAGAGCATCCCGTTCCTGCTGCGCAATTCGCTGGATGAGGTAGTGACCCTGCTGGCGCACTCGGCGCACGATAAAGGCCTGGAGCTGACGCTCAATATCAAAAATGACGTGCCGGATAATATTATCGGCGACCCGCTGCGCCTGCAGCAGATCATCACCAACCTGGTGGGTAACGCCATCAAGTTCACCGAGCACGGGAATATTGACGTGCTGGTGGAGCAGCGCGCCATCAGCAACTCCAGGGTGCAGATCGAAATCCAAATCCACGATACCGGGATCGGCATTCCGGAGCGCGACCAGTCGCGGCTGTTCCAGGCTTTCCGCCAGGCCGATGCCAGCATTTCTCGCCGCCACGGCGGCACCGGGCTGGGGCTGGTCATTACCCAGCGGCTGGTGAAGGAGATGGGGGGCGATATCTCCTTCCACAGCCAGCCTAATCGCGGCTCGACCTTCTGGTTCCATATCAGCCTCGACCTTAACCCGAACGCCATTCCCGACAGCCCGCTGACCGACTGCCTGCGCGGGAAAACGCTGGCCTATATCGAAGCCAACGCCGCGGCGGCCCAGTGCACGATGGAGCTGCTGGCCAACACGCCGCTGGAGGTGGTCTACAGCCCGACGTTTTCCGCTCTGCCGGAGGCGCATTACGACATTCTGCTGGCCGGTATTCCGGTTTCCATGCGCGACCTTAACCAGCAAAAGGATAAGCTCACCAAAGCCTGTTCGATGGCCGATAACTTACTTCTCGCGCTCCCCTGCCACGCGCAGATCAACGCCGAAGCGCTGAAGCGCGAGGGCGTGGCCGCCTGCCTGCTTAAACCGCTGACCTCAACCCGGCTCCTCCCTGCGCTGACGGCCTCCTGTCGGACGCAGCCCGCGGTGATGCTGACGCATACGGACAGCAGCAAGCTGCCGATGACGGTGATGGCGGTTGACGATAATCCGGCCAACCTGAAGCTTATCGGCGTGCTGCTGGAAGACCTGGTCCAGAACGTTACGCTCTGCGAGAGCGGCCAGCGCTCGGTAGAGCTGGCCAAGCAGATGCAGCTGGATCTGGTGCTGATGGATATTCAGATGCCGGACATGGACGGCATTCGCGCCTGCGAGCTCATCCGCCATCTCCCTCACCACCAGCAAACGCCGGTCATCGCGGTCACGGCCCATGCGCTGGAGGGACAGAAAGAGAAGCTGCTGAGCGCTGGCATGAACGATTACCTGGCAAAACCGATTGAAGAGGATAAGCTGCACAGCCTGCTGCTGCGCTATCAGCCGGGGATGCACGCCGCCGCCCCGCTGGCGGCCGAAGTGGTTGAACCCCCGGTCGATCATAACGTTACCCTCAGCTGGCAGCTGGCGCTGCGGCAGGCGGCGATGAAGCCGGACCTGGCGCGGGAGATGCTGCAGATGCTGATCGCCTTTATGCCAGAGGTTCGTAACAAGGTTGAAGAGCAGCTGGTGGGCGAAGCGCCGAAAGGGCTGCTGGATTTGATTCATAAGCTTCACGGAAGCTGCAGCTACAGCGGCGTGCCGCGGCTGAAGAAGCTGTGTCAGACTATCGAGAGCCAGCTGCGCGCAGGAACCGCCGCCGAAGATCTTGAGCCCGAGCTTCTGGAACTGCTGGATGAGATGAACAACGTCACGCGGGAAGCCTGCAAGCTAATGGGCATCTAGCCCCGGCAGCTCTGCGGGTCCAGGCTCCAGCCCGGCCCCGCGGAGCGCGGCTTACAGCTTTTGCCCCATTTTCAGTATCGCCGCCACGTTGCGCGCCGTCATGCGCACGTTATCGGCGGCATTTCCCAGCGCCTCTTCGAGGGTGCAGACCGAATAGAGTACGCTGAAAACCGCATCCAGCCCGTGCTGATGAACAACGCCCACGTCCGCAGTCAGGCTGCCAGCAATGCCAATCACCGGGATGTTGTAGCTTTTTGCCACCCTAGCCACCCCAACCGGCACCTTGCCGTGAATAGTCTGGCTGTCAATGCGCCCCTCTCCGGTGATAACCAGGTCAGCGTCCGCCACCCGCTCAGCGAGGTGCAGGGCGTCGGTTACAATCTCAATCCCCGGGCGCAGCTTCGCCCCGCAAAACGCGTAGAGCGCGGCGCCCATTCCGCCCGCCGCGCCGCCGCCCTCAAGGTGCAGGACATCAATGCCGAGATCGCGATGAATAATTTGCGCGAAATGCGTCAGAGCGCGATCGAGGCGGGCGATCATCTCCTCCGTCGCCCCTTTCTGCGGGCCAAATACCGCCGTCGCGCCTTCCGGGCCAGTGAGCGGGTTGGTCACGTCGCAGGCAACCTCGATGCGGCAATCCGTTAAGCGTTGATCCAGCTCGCTGAGGTCAATCTTCGCCAGCTGCTCCAGCGCCGCGCCGCCGGCCGCTAGCTGCCGATTATCTTCCGTCAGCAGCTTGCCGCCCAGCGCCTGCACCATCCCGGCGCCGCCGTCGTTAGTGGCGCTGCCGCCGATACCGATAATAATCTGCTTCACGCCGCTGTCCAGCGCGTGGCGGATAAGCTCCCCGGTCCCCCAGCTGGTGGTGAGCAGCGGATTACGGCGCGCCGGCGGTACGCTTTCCAGGCCGCTGGCCGCCGCCATTTCGATATAGGCGCAGCGTTCGTCGCCGGAAAGGCCATAAAACGCGTTCACCGGCTCGCCGAGCGGGCCGGTAACGACAACCCGCACCAGATGCCCCTGAGTGGCGGCGACCATCGCTTCGACGGTCCCCTCCCCGCCGTCGGCGACCGGTAGCTTGAGGTATTCTGCATCGGGATAAATCTCCCTGAACCCCTGCTCAATCGCGGTCGCTACGCCCAGCGCACTCAGGCTCTCCTTGTATGAATCTGGTGCAATGACTATTTTCATCAGCTGTCCTTAACATGAACACAAGCCCGTTATCAAAAAACGACCGGCCCCCGCAGGAGCCGGTATGTCCTCAGCGCACCATGCACGGGCGCTTGTTATTAAACGTCCACTCTGGGATCAGGTACTGCATCGCCATCGCATCGTCGCGAGCGCCCAGGCCGTGCTTTTTATACAGCTCATTGGCCAGCATAACGCGGTCCATGTCGAGCTCTACGCCAAGGCCTGGCGTCGAGGGTACCTGCACCATACCACCTTTGATCTCAAAAGGTTGTCGGGTCAAACGCTGGTTCCCTTCCTGCCAGATCCAGTGGGTATCAATGGCGGTGATCTTACCCGGTGCCGCCGCCGCAACGTGGGTGAACATCGCCAGCGAGATATCAAAATGGTTATTGGAGTGCGAACCCCAGGTCAGGCCAAACTCATGGCACATTTGGGCAACGCGCACCGATCCCTGCATGGTCCAGAAGTGCGGATCGGCCAGCGGGATATCAACCGACTGCAGCGACAGGGTGTGCCCCATCTGCCGCCAGTCGGTGGCAATCATATTGGTCGCCGTCGGCAGACCGGTGGCGCGGCGGAATTCCGCCATCACCTCCCGACCGGAGTAGCCCTGCTCGGCCCCGCACGGATCTTCCGCGTAGGCCAGAACGCCTTTCAGCTGTTTACCAATGGCGATGGCTTCGTCGAGCAGCCAGGCGCCGTTCGGGTCAAGCGTCACCCGCGCCTGCGGGAAGCGCTTTGCCAGCGCGACGATAGACTCGGCCTCCTCCTCGCCGGCCAGCACGCCGCCTTTGAGTTTGAAATCGTTGAAGCCGTACTTCTCATAGGCCGCTTCCGCCAGGCGCACAACGGCGTCCGGGGTCATGGCCTCTTCGTGGCGCAGCCGATACCAGTCACACTTCTCATCCGTTTGGCTCTGGTAGGCCAGCGGCGTGGCCTGGCGGTTGCCGACGAAGAACAGGTAGCCAAGCATTTCCACTTCGCTACGCTGCTGCCCGTCGCCCAGCAGCGAAGCCACGTTCACCCCAAGGTGCTGCCCAAGCAGGTCCAGCAGCGCCGCTTCAATCCCGGTCACCACATGAATAGTGGTACGCAGGTCAAAGGTTTGCAAACCGCGGCCGCCGGCATCGCGGTCGGCAAACTGCTGGCGAACGGCGCCCAGCACGTTTTTGTATTCGCCGAGAGTTTTGCCGACAACCAGCGCCGCGGCATCCTCCAGGGTCTGGCGGATCTTCTCGCCGCCAGGAATTTCGCCCACCCCGGTGTGACCCGAGTTATCTTTAATAATCACGATATTGCGGGTGAAGTACGGTGCGTGCGCGCCGCTGAGATTCATCAGCATGCTGTCGTGACCGGCCACCGGGATAACCTGCATAGAGGCGACTACCGGCGTTGAGAATTGCGTCGTCATGATTGAATCCTTTTCTAATTAATTGCGGCCGAAAACGGGACGTTTGCGGTCAAATTTCCAACCTGGGATCAGGTATTGCATTGGGGCGGCGTCGTTACGCGCCCCTCCGGGCAGCGTCTTATAGGCCTCGTGCGCCTTTTGCACCTGCTCCCAGTCCAGTTCCACGCCCAGGCCCGGCGCGTCCGGTACGGCAATCCTGCCGTTTTCAATCTGCAGCGGATTTTTGGTCAGGCGGCAGTCGCCCTCCTGCCAAATCCAGTGGGTATCGATGGCGGTCGGATTGCCCGGCGCCGCCGCGCCGACGTGGGTAAACATAGCCAGTGAAATATCGAAGTGGTTATTTGAGTGGCAGCCCCACGTCAGCCCCCAGTCATCGCACAGCTGCGCGACCCGCACCGCGCCGGACAGGGTCCAGAAGTGCGGATCGGCGAGCGGGATATCCACTGCGTTGAGCATCACCGCGTGCCCCATTTCACGCCAGTTAGTGGCAATCATATTGGTTGCTACCGGCAGCCCGGTGGCGCGGCGGAATTCCGCCATCACCTCGCGACCGGAAAAGCCCTGTTCGGCGCCGCAGGGATCCTCGGCGTAGGTCAGCACGTCCTGCAGGCCTTTGCAGAGATTAATGGCTTCATCCAGCAGCCAGGCGCCGTTCGGATCGACGGTAATACGCGCATCCGGGAACCGTTTTTTCAGCGCGCGAGCGGTGTCAATCTCCTGCTCGCCCGGCAGCACGCCGCCCTTAAGCTTGAAATCTTTAAAGCCGTAGCGGTCCTGGGCGGCCTCAGCGAGGCGAACCACCGCTTCGCTGCTCAGCGCTTCCTGATGCCGCAGGTGGTACCAGTCGTGCTGGCCAGGGGTCGTCTCAAGGTACGGCAGATCCGTTTTCTGGCGATCGCCAATATAGAAGAGATAGCCCAGAACGGTCACCGCGTCGCGCTGTTTGCCCGGCCCCAGCAGCTCGCACACCGGGACATTCAGCGCTTTGCCCAGCAGATCCAGCAGCGCGGCCTCCAGCGCCGCGACCGCGTTAACCCGCAGTTCGAAGGTCCAGGCGCCGTTTCCGAAGGTGTCGAAATCCGCCGCCTGATTGCCTTTATGCACCTGCTGAACCACCTTGTTCAGGCGCGCAATTTCCTGCCCCAGCACCTGCGGAATAGCGTCTACCAGCGTCTGATAGATAACCTCGCCGCCGGGGGCCTCACCGATACCGGTGTTGCCGGCGCTGTCGGTGAGTATCACGATATTGCGGGTAAACCAGGCGCCGTGCGCGCCGCCGATATTCAACAGCATGCTGTCATGCCCGGCTACCGGGATCACCTTCATGTCGGTGACGATCGGGGTAGATTGAGTATTCATCGTTAGCGTTCTCCAACAGGTTTCAGTTCAATACGTTTAATATCCCCCACCAACACCAGGTAGCTCAGTACCGCCACCAGCGCATGCACCCCGACATAAATCAGCGCCCCGTTGAACGAGCCCGTCGTCCCGACGATGTAGCCGATAGCAATAGGCGTGACGATACCGGAAATATTGCCGAACATATTGAACAGACCGCCGGAGAGGCCGCTTATCTCTTTCGGAGCGGTATCCGCCATCACCGCCCAGCCCAGCGCACCGATACCCTTGCCGAAGAAGGCCATCGCCATAAAGCCGATAATCATCCATTCCGCGTTAACGTAGTTACAGAACACCATGACCATCGACAGCAGCATACCAAGCACGATGGGGGTCTTGCGGGCAATATTCAGCGAGCCGGTGCGGCGCATCAGCCAGTCGGAGATAATGCCGCCTAAGACGCCGCCGACAAAGCCGCAAATGGCGGGAACGGAGGCGACAAACCCGGCTTTCAGAATCGACATGCCGCGCGCCTGCACCAGATAGACCGGGAACCAGGTGATAAAGAAGTAGGTCAACGCGTTGATGCAGTACTGGCCGATGTAGATCCCGACCATCATTCGCGATCCGATCAGCTGTTTGATCTGTCCCCACTTTTCACTGAACGGCACCTTCTGCACGCTTTTCTTCTGATCCATATTGATCAGCGCCCCGCCGGCGGCGATATAGTCCAGCTCTTTTTGGTTCACACCGGGGTGCTGATTCGGCTCGTGGATCACTTTCAACCACACGAAGCTAATCACAATCCCTAATCCTCCCATAAAGAAGAAGACGTGCGACCAGCCGACTTCATGGGTTAGCCAGCCCATGATCGGCGCGAAGATAACGGTAGCAAAGTACTGGGCGGAGTTAAAAATAGAGACCGCGGTACCCCTCTCCTGCGCCGGGAACCAGGCCGCGACGATGCGGCTGTTGCCGGGGAAGGATGGCGCTTCCGCTAAGCCGACGAGGAATCGCAGGGTAAACAGCGCGACGATGATGCCAAAACCGCTAAAGATATCGACGAAGCCCTGCAAGAGGGTAAACATCGACCAAATGAAGATCGACCAAAAATAGACCCGTTTTGAACCAAAGCGATCGAGCAGCCAACCGCCGGGGATCTGACCAATAACGTAGGCCCATGAGAACGCAGAGAAAACGTAGCCCATACCCACCGCGTCGAGGCCAATATCTTTGGCCATTTCCGAGCCGGCAATCGACAGCGTCGCGCGGTCGCCGTAGTTAAAAGAGGTGACGATAAACAGCATCACCACTATCCAGTAGCGGGCGTTGGTGCGTTTTTCCGCGCCGTTCGCCGCCTGACTTAATGTACTCATTGTTGCACTCCTGAATCATAGCAATTAGCTACGTTCATTCTGAACAGCACAACCTGTAGGGTAGTCAGAATGACGTGTTCGTGTTTTCGTTTTATCCGGCATTTTGCTTTTTCAAACTGGCAGGAAAAGTATAAAAAGAGGACATGCCTGGCTCACCATGCACATACACAGCTTTGCGGGACGTGCTGAAATCGATTTATGGCTTATGCCTAATCAGATGGGGGGTAGTTCACGAAAATGAAAAGCAACCGCCGGTTAGCGCTGCCGGCGAGGGTGCAAACGGCAGGAGTGTGAAATGTCTCTCTTGACCCGGTGAAAACAGGCGGAAAAAACCACTTTTAGCGAGTGGTTTTTAGGCAGGTGCCTGAACCCCTGACGGGCGAGCGCGGGTACGATCCTGTTGGGCGCTTATCCGGCGCTGGCCTTCAGAAGGGACGCCCTCTGCGTAGGGAGAGAGCGTCACTTTTCATCTGCTTATTCGAGCAGGGTCGCCCACTGTTCAACCCACGGGTTGGACACGCCTTCGGGCTCCGGGTCTTCGCTGGCGTCGATCGTCAGCATGTCGCCGACGCGCTTTGCACCCTGCTCCTGTAGCAGCGCATCAAAGGTCTTGCCGCCGCCGCAGAAGTTAGCGTAGGTACTGTCGCCGAGCGCAATGATTCCGTAGCGCAGGTGCGGCTGGTACATATCCTTAATGCCTTCGTACAGCGGAATGATGCTGTCCGGCAGATCGCCCTGTCCGGTCGTTGACGTCACGACCAGAACGAATTTGCCGCTGTAGGGCTCCCAGTCATGAACTTCCGGGTCTTCGAACACCTTTGCCTTGTGGCCAAGGCCGCTCAAAATGGCTTCCGCTTCTTCAGCGACCAGCAGCGCGTTGCCATACATCGTACCGACAAAAATTCCGACTTCTGCCATCTTTATCTCCCTGGATTGACCTCAATCCGTTCATCCTGACCGCTGTCGTCTGCAAACTCAACCCTTTCATTTAACGGCAGAAGGCCTCGCCAGCCAAACTGCGACAGCGCCCGCATCCACACGTCGTCCAGGCTGGCGCGAATAACCAGCGGCTCGCCGGTAAACGGATGGGTTAACGAGAGCTGGCTTGCGTGCAGCATCAGGCGGTCGCAGGCAAAGTTTTCCACCGCGCTGCGGTTCTGCCGCAGATCGCCGTGCTTGCTGTCGCCGATAATCGGGTGGCGCAGGTGGGAGAGATGGCGGCGCAGCTGGTGCTTACGTCCCGTTTTAGGCTCCAGCTCAACCAGGCTGTAGCGCGTCGTCGGATAGCGTCCGGTGGCGACCGGCATCTCTACCGTCGCCATGCCACGATAGTGGGTGACCGCCGGCTGCGGGCCTTTATCTTCGCGGGCGAACTTATCGGCTATTTTGTCCAGCTCTTCAACCAGCGGATAATCGAGCAGCGCCTCTTCGGTCAGCCAGCCGCGAGCAATGGCGTGGTAGCGTTTTTGCATCTGGTGCTGCTCAAACTGCTGCGACAGCCGTCTTCCCGCCTCGCTTGATAGCCCCATCAGCAGCACGCCGGAGGTCGGCCTGTCGAGGCGATGGGCGGTAAAGACGTGCTGGCCAATTTGATCGCGCACCGTTTGCATGACCACCACTTTCTCATCGCGATCCAACCAGCTGCGGTGGACCAGCCAGCCGGAGGGCTTATTGACCGCCACCAGCCACTCGTCCTGATAGATAATCTCCAGCATCAGGCGTCGTCGCTCGCAAAAAGGGTATCCAGCAGCAGCAGCTCCGCCAGCACGCGATCGCGCAGCGGGTGGGCGGCATCAAGGGCCATCTCATAATAAGGGGCGACGGCAAAACTCTGCGGCAGCGGCTGCTCGGCGTCCAGCAGCTGATGCATACGCGGGATCAGCACCCACTGCAGCCACTCCAGCGGCTCCATGGTATCCATGCAGAACGGGCTGTCGCTGGCAAAGGCGCTGCTTTGCGGCACGTTTTCCTGCCAGTACTGCGTTTCGCGCAGCAGCGCTTCAATAGCGTGCAGGCGCTCGCACACGCTGAGGTGAAGAGTCATGGGAAAACCTCGATGAGTTGTAAACCGGCGCAGAATAGCAAATTCAGAAGAGAAATAAAAAAAGGGAGCACTGTATAAACAGTGCTCCCGGTTCGTTTCGCAGCAATCCAGCTACATTGGTGCTCCCTGCTCGTCCGTGAAAACTTTTCCTGAGGTCTCCTGACCATGTTCATCCATAAACCAGTGCGTCCTGCTTTCACACCACCCCGATGTGAAATTACCTGTCCTTAAGTCTATCCCGATCTTCCTGATCCACCGTTCATCATGAGCGGCTCACGTTCTCCATCCTGGAGGTGTCCTTTACGCCATCCTGCGTTATCCTGCGCTTCATCCTGAAGCCTGTCCTTGCTACGCCTTCCCGGCGGGTCCTGCAGAAGTGTCATCATCCTAATGTTCACTTCATTTCGCGACTTCCTGTCGACGTACATAGGATCACTGATTCCGCCTCGTCTTACAACCCTTCATACGACAATCTCTTAAGATTAGTCACCACAAAAAAAGACGATATAAAACCTAACCAGCTGAGTTAAAATGATTTATTAAAAATTAAATAGTTGAAAAATGACTTAAATGATGACGATCTCTTACAGGTCTTGTAAGAGATCTCTCACAAACGGGCAGGCATAATGGATTACACAACCGGATCGAGCTGGTTGAGAAAACTCGCCAGGGAGGCAGAAAGGGTCGTACGTTTGCGCGTGCCGAGGGTCTCTTTGAGGACTTCGCCGCTGACGTTACAAACGGAGATAACGTCCAGCTCGCTGTCCAGCGTGGCGATAAACAGCGTCGGCGACAGCTTCAGGCGTTTTTGCACCACCAGATGGCCAATCAGATTTTCCTGCATGCGCTGGAAGTCATCCGGGCTCCAGGCCTGCAGCAGGGTCATCGTTTCGCCCGCAAAGCGCGCCTGCATATCGCCGGCGAACTGGGTGGTATAATAACTATGAGCCGGCTGTTGTACCACAATATCGAAGGCCCTTTCAACCGCGCTGATATTGGCGGGGAGGGAAAAGGGCTGCGGCTGCCAGAAAACGGCGTCGGCGTCCGTCGCGCTGATGCAGGGCGACGGGATGCCGTAAAGCTCTTCGCTGCGCGGCAGGCTTGCGCGCTGCTGCTGCCAGGCGTCGCAATAACGTTGGGTAAATGCTTGCAGCGCTTCTGCGGTCTGATTGTCCACCGGTTTCTCTCTTCACGTTAGCCAGGATACACTTAGCGAATAGTGTACCCGCTTTACTATGGTGAAACATGTCTTCTTATGAGAATCATCAGGCCCTCGCTGGCCTGATACTCGGTAAATCAACCGCTTACCGTGATACCTACGACGCGTCCCTGCTGCAGGGCGTGCCGCGCAGCCTGAACCGCGATCCGCTGGGCCTGCACGCCGACAGCCTGCCCTTCCACGGCGGCGATATCTGGACGCTGTACGAGCTCTCCTGGCTGAATGCAAAAGGTCTGCCGCAGGTTGCGGTGGGCCACGTCGAGCTGAGCGATACCAGCGTGAACCTGGTTGAGTCCAAAAGCTTTAAGCTCTATCTCAACAGCTTCAACCAGACCCGCTTTGCCGACTGGCAGGAGGTGCAGGCGACCCTGACGCGCGACCTTAGCGCCTGCGCGCAGGGTGAGGTGACGGTTGCGCTCTATCGCCTCGACGAACTCGAAGGCCAGCCGGTGGCCCATCTGCACGGTACCTGCATCGACGATCAGGATATCGAAGTTAATAACTATGAATTCAGCACCGACTACCTGCTGGACGCTGCCGGCGACAAAATCGTCGAAGAGACGCTGGTGAGCCATCTGCTGAAATCCAACTGCCTGATCACCCACCAGCCGGACTGGGGTTCGGTGCAAATCCAGTATCGCGGGCCAAAAATCGATCGCGAAAAGCTGCTGCGCTACCTGGTCTCGTTCCGCCACCATAACGAGTTTCACGAACAGTGCGTCGAGCGGATCTTCAACGACCTTCTGCGCTTCTGCCGCCCGCAGTCGCTCTCCGTCTACGCCCGCTACACCCGCCGCGGCGGCCTCGACATCAACCCGTGGCGCAGCAACGCGGACTTTGTTCCGGCTATTGCTCGTCTGGCGCGTCAGTAGTAAAGAATTTTCACAACTTTGCGTGCCTTCACGCGTACGCAAGGTTGTGAAAACGCCGCAGGCAGGGCTATTGTAATCACAGGAAGACGATAATCGTCCTGTTAAGGAGTTCACTTGATTACACATGTTAGCCCGCTTGGTTCAATGGATATGCTGTCACAGCTGGAAGTGGATATGCTTAAACGCACCGCCAGCAGTGACCTGTATCAGCTCTTTCGCAACTGTTCGCTTGCCGTGCTCAACTCGGGGAGCCTGACCGATAACAGCAAAGAGCTGCTGTCTCGTTTTGAAAACTTCGATATTAACGTGCTGCGTCGCGAACGCGGCGTGAAGCTGGAACTGATCAACCCGCCGGAAGAGGCGTTCGTTGACGGGCGGATTATCCGTTCCCTGCAGGCCAACCTGTTTGCCGTGCTGCGCGACATCCTGTTCGTTTACGGGCAGATTCATAATACCGTTCGTCTGCCGAACCTCGACCTCGAAAGTTCGGTGCATATCACCAACCTGGTGTTCTCGATTCTGCGCAACGCCCGCGCCCTGCACGTTGGCGAAGCGCCCAATATGATTGTCTGCTGGGGCGGCCACTCGATTAATGAGACCGAATATCTCTACGCTCGCCGCGTCGGGACCCAGCTCGGCCTGCGCGAGCTGAATATCTGCACCGGCTGCGGCCCGGGCGCGATGGAAGCGCCGATGAAAGGCGCCGCGGTTGGCCATGCCCAGCAGCGCTACAAAGACAGCCGCTTTATCGGCATGACCGAACCTTCGATTATTGCCGCCGAGCCGCCGAACCCGCTGGTGAACGAACTGATCATCATGCCGGATATCGAAAAGCGCCTTGAGGCGTTCGTGCGCATCGCCCACGGTATCATTATCTTCCCGGGCGGGGTGGGTACGGCGGAAGAACTGCTCTATCTGCTGGGCATTTTGATGCACCCGGCCAACAAGGCGCAGGTGCTGCCGCTAATCCTCACCGGACCAAAAGAGAGCGAGAACTATTTCCGCGTGCTGGATGAGTTCATCGTCCACACCATGGGCGAATCGGCGCGTCGCCACTACAAAATTATCATTGACGATGCCAGCGAAGTGGCGCGTCAGCTGAAGAAAGCGATGCCGCTGGTCAAAGAGAGCCGCCGGGAAACCGACGACGCCTACAGCTTTAACTGGTCGATTCGTATTTCGCCGGACCTGCAGATGCCGTTCGATCCGACGCACGAGAACATGGCCAACCTCAAGCTTTACCCGGACCAGCCGGTGGAAGTGCTGGCCGCGGATCTGCGCCGCGCTTTCTCCGGGATCGTCGCCGGGAACGTCAAAGAGGTCGGCATCCAGGCGATTGAAAAATTCGGCCCTTATAAGCTGCACGGCGATGTGGAGATAATGCGCCGGATGGACGATCTGCTGCAGGGCTTTGTCGCCCAGCACCGCATGAAGCTACCGGGCGGCAGCGCCTATATCCCTTGCTATGAAATAGGCTCCTGAGCCCTGTTCTGACCCTCCCGGGCGGCGGCTAACGCCCTGCCCGGGCAATCCAACCCGCACTCCTGCATCCCAGCGCTCCTCCGCTCCCGTTCTCCCGTTCTCCCGTTCTCCCGTTCTCCCGTTCTCCAGCACGATAATCTGCTGCTCCCGGCTCTCCCGCCCCTCCTTTCTGAAATCCATTTTCTTTGTGAATGTTTTGTAGCTTTTTACAAAGCCAATCGTTTGCCTTTCCAAAAACAGCAATAAATATCACCACAAAAAAGACGTTTGATAGCTAAAACATCGATAACATCCAATTTTTACAGCGCAAACCTCGTTATTACGCCGCCACGCTTTTATCTCATATGCTGCAAATGCTAGCCTTCGCGCCATAAATATCTGGCTGAACATCAGAAACAGACTGTTGGACTAAAAATATCCACCTTGAAAGTGGATTATTGCAATTGAGATCGCGATCACTGATAGATTTCCAATATGAATGTATCTTCCCGCCCCACTTGTTACGGAGAAAATCACAAAAAAACCGTAAACAAACGAATTTAATACTACTTAATTGATTTTATTTATTATTTTTGTCGATTCCTCCAGGAGATACAGATGGAAACCACGCAAACCAGCACTATCGTTTCGGGCGAAACCCGCAGCGGATGGCGCAAAACAGATACCATGTGGATGCTGGGCCTGTACGGCACCGCTATCGGCGCGGGCGTTTTGTTCCTGCCGATCAACGCCGGCGTCGGCGGTATGATCCCCCTGATCATCATGGCTATTCTGGCTTTCCCGATGACGTTCTTTGCCCACCGCGGGATGACCCGTTTTGTGCTTTCCGGGAAGAATCCGGGAGAAAACATCACCGAAGTCGTAGAAGAACACTTTGGCGTTGGCGCAGGTAAGCTAATTACCCTGCTCTACTTCTTTGCTATCTACCCTATTCTGCTGGTTTACAGCGTCGCGATTACCAATACCGTCGAGAGCTTTATGCTGCACCAGCTACAGATGACGCCGCCGCCGCGCGCTATTCTGTCGCTGATCCTGATCGTCGGGATGATGACCATCGTTCGCTTCGGCGAGCAGATGATTGTGAAAGCGATGAGCGTACTGGTCTTCCCGTTCGTGGTCGCCCTGATGATTCTAGCGCTGTATCTGATCCCTGAGTGGAACGGCGCGGCGTTGGAAACCCTCTCCCTGAGCAGCGCAACCTCTACCGGCAACGGCCTGTGGATGACCCTGTGGCTGGCGATCCCGGTGATGGTGTTCTCCTTTAACCACTCGCCGATCATCTCCTCCTTCGCCGTGGCGAAGCGTGAAGAGTACGGCCAGGGCGCGGAGAAGAAATGTTCCAGCATCCTCGCTCGCGCTCACATCATGATGGTCATTACCGTGATGTTCTTCGTCTTCAGCTGCATACTGAGCCTCTCCCCTGCGGACCTGGCGGCGGCGAAAGATCAGAACATCTCGATTCTCTCTTACCTGGCGAACCACTTTAACGCCCCGCTGATTGCCTGGATGGCGCCGATCATTGCGATGATTGCCATCACTAAATCCTTCCTCGGCCACTATCTCGGCGCCCGTGAAGGCTTTAACGGCATGGTGATTAAATCCCTGCGCGGTAAAGGTAAATGCATCGAAATCAACAAGCTGAACAAAATTACCGCGCTGTTCATGCTGGTCACCACCTGGATTGTGGCGACGCTGAACCCAAGCATTCTCGGCATGATCGAAACCCTCGGCGGCCCGATTATCGCGATGATTCTGTTCCTGATGCCGATGTACGCGATTCAGAAAGTCCCGGCGATGCGCAAATACAGCGGCCACGTCAGCAACGTCTTCGTGGTGCTGATGGGCCTGATTGCTATCTCCGCTATTTTCTACTCCCTGTTCAGCTAATCTCCCCCTCGCGCCGCCTGCCGGCGGCGCGCTTTCCGACAGTTCTGGATGTGCATCATGATCAGCGTATTCGATATCTTTAAAATCGGCATTGGCCCTTCCAGCTCCCACACCGTGGGGCCAATGAAAGCGGGCAAACAATTCACCGACGACCTTATCGCGCGCGGGCTGCTTGCCGACGTCACCACCGTCATCGTCGACGTATACGGCTCCCTTTCCCTGACCGGCAAAGGCCACCATACCGACATTGCGATTATTATGGGCCTGGCGGGCAACATGCCCGATAGCGTCGACATTGACGCCATTCCGGCGTTTATTCAGGACGTCAACACCCACGGGCGGCTGATGCTGGCAAACGGCCAGCAGGAGGTCGACTTCCCGGTTGACCGCTGCATGAACTTCCATGCTGACAATCTGTCGCTGCATGAAAACGGCATGCGCATTACCGCCCTCGGCGGCGATAAGGTGCTCTACACTCAGACTTACTACTCCATCGGCGGCGGTTTTATCGTCGACGAGCAGCACTTCGGCCAGAGCAACGACGCGCCGGTGGCCGTGCCTTATCCTTACAAAAACGCGGCTGATTTACAGCGACACTGCAGCGAAAGCGGGCTCTCGCTTTCCGGCCTGATGATGCAAAACGAGCTGGCGCTGCACAGCAAAGAAGAGCTGGAGCAGCACTTTTCCGCCGTCTGGGACGTGATGAGCGGCGGTATCGAGCGCGGCATCAGCACCGAAGGGGTGCTGCCGGGCAAGCTGCGCGTCCCGCGCCGCGCCGCGGCGTTACGCCGGATGCTGGTCAGCCAGGACAATACCAACAGCGATCCGATGGCGGTCGTTGACTGGATTAACATGTTCGCCCTGGCGGTGAACGAAGAGAACGCCGCCGGCGGCCGCGTGGTCACCGCGCCAACCAACGGCGCCTGCGGGATCGTGCCGGCGGTACTGGCCTACTACGATAAGTTTATCCGCAAAGTTAACGCCAACTCGCTGGCGCGCTACCTGCTGGTAACCAGTGCAATTGGCTCACTGTATAAGATGAACGCCTCGATTTCCGGCGCCGAAGTGGGCTGCCAGGGCGAGGTTGGCGTCGCCTGCTCGATGGCGGCGGCCGGCTTAACCGAACTGCTGGGTGGTAGCCCGGGCCAGGTGTGCATCGCCGCCGAAATCGGCATGGAGCACAACCTCGGCCTGACCTGCGACCCGGTTGCCGGCCAGGTTCAGGTGCCGTGCATCGAGCGTAACGCCATCGCCGCGGTGAAGGCCGTCAACGCCGCCCGGATGGCGCTGCGCCGCACCAGCGAACCACGCGTGTGCCTGGATAAGGTTATCGAGACGATGTACGAAACCGGCAAGGATATGAACGCCAAGTACCGCGAAACGTCGCGCGGTGGCCTGGCGATGAAAATCGTGACCTGCGATTAATGCCCTTTCCCGGCGGACGACCGTTCGCCGGGCCTCTCCCCGCAGTCCCACCTGAAAGCCATTTCGGTTATATAAATTAAAATTTAGTTATTTATTGGTTATAAGTACGATTTGCTACCTTACGGGAAACCGCTACCGGAGAACAAATCATGTCAAAAAGGTTCCATCTGGCCCTGCTGCCGCTGCTGCTCGGTCTGTCCGCTTCCGCGCTGGCGAAGGCGCCGGAAACCGTCAACATTGGCTACCAGAAAGCCAATATTTTCGCCCTGCTGAAATATCGTGGCACCCTCGATGAGACCTTCAAAAAAGAGGGGATCGCCGTGCGCTGGGTGGAGTTCCCCGCCGGCCCGCAGATGCTGGAAGGGCTGAACGTCGGCAGCATCGATCTG
Organism: Klebsiella sp. 18074; assembly: GCF_902705905.1. NCBI lineage: Bacteria > Pseudomonadati > Pseudomonadota > Gammaproteobacteria > Enterobacterales > Enterobacteriaceae > Klebsiella > Klebsiella sp. 18074. The sequence continues at coordinate 219,376 of NZ_CACSIS010000003.1, read as the reverse complement.
GCGGCTACCGGCGACGCCCCGCCGGCCTTCGCTCAGGCGGCGCAGGCGGACCTGGTTTATCTCGCCCACTCCCCGGCGAACCCCAAAACTGAAGCCATCGTGGTGCCGGAAAGCTCAACCATTCGCAGCGTGGCCGACCTGAAAGGCAAGCGCGTGGGGCTGAATAAAGGCTCTGACGTCAACTACCTGCTGGTAACCGCGCTGGAAAAGGCCGGGCTAAGCTATAAAGATATCACTCCGGTCTATCTGCCGCCGGCCGACGCCCGCGCCGCCTTCCAGCGCGGCGCCATCGATGCCTGGGTTATCTGGGATCCGTACCTTGCCGAAGTTGAAACCAACGCTAAGGCGCGGCAGATCCGCAACGCCGAAGGGCTGGTGCCGCACTACACCTTCTATCTCGCCAGCCGTAAATTTGCTGAATCCTATCCGGATACCGCGAAGCAGGTCGTTGATGAGCTGGGCAAGCTGAGCGACTGGGCCAACGCCCATCAGGACGATGCCGCCGGGATTTTGTCGACCTCCACCGGGCTGGATAAGGCTATCTGGCTGAAAGCGCTGGCCCGCCTGCCCTACGGCGCCGAGCGCATGACGCCCGCGGTCTATAACGAACAGCAGACGCTGGCGGATACCTTCACCCGCGTTGGCCTGCTGCCGGTCAAAGTGGACGTGCGCAGCGCCACCTGGTCGCAGGACAAGTAGTGTTTACCGGCGACGATTTTCTCCGTCGCCGGCTTCCTTACCAACAAAAAACCCACCTATAAAAATTAATATATTCAATATGTTAATTGAATAAAACAGCAACATCAGGACGGGCCTTCGCCCGTCCTGCGAGATGCTCATCGGCACAGATTATTCAGCGGAAACCGGTACCAGCACGTCTTTCACCAGCGGATCGTCGGTGGTTTTCAGCCAGGTCTGGATGCGCGGGTCGGAAAACGCCTGCTTTAATTTGACGATATTCTCCTGCGACAAATAAGGCGTGCCGATGACCAGCTGCGACGCGAAGGTGCGCGGCGCCGGCGGGAATAAAATCCCTCTGTCCCGCGACACCTTTCCGGCATCAAACTGCGAGACATAGCCGATTGCCGCATCCACCGAATTGAGCGCGCGCGGCATGGTGAGCAGATCCAGCTCTTTGAAATTAAACTGATGCGAGTTGCCGACGATATTTTTCAGCTTCGCCGTGCGCGGCTCCACCGCCGGGTCGAGCGTAATCAGGCCGATGCGCTGCAGCAGCCACAGCGCCTGCCCTTGGTTGGCGCCATCGTCCGGCACCACGATCGTCGCTCCGTTCGGCAGATCCTTGACCGACTTATAGCGATCGGAGTAAATCCCAAAGGCCCACTGGAACACCGGCACCGTGGTGGAAAGCGCGAAGCCGTTAGCGTCCACCACCTGCTTGAGCCACCACTGGTGCTGATAGATGGTTCCGGCGTACTCCCCCTGCGCTACCGCGCGATCCGCCTGCACCGGATCCTGTACCCCCACCGCCTCCAGCTTCAGGCCATAGTCCGGCGCGATATGCTCGCCGATGTACTCAATGATCCGCTGCTCGCCGGCCATCGCCGGTTCATAGTGAATTTTCAGGGTGGTGCCGAACACCACCTGCTGCGACTGGGCCTGCCCCCGCCACCACCAGAAGGCGACGGCCAGCGCCACAATCACCACCAGCGCCGCCAGCCACGGCCAGCGGCGGGCCTTACGTAACTCAAACTGTTCTGTTGTCATGAAGAGATCCCCTGCGTGTGGCGAAGTTTGTTGACCAGGCGGTCACCGAAAAATTGAATCAGCTGGATAGTGGCGATCAGCGCGATAATGGTGGCGATCATGATGTGATTGTCGAAGCGCTGATAGCCGTACACCACCGCCAGATAACCAATCCCTCCCGCGCCGATGGTGCCAGCAATGGCGGAATATTCGATCATCGACACCAGGTTGAGCGTCACCGCCGCCACCAGCGCGGGCAGGGCTTCGCTCAACTGGGCGCTGCGGATAATCTGCCAGCGCGAGCCGCCGCAGACGATCCCCACGGCGGTGACCTCCGCCGGCAGCTCGCGCAGGGCGTTCTCCACCAGCCGGCCAAAAAACGGCACTCCGGCGGCGATCATCGGCACCACGGCGGCCGGGATGCCGATCGTGGTCCCGGTGAGCCAGAAGGTGAAGGGAATGATCGCCGCCATCAGCACCAGAAACGGCAGGGATCGCCCCATGTTCACCACCCAGTTCAGCACCCGATAGAGCGCGGCGTGCGGAAACAGCCCCCGTGACGAAGCGTTGAACAGCACCACCCCGACCGCACCGCCGAGGGTCACCACAAACAGCATCACAATGGCCACCATCAGCCAGGTTTCGCCGTAGGCCGGCAGCAGCAGCGTATGGATCTCGCTCCAGGGCGTATCCTGGCTGATTACCGAAGGTTTCATACTGCCTCCTTGAGTTCCGGCGCGTCGTCGAGGACCTCGGCCGCGATGCCGAGCTGCGCCAGCAGCGCCAGCATCCTACCTGCCGACAGACGCTCACCCTGAAAGCGCACCCCCGCCTGCAGCCGCCCTGCCAGCCGGCCGTTTATCACCTCAACGTGGCCGCCGAGCAGGTCAATCTGCAGCGCAAACTGCTGGCTCAGGCGGCTGATCCAGTCGGTGGCCACCGGCACATCCCAGCGATAGCTCAGGCGCAGCAGCAGATCGCTGCGGGCCGCCACCGGGGAGAGCGGCAGCAGCTGCTGGCCCAGCAGAGAGTCCGGACGCGCCAGCAGCTCTTTCACCTCGCCGAACTGGAGGATCGCGCCGTCGCGAATTTCGGCGACCGCATCCGCCGCCGCGCGTACCGCGTCCATCTCGTGGGTAATCAGCACGATCGCCAGCCGGTACTCATCGCGCAGACGCTTAAGCAAATTGAGCACCGCGGCGGTAGCCTGCGGGTCCAGACCCGAAGTGGCCTCGTCCGCCAGCAGCACAGAAGGACGCAGCGCCAGGGCGCGGGCGATGCCGATGCGCTGGCGCTGGCCGCCGGAGAGCTGGGCCGGCCAGGCGTCGGCTTTATCGCTCAGGCCGACGCTCTCCAGCAGTTCGCCAACCCGGGCTTTGACATCCCGCTCCACCACCCCGAGATACTCCAGCGGCAGGGCGATATTTTGCCAGGTCGTTTTGCGGTTCAGCAGCGCCGAGGACTGGAAAACGGTGCCGATCGCCCGCCGCTCACGACGCAGCGCCTCGCCGCTGAGCAGCGACAGGTCGTTGTCGTTAACCCGGATGCTGCCGCTGTCGGGACGCTCCAGCAGGCTGATGCAGCGCGCAAGGGTCGATTTACCCGCGCCGCTTGGCCCCACCACCGCGGTGATAGAGCCGGTCGGCACCCGCAGCGACAGCCCTTTCAGCACCTCGCTGACCCGCCCGCCCGTCGTGCGGTAGCTTTTATGCAGGTCGTCTATCTCGATCATGTCACCTTCTCCCCTGCCCCGGCGTCGATGCGCACGCCGCGCCGGTAGCCGGCTCCCGGATGCGGGGCCACCAGCCGCGGCCCGGCGCCGAACAGTTTTTCGCGCAGGGTGCCTTCGCGGTACTCCTGCTTGAAGACGCCGCGCTGTTGCAGCTCGGGAATCAGCAGCTCCACCACGTCGCGGAAGGTTTCGTGGGTCACGGCGTAGGCGAGGTTAAAACCATCGACGTCGGTCTCCTCGACCCACGACTGCAGCTCGTCGGCCACGGTTTCCGCGCTGCCGACGATCAGCGGGCCGAAGCCGCCAATGCCTACCCAGTCGGCCAGCGCCTGCACCGTCCACTGACGGTCAGGGTCGGCGGTGGAAAAGGCCTCAACCGCCGACTGAATAGCGTTGGTATGCAGATACTTCAGCACCTGATCCGGCTGATACTGGCCGAAGTCGATCCCGGTCCAGCCGGAGATCAGCGCCAGCGCCCCCTCGTAGCTGACGTAGGATTTATACTCCTGCCATTTGGCCTGCGCCTCGCGGTCGGTTTCGCCGACAATGACCGTTTGCAGGTTGAAAATCAGGATGCTGCGCGGATCGCGCCCGGCCTCCGCGGCGCGGCGGCGAATGTCGGCCACCGTCTTTTTAAGCAGCGTTTTTGACGGCGCGGCGACAAACACGCACTCGGCGTGGCCGGCGGCAAACTGCTTCCCGCGGCTCGACGCCCCGGCCTGATAGAGCACCGGGGTACGCTGCGGCGACGGCTCGCAGAGGTGGATCCCCGGCACCGAGAAGAAGTTGCCCTGGTGGTTGATCGGATGGATTTTCTGCGGATCGCTGAAGATCCCCCGTTCGCGATCGCGCAGCACCGCCCCGTCTTCCCAGCTGCCTTCCAGCAGCTTATAGACCACGTCGAGATACTCGTCGGCGTAGTCGTAACGCGCATCGTGATCGGTCTGCGCCTGATGACCGATGTTGCGCGCCCCGCTTTCGAGGTACGAGGTCACGATATTCCAGCCCACCCGGCCTTTGGTCAGATGGTCAAGGGTCGACAGGCGGCGGGCAAAGGGATAGGGATGCTCAAATGACAGCGAGGCGGTCAGGCCAAAGCCGAGGTGCTCCGTCACCAGCGCCATCGGGGTAATCAGCGCCAGCGGATCGTTCACCGGCACCTGCGTCGCCTGGCGAATGGCGGCATCACCATTGCCGTTCAGCACGTCGTAGATGCCCAGCACGTCGGCAATAAACAGGCCGTCGAACTTACCGCGCTCGAGAAGGCGCGCGAGGTCAACCCAGTAGTCCAGATCCTTATACTGCCATGAGCGGTCGCGCGGGTGGGTCCACAGCCCCGGCGACTGGTGGCCGACGCAGTTCATATCAAAAGCATTAAGACGAATTTCGCGTTGTGATGACATAGCACTTCTCCAGGGCGCGTCCCGACAGGGGGCACACGCTTAATCATGAATAACGAAAGAACCCTCGAGCCCCAGCGTCGCCAGTGCTTCGGCCGCCACCGCGGCGGCATGGTCGGCGACCTGCGGCAGCCCCATCAGCTCGCCAAAACGTCCGCGAGCCGCCGGGCCAGAAATCAGCACCTTTGGCGTCACCGCGCCCCCGCGGCCAATCGCCCGGGAGCGCGAATCGACGTCGAGCCCGAGCCCCAGCGCGTCGGCGCGGATCAGCCCGTCCCGCGCCAGGTCGCGCAGCAGCGGCTGGCTGTCGGTCAGACCGCCGTGCGCGGGGCCGGTAGTGAGGATCAGGCGATCGACGGTCAGCGATTGAGGGTCGCCGCGGCGCGGGCTCAGGGTCAGGGTCAACCGGCCGGCATCGCCCTCCAGCGCCATCAGCCTTGCCGCCTGCACCTTCAGGCTACCGTCGCGCTGGCGCTGGCTTAGCACATCCGCGACCTGCGGGGCGATGCGGTAGCGATGCACATCCCAGTAGCTGCGCAGATGGCGCAAGAAGCGCTGGCGGTCGGCCAGGCAGAGCCCCTGCCAGATGCTCTGTCCCTGGTTACGCACCGCGTCCAGCACCACCTGCCACGGCTGGCTCTGCTCGGCGGCGTGACGAATATCTTCCCGCACCCGCCGCAGCCGCTGGCGCAGCGAGCCCTCGCGATAGTCGCCGGGCCACGGCTCGGCGGCGGCGCTGATATTCCCGCGGGGCAGCAGGCCGTGGCGCGAAAATGCCGTCACCGGGCCGCGATGCCCGAGCCGCGCCAGGGTGGCGATCGTGTCGGCCATGGTCAGCCCGGAGCCCATCACCGCCACCCGCGCATCCGGCGCAACGTCGGCAAGCGCGTCCGCACGCCACGGGTTGGCAATCAGCGCCGGATGGTCGCGAAATGGGACCGCCAGGCGCGGCAGCGCCGGCGGCGGATGGCTCACCGCAAGGATCAGCAGATCGCTTTTCAGCAGCCGGCCGCCGGCGGTGGTGACGCCGCGCGGGCCATAGCTCAGCGCCTCTTCCCGCAGGTGCACCAGCCGTCCGTCGCTCGCCCGCAGCGCATCGGCAAAACGCTGGCTGACGTAGCGGCCAAACTGGCCGCGCTGCGGATAGAGCGCCCCGTCCTCACGCCGCGCCTGCGGATCGTCGGCGAACGCCGGCTGGTCGCGATACCAGCGGTCGAAAGCACCCTCCTCCTCGCCGGCCAGCTGCATCCGCGCGGCGGGGACGTTGATGCGATGGGAGGGCTCGGCGGTGGAGTAGGCCACCCCCGCGCCGGGCATCGCGCGCGGCTCCAGCAGCGTCACCCGCAGCCCGTTTGGCGCCAGGCGCAGCAGCTCAATCGCCACGGCGGCGCCGCTGAACCCACCGCCGATAATGACCACCTGCGGTTCAGCGCTCATCGGCAATCCCCCTCTGGAGGCAGAAAAGCATGTACACCTCCCGCTCAGCTGGCGCTGACCTGTTTAACCGGCCGCTTATCGCCGCCGATGGTTTCGCCAAACGGGCCGGTATTCACGCTGCGCGCTTTCGGCTGGGCGCTGCCGGCAAGCGGCAGCAGCGGCATGACCAGGTCGGCAAAGCGGTGGGCCTCTTCGAGATGCGGATAGCCGGAGAAGATAAAGTTGGTGATGCCGAGGGCCTGATATTCGCGAATGCGATCCGCGACCTGCTGCGGGCTGCCGACCAGCGCCGTGCCCGCCCCGCCGCGCACCAGCCCGACGCCCGCCCACAGGTTCGGGGCGATGCGCAGGTTGTCACGGGAGCCGTTATGCAGGGCGCTCATCCGCGCCTGGCCTGCGGAATCCATGCGGGCAAATATTTTTTGCGCCTGGGCGATGGTGTCGTCATCCAGATGGGCAATCAGGCGGTCGGCGGCGGCCCAGGCCTCCTCTTCCGTTTCGCGGACGATGACGTGCAGGCGAATGCCGTACTCCAGGGTGCGGCCGCGGGCGGCGGCGCGCTCGCGCACGATGGCCAGCTTCTCCGCCACCAGAGCCGGCGGCTCGCCCCAGGTCAGATAGCTATCGATTTGCTCAGCGGCAACGTCAATGGCCTCCTCCGAAGAGCCGCCGAAATAGAGCGGAGGGCCGTTTTCCTGCACCGGCGGGAAGAGCACTTCCGCCCCCTCAACCTGAATATGCTCGCCGTGATAATCCACCTTTTCGCCTTTCAGCAGGCGCGAGTAAACGTCAAGAAATTCACGGGTAACCTGATAGCGCTGGCTATGGTCGAGGAAAATTCCGTCGCCTTTGTTCTCCACCGGATCGCCGCCGGTAACCACGTTGATCAGCAGCCGGCCCTCCGACAGGCGGTCGAGGGTTGCCGCCATGCGCGCCGCCAGCGTCGGCGGCTGCAGCCCCGGGCGTACCGCCACCAGATAGCGCAGGCGGCGGGTTAACGGCGCCAGCGCCGCGGCGACCAGCCAGGAGTCTTCGCAGCTTTTGCCGGTGGGGATCAGCACGCCGTAGTAGCCGAGGCTGTCGGCGGCCAGCGCAACCTGCTGTAAATACGCTAAATCAACGGGACGTCCGCCTTCGGTGGTGCCCAGATAGCGGCCGTCGCCGTGGGTGGGTAAGAACCAAAACACGTTGATCTTATCGCTAGCTTTCTGCGTCATTATCCATTCCCTATATAACCATATTCGATATTCATCGAAGAGTTGTTTAAATTTGGTTATATGGGTGTTAGCGATAATCGTGCCAACGCGGCAATGAAATTTAAGCTAATAAAATCAAATAATTAATAAAACAACTCGCCCGCCAGGCTGTTGCAAATGCGTCAGCGGATGGGACCAGGCTGCCGCTTTTGCAACAAAACCACAGGGTTTGCCCGTGTTTATCGCCGCCAACAGAGGATAAGTTCAAGGCGTTATTTAGCGGAGGACTACCATGCTCAATCCTGACCCCCCGGCCGATACCCCGGTGCTGATCGACCCGGCATCAAAGGCCTTTCAGAACCTGTTGGATAAACTGGCGCCCACCGAGGCCACCGTGCTGATCGTCGGTGAAACCGGCACCGGTAAAGAGGTGGTCGCCCGCTACCTGCATCACCACAGCAGCCGCCGCCAGCAGCCCTTTCTCGCCGTGAACTGCGGCGCGCTCACCGAGAGCCTGGCGGAGGCAGAGCTCTTCGGCCACGAAAAGGGGGCGTTTACCGGCGCGGTGCAGAGCCATCCCGGCTGGTTTGAGGCCGCCGAGGGCGGCACGCTGCTACTCGATGAGATTGGCGAATTAAGCCTGCCGCTGCAGGTGAAGCTGCTGCGCGTGCTGCAGGAACGCGAAATTACCCGCGTCGGCTCGCGCAAGGCGGTCAAAGTCAACGTGCGGGTGATTGCCGCCACCCACGTGGATTTGGCGCAGGCGATCCGCGAACGCCGCTTTCGTGAAGACCTCTATTACCGCCTGAATATCGCTATCGTCCCGCTGCCGCCGCTGCGCCAGCGCCGCCAGGATATTCCCCTGCTGGCCAACCATTTCCTGTCGCTCTATGCCCGCCGGCTGGGACGCCCGACCCGCTATCTGGCGCCGGAGGCGCTGGACCGGCTGATGGACTACCCGTGGCCCGGCAATATCCGCGAGCTTGAAAACACGCTGCATAACGCGGTCCTGCTCAGCAGAGAGGAGGAGATTACGCCGGCCCAGCTGCGCCTGACCACGCTGCACGCCGCGCCGCTGACGGCAACGGATCTTGAGCTGGACGACTTTATCCACCAGCAGCTCGCCCAGCCCGGCGACGCGCTGTGGGAGCGCATGACCGGCGCGCTGATCCGCGGCGCGATGGCCCACTGCGACGACAATCAAAGCCAGGCCGCCGCCCTGCTGGGGATAAGCCGCCACACACTGCGTACCCAGTTGGCCAATATTGGCGTGATTAAGAGCCGCCGCCGGGTGGAATCGGCTCCGCGCCGGCTGGCCGAAACCGCGTCCGTCGACCGCGAGCTGCGCATCGGCTATCAGCGCTTCGGCAACCTCGGCATTTTAAAGGCCCGGCAGAGCCTCGAAAGCGCCTTCTCCAGCCTCGGCGTCAGCGTGCTGTGGAGCGAATTCCCGGCCGGGCCGCAGCTGCTGCACGCCCTCGCCTGCAATGAGATCGATTTCGGCACCACCGGCGAAGCGCCGCCGGTCTTTGCCCAGGCCAGCAGCGCCGAGCTGGTGTACGTCGCGTGGGAGCCGCCGGCGCCGCAAAGCGTGGCGATGGTGGTGCCGCAGCATAGCGAGATCCGCACGCTCGGCGATCTGCGCGGCAGGCGTATTGCGCTGAATAAGGGCTCAAACGTACACTGGCTGCTGCTGCAGATTCTGGAAGAGGCCGGGCTGAGCCTGAATGACGTGAAGGTGGTCTACATCCCGCCGAAGTATCCGCTCACCGCCAGCGATTATCTGGCGGTAGACGCGTGGATGATGTGGGACCCGCTGCTCAGCGACGCCGAACATACCGGGGAGCTGCGGGTGGTCGCCAGCGGCGAGGGCCGGGTGCACAACCATCAGTTCTATCTCTCGCGCCGCGATTACGTCAATCATAACGGCGACATCATGCAGCGTCTGCTGCACGAGCTGACGCAAACCGGGCAGTTTATCGATAGCCGGCGCGAAGAGGCCGCCGGACTGCTTGCCGCCGAATTAGGCATTAACGTCGATTCGCTGGCCCTCGCCCTCGCGCGGCGCAGCCATCGCCCGCGGATGATGGATCTTAAGGTCATCCGCGCCCAGCAGACCATCGCCGACCGATTTTATGCCCTCGGGCTGATCGGCAAACCAGTTTCCGTGCGCGAAGCGGTGTGGTACGGCGAAGCGGCCCACAGCGACCTGAGCCTGCTGCTGCACGCCGATTAGGCCGCTTTGCGAGGCGCATTCCCGATTATCCCCGCGCCGATAGCCTCCTGTGCACGGCAATGATACCCTTACATTTATGAGAACACGGCTCGGGCACGGCGCCCGGCCAGACTGGCGGACCGCTCATCTGCCGGCATAAATGATAAGGAGAGACCTGTGGCCGTTCATCTGCTAATCGTCGACGCGCTCAATCTGATTCGCCGCATTCACGCGGTGCAGGGTTCGCCCTGCGTTGACACCTGCCTGCACGCGCTGGAGCAGCTGATCGTCCATAGTCAGCCAACACACGCGGTGGCGGTATTTGATGATGAAGATCGCGCCCACAGCTGGCGGCACCAGCGCCTGGCGGAATATAAGGCCGGCCGCGTGCCGATGCCGGAAACGCTCGAGGCCGAAATGCCCGCGATCCGCGCAGCGTTTGAGCTGCGCGGAATACGCTGCTGGGCCCTGGCGGGCAGCGAAGCCGACGATCTCGCCGCCACCCTGGCGATGAAAGTCGCCCAGGCCGGGCACCAGGCCACCATCGTCTCCACCGATAAAGGCTACTGCCAGCTGCTTTCGCCCACGGTTCGCATCCGCGACTACTTCCAGAAGCGCTGGCTGGACGCCCCTTTTATTGCCAACGAGTTTGGCGTTACCCCGCAGCAGCTGCCTGATTACTGGGGGCTGGCGGGTATCAGCAGCTCAAAAGTGCCGGGCGTGGCGGGTATCGGCCCCAAAAGCGCCGCCCAGCTCTTAACCGAGTTTACCGATCTGGAGGGGATTTACGCCCGTCTCGACGAGGTCGCGGAGAAATGGCGCAAGAAGCTGGAAGAGCATAAAGAGATGGCGTTCATCTGTCGTGAAATCGCCCGTCTGCAGACCGATTTACAGCTCGACGGCAATCTGCAGCAGCTGCGGCTGACGGCGTAGTCGGTGTCGCTGGCATAGTCGGTATAGCTGGTATAGCTGGCGGCCGCCGTTTAGCCGGAAAGGGCGATAGCCAGCATCGCCCTTGCCCCCCGGCAGCGGCAGCGTTTACCAGGCGCTATGGTAGAGCTCGATAATCTCCGCCAGGCTGGCTTCCCGCGGGTTACCTCCGGTGCAAACGTCATCCAGCGCGGCCTGCGCCAGCGCCGGAATATCCTCTTTACGCACCCCGACATCGCGCAGATGCAGCGGGATCCCCACGTCGCGATTGAGTTTACACACCGCCTCTACCGCTGCCTGACGTATCTCCTCTTCGCTTCTGCCTTCAACTTTTTCGCCCATAGCCCGGGCGATATCGGCAAACTTGCCTCCACAGAACGCGGCGTTGTAGCGCATCACGTGAGGTAGCAGAATGGCGTTGGCCACGCCGTGCGGGGTGTTGTAAAACGCGCCTAAAGGATGCGCCATGCCGTGCACCAGCCCGAGGCCGACGTTGGAAAAACCCATTCCGGCAATATACTGCCCCAGCGCCATCGCCTCGCCGGACCGGCTCTCGCCCGCCACCGAGCCGCGCAGCGCGCCGGCGATAATCTCTATCGCTTTCAGGTGCAGCGCGTCGGTTAACGCCCAGGCCGCCCGCGTCGTGTAGCCCTCAATGGCGTGGGTCAGCGCGTCAACGCCGGTGGCGGCCTTCAGCGCCGGCGGCATCCCGTCCATCATGTCAGCATCAATAAACGCGACCTGGGGAATATCGTGCGGATCGACGCAGACAAATTTACGCCGCTTTTCCTCATCGGTGATCACGTAGTTGATCGTTACCTCCGCCGCGGTTCCGGCGGTGGTCGGAATGGCCATTATCGGCACGCTCGGCGCGCGGGTTGGCGATAGCCCTTCCAGGCTACGCACGTCGGCAAATTCGGGGTTAGCGCTGATGATCCCCACCGCCTTACAGGTATCCTGCGGCGAGCCACCGCCGATGGCGATCAGGTAGTCCGCCCCGCTCTGCCTGAAGACGCGCAGCCCCTCCTGCACCACCGCAATCGTCGGATTGGGGATCACCCCGGAAAAGATCTCCCACGCCAGGCCGGCGGCATCCATGCTGTCCGTCACCCGGCTAACCGCGCCGCATTGAACCAGCGTCTTATCGGTGACAATCAGCGCCTTACGGTAGCCCCGACGCTTCACTTCGTCGGCCAGTGCCGCTACCGCCCCTCGGCCAAACCACGCCGTTTCGTTCAAAATCATTCTGTTCGCCATCGTCCGTCTCCTGTTTGCCGTGCGGGATCACTCTTCGATACGTAGCCCATAGGTTTTGAATTTTTCCAGTACGATGGCTATCGCTTCGTCGTCCAGTACCGGCACCGGATCGATAATCGCCAGCGTGCTGAGGTACAGCTGCGCCAGCACCTCCACCTCGTGCGCCAGCCACAGCGCTTTTTCCAGATTCTCTTCACAGGCAATCAGCCCGTGATGCTGCAGCAGGGTCGCCTTGCGGTTTTTTAGCGCGACGGCCACGTATTCAGAGAGCTCGCGCGTTCCGAAGGTGGCGTAGGGCGCGCAGGGAATGGAGTTGCCGCCGGCAGCCGCAATCATGTAGTGGATCGCCGGAATGGGCCGGTTAAGGATCGACACCGCGGTGCAGTGAACCGCGTGGTTATGCACCACCGCCTGCGCGTCGGGGCGGGTCTGGTAGGCCGCCATATGAAAGCGCCACTCGCTTGACGGCAGCTTGCCCTGCTCATGCTGGCCGCTGGCGTCAATCCAGACAATGTGGGATTCGGTGAGCTTTTCGTAGGGGATACCCGTCGGCGTAATCAGCATGCCGCCTTCATAGCGCACGCTCACGTTGCCTGCGGTCCCCTGATTCAGCCCCAGCCGGGTCATTTCCAGGCAGGTATCAATAATCTGCCGCGCCAGCGTATTTCGTTCCATTATTTACCTCTCTCAGCGTTTCAAAACGGACCAACAGAATCCTCACTAACCTCATTCCGGCTCTGTCGAATTAATCAGATATTTACTCATCATCATATTGAATAGCCAGAATGGAATTGACATCAACGTATTCTGTGACCGCCATCAATTAATCGCCGCGAATAAATACAGTGCCGGTTATTTCCCCCAAAGAAAACTGCCCGTTATTATTCCTGTTGTTTAAAACGGGCATTTTAGTTGTTCCTTAACAATTGCCCGTTTGCGCAGCAATAAATTAAATCGGGCAGCGCCGCTGTGGCTTTTAAATTAAATAATCTCAAACGGTCACCGCTTTAGATAAATTAAAGTGATGCTAATCACATAAAGCCATAGTCTTCGGGCCAAATGTGACCGCCATCATATTAAAAGGCGTTGTTTATTTGAAATATGAATTCATGAGTTCATCCACGAGAGCATTTTATTCACTGCCGCTTAACCGGAACTCACCTTACTTTACCGGCTGGAGAGAGTAACCAGTCGCATGCTAAAGATGCTGGACACGCTTCTGAACTGATGAGGATGCTATGGGAAACACAACAATACAAACGCAGAGTTTTCGTGCGATAGATGTCGGACAGAGTAAGCGCTATATCATTCCATTCGCCCTGCTGTGCTCGCTATTTTTCCTGTGGGCCGTTGCCAATAACTTAAATGATATTTTACTGCCGCAGTTCCAGCAGGCTTTTACCTTAACAAACTTTCAGGCCGGGCTGATTCAATCAGCCTTTTATTTCGGCTACTTCGTCATTCCGGTCCCCGCCGGGATACTGATGAAAAAACTCAGCTATAAGGCCGGAATAATTACCGGGCTATTTCTCTACGCTCTCGGCGCGGCCCTATTCTGGCCAGCAGCGGAAATGATGAATTATACTTTATTTCTGATTGGTCTTTTTATTATTGCCGCAGGCCTGGGATGTCTTGAAACCGCCGCCAACCCTTTCGTTACGGTCCTTGGTCCGGAAAGCGGTGGGCATTTCCGCCTCAACCTGGCGCAAACTTTTAACTCCTTTGGCGCCATTATTGCCGTCGTCTTTGGGCAAAGTCTTATTTTGTCTAACGTGCCGCATCAATCGCAGGAAGTGCTCGATAAAATGGCGCCCGAGCAGCTCAGCGCCTATAAGCACAGCCTGGTGCTATCGGTTCAGACGCCGTACATGATTATCGTGGCGATCGTGCTGCTGGTTGCCGTGCTGATCGCGCTGACAAAATTTCCTTCTCTGCAAAGCGACGACCACGTTGATAGCGAACAGAGCTCTTTGAGCGCCTCCTTCGCCAGGCTGGTGCGCATTAGCCACTGGCGCTGGGCAGTTCTGGCGCAGTTCTGCTACGTTGGCGCGCAAACGGCCTGCTGGAGCTATTTGATTCGCTATGCTATCGAAGAGATCCCCGGCATGACCCCCGGCTTCGCCGCGAACTACCTGACCGGCACCATGGTCTGCTTCTTCATCGGCCGCTTTAGCGGTACCTGGCTCATCAGCCGTTTTGCCCCGCATAAAGTGCTCGCCGCCTATGCCCTGCTGTCGATGGTGCTGTGCCTGATCTCCGCGCTCAGCGGCGGCCATATCGGCCTGCTGGCGCTGACGCTGTGCAGCGCGTTTATGTCGATTCAGTACCCGACCATTTTCTCCCTGGGGATCAAAAACCTGGGGCAGGACACCAAATACGGTTCGTCATTTATCGTCATGACCATTATCGGCGGCGGGATCGTCACGCCGGTGATGGGCTTTGTCAGCGATGCCGCGGGCAATATCCCGACCGCCGAACTGGTCCCGACGCTGTGCTTCGCCATCATCTTTATTTTTGCCCGTTTCCGTTCACAAACGGCAACCCACTGAACATTTTCCGCATAACGTGAGGAGTCTGGAATGAAAAAAATCAGCTTACCGAAAATAGGCATTCGCCCGGTGATTGACGGACGTCGCATGGGCGTACGCGAGTCGCTGGAAGAGCAGACCATGAGCATGGCGCAGGCCACAGCTGCGCTTATCGGCGAAAAGCTTCGCCACGCCTGTGGCGCGCAGATCGAGTGCGTCATTGCGGATACCTGCATCGCCGGTATGGCGGAGTCCGCTGCCTGCGAAGAGAAGTTTAGCCGCCACAACGTCGGCGTGACCATTACCGTCACCCCCTGCTGGTGCTACGGCAGCGAAACCATCGATATGGACCCGATGCGCCCGAAAGCCATTTGGGGTTTTAACGGCACCGAGCGCCCGGGGGCGGTCTATCTCGCCGCCGCGCTGGCCGCCCACAGCCAGAAGGGCATTCCGGCCTTCTCGATCTATGGTCATGACGTTCAGGACGCGGACGACAGCTCGATCCCTGCGGACGTCGAAGAAAAGCTGCTGCGCTTCACCCGCGCCGGGCTGGCGGTTGCCGCCATGAAGGGCAAAAGCTATCTCTCCGTCGGCGGCGTATCCATGGGGATTGCCGGCTCCATCGTCGATCATAACTTCTTCGAATCCTGGCTCGGCATGAAGGTGCAGGCGGTCGATATGACCGAGCTGCGTCGGCGCATCGACCAGAAAATCTATGATGAGGTGGAGCTGGAGATGGCGCTGGCGTGGGCGGATAAAAACTTCCGCTACGGCGAGGACCAGAACGCACAGCAGTACAAACGCAATGCCGAGCAGAGCCGGGCGGTTCTGAAAGAGAGCCTGCTGATGGCTATCTGCATTCGCGACATGATGCAGGGCAACGCGAAGCTGGCGGAGAAGGGCCTGACAGAGGAGTCGCTGGGCTATAACGCCATTGCCGCCGGTTTCCAGGGCCAGCGCCACTGGACCGATCAATACCCGAACGGCGATACCGCCGAGGCGCTGCTGAACAGCTCGTTTGACTGGAACGGGGTGCGCGAGCCGCTGGTTGTCGCGACCGAAAATGACAGCCTCAACGGGGTGGCAATGCTGCTGGGTCACCAGCTCACCGGCACCGCCCAGATCTTTGCCGACGTCCGGACCTACTGGTCAGCGGATGCGGTTGAACGGGTGACGGGTCAGCCGCTTACCGGGCTGGCGCAGCACGGCATTATCCACCTGATCAACTCCGGCTCTGCGGCGCTGGACGGCTCCTGTAAACAGCGCGATGCCGCCGGCAACCCGACCATGAAACCGCACTGGGAAATCTCGCAGCAGGAGGCCGACGCCTGCCTCGCGGCCACCGAGTGGTGCCCGGCGATCCACGAGTATTTCCGCGGCGGCGGCTTCTCCTCGCGCTTCCTCACCGAAGGCGGCGTCCCCTTTACCATGACCCGGGTGAACATCATTAAAGGCCTCGGGCCGGTCCTGCAAATCGCCGAAGGCTGGAGCGTCGAGCTGCCGAAAGAGATGCACGACCAGCTGGATGCGCGCACCAACTCCACCTGGCCAACCACCTGGTTTGCGCCGCGTCTGACCGGCAAGGGCCCGTTCTGTGACGTCTATTCGGTGATGGCGAACTGGGGGGCAAACCACGGCGTGCTGACCATTGGCCACGTCGGCGCGGACTTTATCACCCTCGCCTCCATGCTGCGTATTCCGGTCTGCATGCATAACGTGGAAGAGACGAAAATCTATCGTCCTTCAACCTGGTCAGCACACGGGATGGATACCGAAGGTCAGGACTACCGTGCCTGCCAGAACTATGGCCCGCTGTACAAACGTTAATACGTTCCGCCCTTTCATCACGAAAGGGCTTTTTTGTTTCAGGAGCAATGATGAAACAAGAGGTTATTCTGGTCCTCGATTGCGGGGCAACCAACGTCCGGGCCATCGCAGTCGATCGGCAGGGGAAGATTGTCGCCCGCGCGTCGACCCCCAACGCCAGCGACGTCGCGGCGGAAAACAGCGCCTGGCACCAGTGGTCTCTGGAGGCGATCCTCCAGCGCTTCGCCAGCTGCTGCCAGACGCTCGCGGCGGAGCTCGCCGCCTGCCGCATTCGCGGGATTACGGTCACCACCTTTGGCGTCGATGGCGCGCTGGTCGACGAGCGCGGCGCTCTGCTCTACCCGACGATCAGCTGGAAATGCCCGCGCACCGCGGCGGTGATGCGCGATATCGGTAGAATAATGCCAGCCCAGCGGCTGCAAGAGATCTCCGGCGTCGGGGCCTTCAGCTTTAATACCTTATATAAGCTGGTATGGCTGAAAGAGAACCACCCGCAGCTGCTGGAAAAGGCGCGCGCCTGGCTGTTTATCTCATCGCTTATCAACCACCGCTTAACCGGCGAGTTCACCACCGATATCACCATGGCGGGTACCGGCCAGATGCTGGATATTCACCAGCGCGAGTTTAGCCCCGAGATCCTGCAGGCGGCGGGGATCCCGCGCCGGCTGTTCCCGCGGCTGGTGGAGGCGGGAGACAAAATAGGCACCCTTCAGCCCGACGCCGCCGCGCTGCTGCAGCTCCCCGTCGGGATACCGGTTTTCTCCGCCGGGCACGATACGCAGTTCGCGCTGTTTGG
Organism: Klebsiella sp. 18074; assembly: GCF_902705905.1. Taxonomy (NCBI): domain Bacteria; kingdom Pseudomonadati; phylum Pseudomonadota; class Gammaproteobacteria; order Enterobacterales; family Enterobacteriaceae; genus Klebsiella; species Klebsiella sp. 18074. The sequence continues at coordinate 202,351 of NZ_CACSIS010000003.1, read as the reverse complement.
CGCCGGCGCCCAGCAGGACGAACCGGTGCTCTCCTCCGGCACCTGGGAAATTCTGATGGTACGTAGCGCCGAGGTTAACACCCCGCTACTGAGCCAGTACCCCGGCTCAACCTGCGAGCTGGACAGCCAGCCCGGCCTGACCAACCCCGGGATGCAGTGGCTGGCGTCCGGCGTGCTGGAGTGGGTGCGCCAGCTGCTGTGGACGCCGGAGACGCCGTGGCACACGCTGATTGAGGAAGCACGCCACATTCCCGCCGGTGCCGATGGCGTGAAGATGCAGTGCGATCTGCTGGCCTGCCGGGACGCGGGCTGGCAGGGCGTAACGCTGAATACCACCCGCGGCCATTTTTATCGCGCCGCACTGGAGGGCTTAACCGCCCAGCTGCAGAGCCAGCTGCGCACCCTGGAGCAAATCGGCGGCTTTAAGGCCAGCGAGCTCCTGCTGGTGGGCGGCGGCAGCCGTAACGCGCTGTGGAATCAAATTAAAGCCAACGCGCTGGATCTGCCGGTTAAGGTCCTCGATGACGCGGAAACCACCGTTGCTGGCGCGGCGATGTACGGCTGGTTCGGCGCCGGCGAGTTTGTCAGCCCGGAACAGGCCAGAGCCCAGATGCACTACCGGTACCGCTACTTTTATCCACAAACCGAACCTGAACTGATAGATGAGGTATGACATGCTAAAAACTATCTCGCCACTCATCTCCCCCGAGCTGCTTAAGATCCTGGCCGAGATGGGCCACGGGGATGAAATTATTTTTTCCGACGCCCACTTCCCGGCCCACAGTATGGGGCCGCAGGTCATTCGCGCCGACGGCCTGCAGGTCAGCGATCTCCTGCAGGCGATCGCGCCGCTGTTTGAGCTCGACGGCTACGCGCCGCCGCTGGTGATGATGGCGGCGGTGGCGGGCGACGCGCTCGACCCCGACGTTGAGCGCCGCTATCGCGATGCGCTCTCCCGGCAGTCGCCGTGCCCGGAAGTCATCCGCATCGATCGCTTTGCGTTCTACGAGCGGGCGCAAAAAGCCTTTGCGATCGTTATCACAGGGGAGCGCGCGAAGTACGGGAATATTCTTTTAAAAAAAGGAGTAACGCCGTAATCTCATGCCGGAGCGCCCGCCTGATGCGGGCGCTTATTGACTGACAGGGTGAGAGAATATGAAAGCGGCACGCCAGCAGGCGATAATAGACCTGCTGATCAACCACAGCAGCCTGACGACTGAAGCCCTATCGCTGCAGCTTGCGGTCAGTAAAGAGACGATTCGTCGCGACCTCAGCGAGCTGCAGTCGCAGGGCAAAGTGCTGCGTAACCACGGGCGTGTCAAAATCATTCATCGCCAGAGCCAGGACAGCGGCGATCCGTTCCACATCCGCCTCAAAAGCCACTATGCCCACAAAGCCGATATCGCCCGCGAGGCCCTTGCCTGGATAGAAGAAGGGATGGTTATCGCCCTCGACGCCAGCTCCACCTGCTGGTATCTGGCCCGCCAGCTCCCGGACGTCAACCTGCACGTGTTTACCAACAGCCAGCCCATCTGCCAGGAGCTCAGCAAGCGCGAGCATATCCAGCTCACCTGCTCCGGCGGCACCCTGCAGCGTAAATACGGCTGCTACGTCAGCGCTTCGCTTATCCCGCAGCTCCGATCGCTGGAGATAGATCTGTTCGTTTTTTCCTGCGAGGGTATCGACAGCAACGGCGCGCTTTGGGATTCAAATACGGTTAACGCCGAGTTCAAGTCCCTGCTGCTCAAGCGGGCGGCGCAGTCCCTGCTGCTGATCGATAAGAGTAAGTTTAATCGCTCGGGCGAGGCCAGCATTGGCCATCTCGATGACGTGACGCACATCATTTCTGATGAGCCCATCGCGGCAAAATAGCCGGCAGGAGAAGGGAGAGGAGAGCCCGGATAGCGGTGCTGCTACCCGGGATACGAGGCCAAATTAGCGCTCGTCGCGACGACCGCCAACCGCAGCCCACAGGCGGCGAATATGAACGGTCACTTCTTCACGATCGTGATACAGCTGGCGCGCCTGAATCTGCGCATTAATGCCGTGCTCATCCAACTGCTCCTGGATGTAGGCCAGATTGCGCGACAGCTCTTCATAGCGCTTTTTCATCGGCAGCTTCAGGTTGAAGATAGTCTCGCGGCACCAGCCGTTGACCAGCCACTGCGCCATCAGCGCCGCAACCTTAGCCGGTTTTTCCACCATGTCGCACACCATCCATGAGATGTTGCTTCGGGTCGGGCGGTAGCGGAAACCGTCTTCACGCAGCCAGGTCACCTGTCCGGTATCCATCAGGCTCTGCGCCATCGGGCCGTTATCGACCGACGAAACCCACATGTTGCGCTTCACCAGCTGATAGGTCCAGCCGCCGGGACAGGCGCCAAGATCCACCGCATACATGCCGTTGCCCAGGCGCTCGTCCCACTCATCGGCCGGGATAAAGACGTGGAACGCCTCTTCCAGCTTCAGCGTAGAGCGGCTCGGCGCATCGGCAGGGAATTTAAGCCGCGGGATCCCCATATAGAACGGGGAGTTGTTGTTGGAGTAGGAGTAGCCGGTATAGCAGCAGCCCGGAGCGATAAAGAATACGTGCACCACCGGACGCTTCGTGGTTTCGTAGCTGGTCAGCACGCCCGCTTCACGCAGGGCCGCGCGCAGCGGAACCGTAAACTTACGGCAGAACTTCATCAGCTCTTTGCTTTCATTGGTATCGGCCACTTCCACCCGCAGGTCACCGCCCTTCTCCACCACGCCCTGCAGCATGCCGACAATCGGCGTGATGCGATCTTCCGGCGGCAGGTCGCGCAGCAGTTCGCCGACCACAAACATCTGACGGGCAAAGACCAGCGAGCTGAACGGCAGCTCGCGCGCCAGCTTGTCGCCATCTTCCATCTGATAGCATTCAAAAATCACGTACCCGGCGTTATCTTTCACGCGGGCAAAACCAAACACCTCAAGGCGGGATGCCTTATCGGTAATTTCTGCTGCGCACTCCTTCTCAAACCCGGGGCGACAATAGAGGACAACCTTATTCATGAACAACGCCCTTACGTTTCAGACGAATTGCACCAATTAACATTAAGACCCAACCGGCGAGGAAGCTGACGCCTCCCACCGGCGTAACGAACGCCCACAGGCGTAAATGCGACAGCGCCAGGCAGTAAAGGCTGCCGCTGAAAAAAACGGTACCCAGCGCCATAAAGACGCTGCTCCAGTAAAACCAGATGCTGATGCGGCGCTGCATCGCCACCGCCAGGCCAAAAATGGCCAGCGTATGGAAGGCCTGGTACTCAAGGCCGGTATGGATCCAGCCCATTTCCGCAACGCCCAGCGACCGGCTTAACACGTGCGCGCCGAAGGCGCCCAGAGCAACAAAGATAAAACCGCTTATCGCGGCGAATATCAGCATAAAACGGCTGGTCATGTTATTACCCTACAATCATTTATTGTTCGTAACGAAAGCGAAATTTTTCTTGTTCACTTGCCGCTTTCGCCAGTATCCACTGCCGGAAGGCGGCTATTTTACCCAGTTCAGCCTGACTGTCATGACAAACCAGATAAAAGGCATTTTTACTGACCAGAACATCATTAAACGGACAGACCAGACGGCCGGCTTCAATTTCGGACTGGGACATCACGTTATTGGCGAGCGCGACCCCCTGTCCGTGAATGGCCGCCTGCAGCACCATTGCGCTGTGGCTGAAAATCGGCCCCTGCTGGACGTTAATATGGCTTAGACCCAGCTGGCGGGTATAAGTTTGCCAGTCGCGACGGGAAGCATCGTGCAATAGCGTATGTTGCGCCAGATCCGCAGGCGTTTTCAACGCTTTGTCACCGGTCAGCAGCACCGGCGAGCAAACCGGCAGCAGATACTCGGCGTACAGTTTTTCGACGCGCAGCCCCGGCCAGTTGCCGCGACCGTAGAAAATCGCCACGTCAACGTCATCCGCCAGCTTGTCCTCCTGACGGTCCACCGCCTGGATTCTGACGTCAATTCCCGGATAAGCTGAGTTAAAGCTTGAAAGGCGCGGGACCAGCCACTGAATCGCAAAACTGGGCAACAGGCTGACCGTTAACGCCCCTTTTGCGCTTCGCGCCTGCAGTTTACGCGTCGCCTCCGTCAGCTGCGAAAAAATATCTTTAATATCCTGGAAATAGCTCTGGCCCTCTTCCGTCAGCAGCAGCGATCGATTGCGCCGCCGAAACAGCTTCAGCCCAAGAAAGTCCTCTAGTGACTTGATTTGGTGACTTACTGCGGCCTGGGTCACAAAAAGCTCATCGGCTGCGCGAGTGAAGCTTAAATGACGTGCGGCTGCATCAAAAACACGTAATGCATTCAGAGGTGGTAATCGCTTTGACATGGTTATTCTGGCTTAGATGTTAAGGCAATTTAACAAACAGGAAACAACGTTTAACCTATTAGTTTTTTTTATCTGAGCCATTATAATTTGTCCGTTGAGGTTCTACCAGCAAATACCTATAGTGGCCGCACTTCCTGAGCCGGAACGAAGAGCTTTTTTTGGAATGCGTGTTCCAACAAGCTTTTGGCTTACGGTTGTGATGTTGTGTTGTTGTGTTTGCAATTGGTCTGTCTTTGCGGACCATGGTGGCTAAGCTACCCCCTTTTCACTTCCTGTACATTTACCCTGTCTGTCCATAGTGATTTAATGTAGCACCGCAACGCGCGGTGCTTTTTTTTGCCCTGAATTTCCCCTCTCTTCCTTATCCGGTGCTTGTCAGCCTTGCCCTGACGGATAAATTGCGCGACGATCGTCGGATTGCAACGAGGAGCTCCATGAACGCATTCAATCCCGCTCAGTTTCGCGCGCAGTTTCCGGCTCTGGCCGATGCCGGCGTTTACCTTGATAGCGCGGCGACGGCGCTAAAGCCGCTGGCCACCATCGAGGCCAGCGATCGGTTCTATCGCCTCAGCGCCGGCAACGTGCACCGCAGCCAGTTTGCCGCCGCCCAGCGCCTGACCGAACGTTATGAAGACGCCCGCGAGCGCGTCGCGGCGCTGCTTAACGCGCCGTCGGGCAAAGATATCGTCTGGACCCGCGGCACCACCGAAGCCATTAACATGGTGGCGCAGAGCTACGTTCGCCCGCGCCTGCGGCCCGGCGACGAAATCATCGTCAGCGAAGCGGAACATCACGCCAATCTGGTTCCCTGGCTGATGGTGGCCGAGCAAACCGGCGCCCGGGTGGTGAAGCTGCCCATCGGCGCCGATCGCCTGCCTGACGTGGCGAGCCTGCCCTCCCTGATCACGCCGCGCAGCCGGGTGCTGGCCATTGGCCAGATGTCTAACGTGACCGGCGGCTGCCCGGATCTGGCGCTGGCGATCCGCCTCGCGCACGAGGCCGGAATGGTGGTGATGGTCGACGGCGCGCAGGGCGCGGTGCATTTCCCGGCCGACGTCCGGAATCTGGATATCGACTTTTACGCCTTCTCCGGCCATAAGCTGTACGGCCCGACGGGGATTGGCGCGCTGTACGGTAAAAGCGAGCTGCTGAACGCCATGTCGCCGTGGCTCGGCGGCGGTAAAATGATTACCGAAGTCACGTTCGACGGGTTTAAAACCCAGCCCGTACCCTATCGGCTGGAGGCCGGCACGCCAAACGTCGCCGGCGTCATCGGCCTGAGCGCGACCCTGGAGTGGCTGCAGGAGACCGATATCGCCCAGGCCGAAAGCTGGAGCCGCAGCCTGGCGACGCTGGCTGAAGACGAGCTGGCGAAACGTCCGGGCTTCCGCTCCTTCCGCTGCCAAAGCTCAAGCCTGCTGGCATTTGATTTCGCCGGCGTGCACCACGGCGATATGGTGACGCTGCTGGCGGAGTCCGGCATCGCGCTTCGCGCCGGGCAGCACTGCGCCCAGCCGCTGCTGGCGGCTCTTGGCGTTAGCGGCACCCTGCGCGCCTCGTTTGCGCCTTATAATACCCAGGATGACGTTTACGCGCTGGTGCATGCCGTTGACCGCGCTCTGGAAATTTTGGTGGACTAATGACGACTCCCAACCCGCAGAACCATCCGTTTGGCACCGCCATCACTGAAGCGACGCTGCGGCAAACCTTCGCCCCGCTGAGCCAGTGGGAAGATAAGTACCGCCAGCTGATTGTGTTAGGCAAAAAGCTGCCGCCGCTGGCGGACGAGGTTAAAGCCCGCACGACGGAGATTGCCGGCTGTGAAAACCGCGTCTGGCTGGGGTATAGCGTGCGCGACGGTCGGCTGCATTTCTTTGGCGACAGCGAGGGGCGGATCGTTCGCGGCCTGCTGGCCGTGCTACTGACGGCCGTTGAGGGGAAAAGTGCCGCCGAGCTGCAGGCGCGCAATCCGCTGGCGCTGTTCGACGAGCTGGGGCTGCGCGCGCAGCTTAGCGCCTCTCGCGGCCAGGGCCTCGCCGCGCTGGGCGCCGCGGTGCTTGCCGCGGCCCGCGAGGCTTAACCCGAGCTAAAGCGCCTGGCCCTGACGCTCGGCTTTCGCCAGCATCTTCTTCAGCGCATGCGATACGGCGACAAAGCCAAAGGTGGCGGTAACCATCGTTGCCGCCCCAAAGCCCGACGCGCAGTCCATTCGTTTGGGGCCTTCCGCGCTGCTTTTCATCGCACATACGCTGCCGTCGGCCTGGGGATAAACCAGCGCCTCGGTCGAGAACACGCAGTCGACGCCGAGCTTGCCCTTACTGTTTTTGACCACCCCGAACTGGCCCTTCAGGCGCTCGCGCAGCTTCGCCGCCAGCGGATCCTGAATCGTTTTCGCCAGGTCCGCCACCTGAATCTGGGTCGGGTCAATTTGCCCACCCGCGCCGCCGGTAGTCACCAGCGGCACCTTATAGCGACGGCAGTACGCAATTAACGCCGCCTTCGGCCGCACGCTATCGATAGCGTCAATCACGTAGCTGAAGCCCGCGCCCATATATTCGGCCACGTTCTCCGGCGTCACGAAATCGTCAATCACCGTCACCTGACATTCAGGGTTGATCAGCCGGATACGCTCCGCCATCACCTCGGCTTTCGCCAGCCCGACGTTGCCGCCCAGGGCATGAATCTGCCGGTTGGTGTTGGTGACGCAGACGTCGTCCATATCGATAAGGGTAATGGCGCCAATCCCGGTTCGTGCCAGCGCTTCTGCGGCCCAGGAGCCGACGCCGCCGATGCCAACCACGCAGACGTGCGCGTCGGCAAAACACTGCAGCGCTGATTCACCATACAAACGCGCCGTCCCGCCAAAACGCTGGCGCCAGGCGTCGCTAATTACAACAGACATATAACCTCAGAATAAAATGGCCGCTTTCCCGACGCGCGCGTGCCGTCGGAGAAGCGGAGAAAGGAGTGTTAGCCGCTAAAGACGTTGCCCGTGCCCGGGGCGTTTTTCAGCACCCAAACGCGGCCATAGTGGTTATACCAGCCCGCACGATGCCCGGCATCCGCACCGATACCCTGATAGATATCGAAGTGCTGGCCTTTAATCGCGCCGCCGACGTCCAGCGCAACCATCAGGCGCAGCTCGTACTGACCGTTAAACTTGCCTTTATTATCCAGCAGCGGGACTTCCGCCAGCAGGGTGGTTCCCGGCGGAATAATGCTGCGGTCAGAGGCGACCGACGCGCGGCCAATCAGCGGTACCGCGCTGGCGCCTTTCACCGGAGCGAAGGATTGCGGTTTAAAGAAGACGAAAGACGGGTTCTCTTCGAGCAGCGCGCGCACTTCGGCTTCGCTATGGGTTTCACCCCATTCGCGGATCGCCTGCATCGACATATCTTCTTTCTTTACTTCGCCGCGATCGATAAGCACCTTGCCGATACTGCGATACGACCAGCCGTTCTTCCCGGCATAGCTGAAGAAGTTCAGCGGCGAGCCGTCGCCAAAATCGATATAGCCGCTGCCCTGGACATCCATAATGAAGTTGTCCATCAGCGAATTGCTGTAGGCCAGGATATAGCTATCGCTCAGCCCGCCGGCGTAGATGCTGGCGCGGGACGGAAGCTTGCCGCGCTTCGGCGGCATGCGGTAAATAGGATACTGGAACTCACCCTGGCGGGTGTGGCGCGCCTGCACCACCGGGGTATAGTAGCCGGTAAACTGCACGTTGCCGTAGCTATCGGCGCCCTGCATCTGCCAGGCATCAATGCCGTACTGGCTCAGCGTGCGGGTATCGCCGCCGGCGCTTAGCCACTGCTGCAGGGAGTTATAGACGTTGCTCTGGCTATTATAGAGGCGCGGAGAGGCGCTGCGGATCTGCCTGACCTGTTCGGAGAAGTCGCCCGCGTTAATTGGCGTGCCGACCGCATCAGGTTGGTTAACCAGTGAAAACGGCTGGGTGAGCTTTCCTTCATTATACTGCTGACCGCGATCGGTCGGTTTCGAGGAACAGCCGGCTAGCATCGCCAGCACTGCTCCGGTTGCCACATACTTTGCCCAACATCCTTTCATGGTATCTCTTCTTTTGCCGCGTAGTACCGGTTCGTGATGAGGGAAGATAACAAACCGCCAGGGCTATTGAAATGCGATAAAGCGGCACAAATACAAAATCGGCTAAAAAACGCGCTAAAAACGGTGTTTTATACATCATTCATTACAAAATTATCGATTTAGCTGAAAAAGGGTTGCATCAAAACGTTAGCAGAGTATAGTGCGCATCCACGGACGCGGGGTGGAGCAGCCTGGTAGCTCGTCGGGCTCATAACCCGAAGGTCGTCGGTTCAAATCCGGCCCCCGCAACCAATTAAAATCAGAGAAGTAAGCTTTACTCGATGGAAGAGTAAAGACGGACGCGGGGTGGAGCAGCCTGGTAGCTCGTCGGGCTCATAACCCGAAGGTCGTCGGTTCAAATCCGGCCCCCGCAACCAATTAAAATCTGATGCAAAGTTTACTCGATGAAGAGTAAAGACGGACGCGGGGTGGAGCAGCCTGGTAGCTCGTCGGGCTCATAACCCGAAGGTCGTCGGTTCAAATCCGGCCCCCGCAACCAACACAATAAACACCCTTCCGGGTGTTTTTTTGTTTCTGCGCTTCCTTGCGCACGCGCCTAATGCTGCGGCAGGACGATATTGCTGGCAGCCAGCTGGCCCATGTCGCGATACATGGCGCAGGCGGCCTCAACAATCGGCATCGCCAGCGCCGCGCCGCTGCCTTCACCTAAACGCATCCCCATATTCAGATACGGCTCCATCTCCAGATGCGCCAGCGCAATCCGCGCGCCCTTCTCCGCCGAATAGTGCGACGGGATCAGGTACGGCTTAATTTCCGGCGCTAACCGGCACGCCGCCAGCGCCGCGGAGTATGAGAGAAAGCCGTCCAGCAGCACCGGCAATCCGCAGGATGCCGCCCCGAGCATCACGCCGGCCATTCCCACCAGATCGAAACCGCCAATTTTTGCCAGCACGTCGATTCCGTCGTGCGGATCAGGTCGGTTGACGGCAATCGCCCGCCGCACCACCGCCACCTTATTGCCCACCTTTGTCAGCGGTAGGTTGGCCCCAATCCCCACCACCTCTTCGGCATCGCTGCCGCTCAGCACGCTAACGATCGCCGCCGCGGGGGTCGTGTTAGCCATTCCCAGCTCTCCGACGCCAAACAGCGTCACGCCGCTTTCCGCCAGCTTGCGGGTATAGCGAATCACCTCCAGCAGCAGCTCTGCGGCTTGGGTACGGCTCATCGCCGGGCCGCTGGCGATATTACCGCAGCCGCGCGCAACCCGCATATTCACCACGCCGGGAACCGGTTCGGCGTCAATGCCCACGTCAATCACGTGAACTTTCGCGCCCGCCTGCGCCGCCAGCACGCAGACGCCGGTAGTCCCGCGCGTCATATTTTCCGCCTGAATGGCGGTGACCGCCTTCGGCGAGATGGCGACGCCTTCGTCCCAGACGCCGTGATCGGCGCACATGACCAGTATCGCTTTCTTGTCGACGTGCGGTACGCCGTTAAGCCCCGGCATCCCCGCCAGCTGTACCGCCAGCGCTTCCAGGCGGCCAAGACTGCCGGGCGGCTTCAGCAGGCCATCAATATGCCGCCGGGCACCCGCCATCGCCGCCTCATCCACAGGGGGAATGGCGCGCAGTATTGAAGATAAATTCTGCATAAGAGTTCTCGTGGTAGTGGCCGGCTCACAGCAGAGCCAGCAGGAAGATCAGTTCGCCAAGTTCAATCGCCGCTCCCAGCGTATCGCCGGTTTGCCCACCGAGGGTTCGCTTTAAGAGCTGACCGAGAATGAAAATCGCCGCCGCGGTAGCCGCCAGCGCCGCCACTCCGCGCATGCCCGGCAACAGCACGGCGGCCAGAATGACCGCTAAACCCAGGGTTACGCAGGTTTGTCGCCCGCTCACCTTGCCGATGAACAGGTTGCCCAGCCCCTCTTCCCGGGCATAGCGATGGCGGTACATCAGCAGCACGCTGGTCCCCCGCCCTACCGCGCAGGCTGCCGCCAGCGCCGCCAGCATCGGCGTTCCGCGCAATGCCAGTTCGCTGACCACCAGCACCTTCGCCAGCAGCACAAAAATCAGCGCCAGCCCGCCGTGAGTCCCTAGCCGGCTGTCGCGCATAATTTCCAACATGCGTTCGCGGCGTCGGGCGGAAAACACCCCATCGCAGGTATCGGCCAGCCCGTCGAGGTGGAAGCCGCCGGTCAGCAGCGCCAGCGCCAGCACGGCAAACAGCGCCGCCAGCGGGATCCCGCACCAGGCCTGAAGCGCAATAAATACCGCGCCGCTCAGCAGTCCCAGCAGCGCGCCGACCAGCGGAAAAGTGACAATCCCGCGGACGTACTGCTCAATATCCAGCCCCTGCGACCAGCGCGCGGGCACCGGCAGGCGGCTAATAAAAGAGAGCGTTGCGCAGAATAATTTGATCATTTAATTTTGACTCCAATACCAGATACCACCAGCCAGACCTCATCCGCCGCGGCCGCAAGACGCTGGTTAACCCGTCCGGCAATATCGCGAAAATGGCGCGCGAGACGATTTTCCGGCACGATCCCCATCCCGACTTCATTGGTGACCAGCACTACCGTCGCCGGGCAGCGTTGACAGGCCGCAATCAGCGCGCGGATCTCGTCGTCGATCGTCCGCTCCATCGCCGCGTAGTCCCAGCCGTCGGGGTCGGCATCGCCGCCGATCGCAAACAGCAGGTTGGTCACCATCGTGGTGATACACTCCAGCAAAATAGCTTCCGCAGGGTCGTTGTGCGGCGTAATCAGCTCATCAAGCTGCTGCCAGCGCTCGGCTGTGCGCCAGTGCGCCGGCCTGCCGTCGCGATGGTGCTGGATCCTCGCGGCCATCTCCTCATCAAAAATCTGCGAGGTGGCGATATATAAAACCTGCGGTGAGCCGGCGATCAGCGCTTCGGCGTGACGGCTTTTGCCGCTGCGCGCGCCGCCGGTGACCAGAATCAGCATGATGGCTCCTGATGCTGCTGCATAATGTGGTAAATTTTTTCAATATCAATATGTTGTCGCATTGCGTCGGCCAGAATATCGAACTGCTGTGATTTATACCGCGCGTAGTGGAGCGTGGTATCCAGCGCCTCCAGGCCTTTACGTTGACGCAGGCCGTTGACCAGCGCGCGGGTGAAATCATCGCTGTCGAACAGGCCGTGCAGGTAGGTACCAAACGCCAGCCCGTCGTCCGTCGTCGCCCCGTCCGCCACCGGCCGCCCCTCTTTTTCCAGATGCACCAGCGGCTGGCAATCGCCTTGCCGGGTCGTTTCACCCATATGAATTTCATAGCCGCGCACGCGCAGAGCGGAAGCGCCCGCCAGCCAGCCAGGGAGCGCGGCCGCCATCGTCGCCTCAACCAGCGTCGTGGTTTTATGGCGGGCAAACTGCGTCACGGTATTGAGCAGCCCCAGGCCGGGCAACCTTCCCAGGCCGGACTCCACTTCATCGATGATGATCTCGCCAAGCATCTGGTAGCCGCCGCAGATCCCCAGCACTGGTATCCCCTGCTGATGCGCCTGCAGCACGCCCTGCTCCATCCCGCTTTCGCGCAGCCACTGCAGATCGCCCAGCGTATTTTTGCTGCCGGGCAGAATCACCAGATCGCTCGCCGTCAAATCCTGGGGATAACGAACGTAGCGCACGCGGACGTCCGGCTGCGCCGCCAGCGCGTTGAAATCGGTAAAGTTGGAAGTATGCGGCAGCTGAACGATCGCAATGTCGATCTCCCGCTTCGCGGTGCTCAGATATTTCCCTTTCTGCAACGCCACGCTATCTTCATCTTCCAGATCGACCTCCAGCCACGGCATCACCCCCAGCACGGGAACGCCGGTCAAAGCTTCAATCTGTTCGATTCCCGAGTACAGCAGCGCCGCATCGCCGCGGAATTTATTGATGATCACCCCTTTCACCCTGGCGCGCTCCTGCTCCTCAAGCAGCGCCAGCGTTCCGTAGATTGCGGCGAACACGCCACCTCTGTCGATGTCGGCGACGAGGATCACCGGACACTGCGCCATCTCCGCCATGCCCATATTGACGATATCGCGATCGCGCAGGTTGATCTCCGCCGGGCTGCCGGCGCCCTCAAGAACCAGCACCTCATACTCCTGCGCCAGGCTGCGGTAAACTTCAAGGATCTGCTCGCGCAGGCGCGGCTTGTACTCGTGGTAGCTCACCGCATCCATATGGGTCGCCACTTTTCCCATCAGCACCACCTGCGCGTTGAGATCGCTGGTCGGCTTTAACAGTATCGGGTTCATGCGCACATCCGGCGCGATACCCGCCGCTTCGGCCTGAAATATCTGCGCCCGCCCCATCTCTTTGCCTTCCGGCGTGATGCCGGAGTTCAGCGCCATATTCTGCGATTTAAACGGCGCGGTACGCAGGCCATCCTGATAAAAAATTCTGCACAGCCCCGCCACCAGCACGCTTTTACCCACGTCGGATGCCGTACCTTGCAACATGATTGCCTGCGTCATAAGGCCTCCTTTATCGCGTTCTGTCGCATTCGGATGAAAAACTCATCTTCTGTTTTACACAGCGGCAGCCCTAGCCGGGCATGCAGCTTCACCAGCCACGGCTGGGTTAGCCCGGCCTCGGCAATCAGCTCCGTACGGGAAAAAACGGCCCCCGGCTCATCGTACGCCAGCACTTCCCCGCGGCGCAGAACATACACGACATCGCTCACTTCATAAATCAGATCGATATCGTGGCTGGAGATCACCACATGGTTTCCCTGGGCGACGATCCGCTTAATGATGGCGATCATCTGCGTCCGCCCGGCGGGATCGAGGCCCGCCGTAGGCTCATCCAGCAGAAGATAGCGCGCCTGCAGCACCAGAGCTCCGGCAATCGCCACCCGCTTTTTCTGCCCGTGGCTCAGGCACTGAATCGGCTGATGGCGAAAATGCCGGGCATCGACCAGCGTGAGCGCATCGTCCACGCGCCGGGCAATCTCGGCTTCCGCCACGCCTAAATTACGCAGGCTAAAGGCGATGTCGCTATCGATATCGGTATAGAAAATTTGCTGTTCCGGATCCTGAAAAACGGTGGCGACCTGCTGGCGCAGCGCCAGCAACGCCCGCTTGCTATACTCCAGCGGCTTTCCTTGCCACAACACCGCCCCTTTTTGCGGCCGCAGCAGGCCGCTCAGGTTCATAAACAACGTCGATTTTCCGCAGCCGTTCGCGCCCACCAGGCCGGTCACGGAATGTTGGGAAAAATCCAGCGTCAGCCCCTTGAGTACCTGTTCATCCTGATAACGGAACCAGAGATCTGTCGTGGCAAGCATGCTTTTCCTTAGAGGTGAAAATCACCCTGATACAATTTTATATCCAGCGTGGCGCTCATTTGCTGATAGCGAATGAGCACGCGGGTAAACAGCAACCCGACCAGCATTGCCAGCGAGCGATAGCCCTGCGGCAGGCTACGGTAGCCAAAGCGCAGCGTCTGCGCGCGATGAATGGCCAGCGCCTCATCAAACAAAATAAAAATAAAGCGCCAGGTCAGCAGGATTTGCTCGGTCAGCAGCCGCGGTACCCGCGCCCGCTTAAGCAGCACAATCAGCTGGGGAAACGGTAGGTTCAGCACCAGCCACAGCGTTGACGCCAGCGCGGCGAGGCTGCGCCAGAAGGTTTCATTGGCGGTGTTCAGCCCGGAGGCGGCGATCCCCAGCCAGTAGTCTCCCAGCGGCAGGCTCACCAGCAGGGTCTGCGGATCGCGGCTTACGCTGAACAAAATCGTCACGACCCCTACGGCTAAAAAGCCAAACGGCAGGGCAATCCAGCGGCACCAGCGCCAGAAGGTGACCCGCAGCAACCGGCAGGTCAGCCCGGCGATAAGCAGCAGTTCAATACCCTGTCCCAGCGGAGGCAGGGTAAAGGCCATAACCATAATAAGAAGCCAAAACAAGAACTTACGCTCAGGCGCAACGTGGAACCAGCGGCTTTGATAGCTTAACCTGTCAAACCCGGTCATCACGGCGCTGTCTGCCTTTGCTATAGCCTAAAATGTAGAAAATGACCGCCGCGCCCAGCGACCCCTGCAGCGTAAACAGCAGGCTTTCAATTTCACCGCTTGCCGGCTCATACAGCGGCTGGAACCAGGGCTCATAGTGCGGAGCGACAACCTGAATCTGGCTCTCGGCCTCGCCGTCCGAGCCGCCGAACTCGCCGCCATGATCGATAAAGAACGGCAGGATCACCAGCGCAACCACCATCGCCAACAGTATCAGCATCTTTTTCATTTTAATGTCCTTGTGCGGTAATCAGCTGACGTTTGGTCAACTGGTCGTAGATCATCACGGTTAACAGCCCTTCGGCGATGGCGATCGGGATCTGCGTCAGGCAGAAGATCCCCATGAACTTGACGATCGAGCCAGTCGCGCCCGTGGCGGGGTCCGGGAACGCCACCCCCAGCTGGACCGAGGTGACAAAATAGGTCACCAGATCCGCCAGCATGGCGCAAAGAAAAACGCAGACGTCGCGACGGAACCCGGCGCGGCTGGCCAGCTTCCACACCAGGTAGCCGACGACCGGCCCAATCACCGCCATCGACATACCGTTAGCGCCCAGCGTCGTCAGCCCGCCGTGCGCCAGCAGAAGCGCCTGGAACAGCAGGACTATAGCCCCAAGGATCGCCACTACGCCCGGCCCAAAGAGAATCACCGCCAGGCCAACGCCGGTCGGATGCGAGCAGCTGCCGGTCACCGACGGAATTTTAAGCGCTGACAGAACGAAAATAAACGCGCCGCACAGGGCCAGCAGCACCTTCTGATTATGGTCCTGCTGGACGATACGGCGCAGGCGCACCAGCCCGTACCACAGGCAGGGTAAAAACAGCAGCCACCACGCCAGCGCCCACATCGGCGGCAGGAAACCCTCCATAATGTGCATCGCGAACGCCTTCTCAGGGACAATCATCAGCAATAGCGCCGCAGCCAGTCCGCTGAAAGACAGCTGTTTTAGCTGTTGTTCAAGTTTCATTCCGCATACTCCCACTGTTTGTTGACCAAAATGGTCGAGAAATAAGGCAGCGGCTGGTCGTCGCTCACGTCGCTCAGGCGGCGCCAGCACCGTTCGCCCGGCAGCGTGGCCTCGGACATCATCAGCGCCGAATCCAGCAGGCCGGTCCCGATCAGCAGCGCTTTGATTTGCGCAAAGCGGCCGTATACCTTCATCAATACCAGGCTATCGTGCTGCCGTAGCGCCCGCTCAATCTCCGCTTCCGGCGCGGTGCAGGAGACAACGGCCAGCGACTGCTGCTCCATAGCCAGCGGCGTTTGCGAACGGGCGGCGATGGCGGCAAATGAGGTTACGCCGGGAACAATTTCCAGCCATTCCCGACTGCCGATTCGCTGGAGCAGGAAGACCCAAGTGCTAAACAGCATGGCGTCGCCAAGGGTAATAAATCCGACCTGCTTACCCGCCTCGACTTCCTGAACCAGGGCGGCGGCTACGTCGTTCCAGACGGACTCTTTCTCAGCGCTGTCGGCGCTCATGGGGAAATGGCAGCAGCGCACTTCGGTTTGTTCGCCGAGGTATTCCCGGACGATCGACAGCGCAAGGCTGTCTCCACCTTTGCGCCCGGCCGGGGCGTAGAGGATATCCAGCTTGCCGAGAATGCGCGACGCGCGAACGGTGATCAGATCGGCAGCTCCCGGCCCGGTGCTCAAGGCGTACAGTTTGCCGCTCATGCCGCCTCCTCCATCGCCAGATTCAGCGCCTGCTGCAGGTGGGCGACGAACATCGCGCGCACCGCCGGGTTTTCTCCCAACCCGCTAAGCCACGGCGTGGCCGGAATACCGGCGGCATTGAACCGCGTTTTCCACGAGTCCTCTTCGTCAGAAGCCATGTCGTTGATGGCATGATCGCCAGCCACCAGCATCAGGGGCATCAGATGCACGGCGGTGACCCCCTCCTGGCGCAGGCTTTCAATAAGGACATCGACTTCCGGATAGCTCTCCACCGCGCCAACCCGGGCCGGAAAGCGCTGCGCCGTCATCATATGGTCGAGACAGGCGTAGGCGGCGAAGGCGTGATGGCTGGCGCCGTGGCCCATAAACACCACCTTTTCACTCGCCGCCAGCTTCGGCATCTGCTGGAGCAGCGCCAGCATCAGCTGCGCATAATCGCGGTGGCTACTCAACAGCGGCGTCCCCAGCGTCAGGCGGGCAAACAGCGGGCGCATGCTCTGTACCTCGCGAACAACTTTTTCGTATTCATCGCCGTTGATAATGTGCAGCGACTGAACCGCCACATCCTGATAGCCCTGCTCGGCCAGCCTCTGTAGCGCCTGCAGCGGCGTATCAATCTCGATCGCGTCGCGCTGCCTGAGCTTGCGGATAATCATCCCTGAGGTGAAAGCACGAAACGGAGTGCGGTCGGGGCAGCTGGCCGCCAGTTCCCGCTCGCAGGCGACAATATTTTTTTCGCAGGTATCGTGATAGCTGGTGCCAAAACTGACCACCAGAAGCGCTTTTTTCATTTCTGACTCCTTAAGCAGCAGCTAGCCAGCGCGCTAAGCGTCCGGCAAATGCGGCCTGACTTTCCAGTAATTCGTCACCGGTCACCAGCGGCGCCGGACGGGTAATTACGATGCAGGGAATACCTGCATCCAGACAGGGTTGAACTTTTTCCCGATAGCCGCCTTCGGCGCCGGAGGCTTTCGTGATCACCACATCGGCCCGGCACTGACGATAAAAGGCGGCGTTAAATTCGGCGCTAAACGGCCCGCAAAGCGCGAAGATTTCGCCGACGCCAAAGCCGAGTTCGGCGCATTGCGTCATCACCTCAGCAACGGGCAGCACGCGCGCCAGCAGCGTTTTCCCGGCTAATCCCTCCCGCCAGAGCGCCAGCTCCTTACTGCCGGTAGTCAACAGCACGCGCTCGCCAAAGCGCCGTGCGACAGCGCAGGCCTGCGCAATACTTTGCACGGGATAAAGCTGCGGATGCGTCAATTCGCTGAGCTGTTCGGGACGCTGATAGCGGCTCAGCAGCACGCCTGTCGCTGCGCAGGCGCGCACAATATTGCGGCTCACCGCCTCGGCGTAGGGATGCGAGGCGTCGATCGCCCAGCGGGTACGGTTTTCCTGCAGCCAGGCGATCATCTCTCTCAGCTCCAGGCGGCCGCAGCGTATCCGGCCTTTGATATCACCGGCCAGCGCCCTGCCGACGGGCGTGGCAACCGACAGGGTATAGCTGACCTGCGCCGCATCCAGCTGCTGGCATAGCGCCCGGGCGTCGCTGGTTCCGCCTATCACCAGCACCTCGCCCCCATTCACAGCGTGTAGCCTCGCGGGGTGATCATCAGGCCATCCTGCTCATAGGTGGCTTTGTTGCCGACGATCACCAGGCTGGTCATATCTACCGGTGCAAAATCCATCTCACCGAGGGTCGTCAGCCATTTCTCCTGCTTTTTACGCCCGGCCGATTTCACGACGCCCACCGGCGTATTCGCGCTTTTACTGGCAGAGAGCAGCTCGAAGGCGCGCGCCAGATGGCCTTCACGGCCCCGGCTACGCGGGTTATAGAAGCAGATAACAAAGTCAGCTTCGCCGGCAGCAATAATGCGTTTTTCGATAACCGGCCACGGCGTGAGCAGGTCGCTGAGGCTGATATGACAAAAGTCGTGCATCAGCGGCGCGCCGAGCAGGGAAGCCGCGGCAATGCTGGCCGTCATCCCCGGAACCAGACGAACCTCGACGTCCAGCTTCTGCTTGCTGACCAGCTCCAGCACCAGCCCCGCCATGCCATAAATTCCCGCATCGCCGCTGCTGATCAACGCGACCTTGTGCCCGGCCTGCGCCAGCTCAATCGCGGTCTGGCAGCGTTCAATCTCTTTGCACATCCCGGTTTTTATCACCTGCTTTTCGCCGGTAAAGGCCTTCACCAGATGGGTATAGGTTTTATAACCGACAATAATTTCCGCCTCCTGGAGCGCTTCAACGGCCTCCATAGTCATCATTGCCTGCGAGCCGGGGCCAATCCCAATAACGGTTAACATCAGTGTGAAACTCCCAAAGTAATAGTGACGCCCTGTTCGCGCAGGGTCTCGCCTAACAGCTGTCCATGACTCAGCAGCCACGCTGCCGGACCGGAGACGCTTCCTGTACCGACGGTCTGGCGGACAAACGTCGACACCGGAAAGCGGTGTTCATGTTCGCGCAGGGCATCGGCGCTAAAGGTTTCAAACGGCACGCGGCAGCAGGAGGCAAGCTGAATCAGACCCTGCTCATCTTTTTTAAGCGTGACGCTGCCGATGGCTTTTAGCGCCAGCGGGTCGAGCTTTTGTGCCGCAAGCTGCCGGGCCAGCAGCGCTGCCAGCAGCGGGAAAGGCGTATCGCGGCGACAGCCGATTCCGGCCACAACCCTCTGCGGCACCAGCTTCCAGTGCATAACCGGGAGCTCGGGAAGGTCGTTGCGCAGGCTGACGCACACCAGCGCATCGAGTGCGGGAAGCCGCTGCAGGTCGCTGACGGTGATAAACCCCCGGCGATCGCAGTGGCGTACGTCCTCAGCCAGCTCCTCGTCCCACCACAGCCCGACGCGCTTATGGCTCACCAGCAGCTGGTTGACGATTTTTACCGCCGTGCGAAAGTCGCTCATCCGGGCGTTAAGCTGGAATGCCAGCGTATCCAGCGCCGCCATTTCGTTGACGTCGGTGGCCGTCGTAATCACCGGATCGGCGCCCAGCATGCCGGCCAGATAGCGGCTCAAGGCGTTGGCGCCGCCGGCATGGCCGGAAAGCAGGCTGATCACGTGCTGGCCGCGCTCGTCAATCACCACCACCGCCGGGTCGCTAAACTTGTCGTTAACCAGCGGCGCCAGCACGCGCACCGCGATGCCGGTCGCGGCGATAAAAATCAGCGCGGAATAGTTGGCGAAAGCGTCGCGCGCGCTGGCGGCAAACCCGCCGTCAAAGGCGGTAAATCCCTCCTCCAGCAGCTTCTCGCTGGTAAAGCAGGTGACCGGCAGCATCGCCGCCAGCCGTTTAGCCAGCAGCACGCCGCCGGGCGTCAGGCAAAAAAGAGCTATGGATTCAGGCTTTACGGTATTCATGGCTAAAGTCCGCCGCATAGAGTCTGGAGTAGTGGTACTCCGTACCGAGGAAATTGCCGACCAGGATAAGCGCCGTTTTGCGGATCCCCGCCTCGCGAACCTTATCGCCAATGTCGGCCAGCGTGCCGCGTACGGTCTGACTCTCAGGCCAGGTCGCTTTATAGATAACCGCCACCGGAGTGGCCGCCGGGTAGCCGCCCTCAATCAGGCGCTCGGCGACCCGATGGATCCGCTGAACCGAGAGATAAATCGCCATCGAGGTTTGATGGCTGGCAAAGGATTCCAGCTGCTCGTGTTCCGGCACCGGCGTGCGCCCCTCAAGGCGGGTGATAATCAGGCTCTGCGAGACTTCCGGAACGGTGTACTCAACGCCAAGCTCGGCCGCAGCGCCCAGGAACGCGCTGACTCCCGGCACCACCTGCCAGCCGATGCCGCGACGGGTCAGCTCTTCGCCCTGCTCACGCACGGAACCGTAGAGCGACACGTCTCCCGTCTGCAGGCGTACCACCGTCTTCCCCGCTTTTACGCCCACCGCCATCAGGTCGAGAATTTGTTCGAGATGCAACTCAGCGCTGTCGTGGCACTCCGCACCCGCCGGGCAGTACGCCAGCAGCTCGGTGTTGATAAGCGATCCGGCATAGATAACCACCTGGGCCTGCTGCAGTAACCGGTAGCCCTTGAGGGTAATCAGCTCGCGGTCCCCCGGCCCTGCGCCAACGAACCATACACAACGGGAATCAAATGTCTCAGCCATAGTTTTCTTCCTTCTGACAGGCGATAACAAAAACGGGGTTATTCGGTTTGAAGTAGTGGCCGCTACCGAGCGCGGTCAGGGACGAAACGTTGAACTGCAGGCAATCAAGCCCGGTGATGCCGGACTGCTGCAGGTGCGCCAGGGCGGCACTGAGGTTCTCCTGCAGGATAAAGGTCATCACCAGCCGGCCGCCGGGATAGAGCTGCTGCAGCGACCAGTCAATCAGCGCCTCGAGATGGCCGCCGCTGCCGCCCATAAAAATCGCGTCGGCTTGCTCGGTGATAACCATCGGCGCTTCACCGGGGTAGATGTCGATGTTGCCGCAGGCGAAGCGCTGGCGATTTTCGTCAAGCAGCCGCAGGGCCGCCGGGTTTCGTTCGATTGCCGTCACCCGCAGGGAGGGGTATTGCAGCGCCGCTTCAATCGAGACGCTGCCGGTCCCGGCACCAATATCAATCAGATGGCTGGCCTGATGCAGCTCCAGCTTTGCAAGAGCCAGCGCGCGCACCGCCTCTTTGGTCATCGGGACTTTCTCACCGCGCAGAAAAAGCTCATCTTTCATCGAGGATCACCACCGCATTCATTTCATATTCGGCGTCGACCTCACTGACCGGTAGCCAGTGGATCCGCTCGTTATCCATCGCCAGATTTTCGCCAATCACCATCCAGCGATACCCTTTGCCGCGTGCCGTGAGCTGGGCGGCTATTTCACGAGGGCCGCAGCGGTCATCCGTTACCATTGCCACCTTGCAATGGCGCGCCAGCTCGTCAAAACTGACGCTGCGGCCGTGGCTACTGGTGAGCCACATATCGTTCATATCGATCCCCGAACGCGCGCACAGATACTGCACGGCGCTAATACCGGGAATAATGCGCACGCGTTCCAGGCCAAAGTGGGCGACCAGACGGCTGCCGATGCCGTAGAACAGAGGGTCTCCGGAAGCCAGGACCACCACGCGCTGCGCCTCACGCTCGCCGAGCCACACCAGCAGCTGAGGAATATTGGCGCCCAAAGCGAAGCGTTCGCCGCGAAATTCGGGGAACTGCTGCAGATGGCGCTGGCCGCCGACCAGCGCGTCTGCCGCCGCCACCGCGTCCCGCGCCGCAGGCGTCATCAGGTGCAGCCCCGACGGCCCCATGCCGACCACCGTTAACATGCCATCTCCCGCGCAATCTCTGCGACCGGGCGACTGCTGCCGAGAACCTTGTTATCAAAGGAGAACAGGATCGCGTCGCAGACTGGCGGCGTTTTGGTAAAGCGCAGCATCTGCATCACGCGCAGGCAGATCCGCTCGGCAAGATGGTTATAAAGATGCTGAAAACCATAGGCGTCGATATATTCCATTGCCGCTTCGGTGGTGTCGCAGTCGCTGACCAGTTTGAGCAGTTCGAGAGGCGCGCCGAGCAGCGCCAGATGCGCCACCAGCGTTTCCATCCGCGCATCGGCAATATGGCTGTGGGTATGAAAAATACCGGCGGCAATTTTGACCAGCTTACCCGGATGCCCGATCAGCACGATTTGCCGATAGCCCAGCCGAACCGCCTCTTCGATCATGTAACCGACAAAGTTGCTCATGGTGACCACGACCTGGGAATCAATACCCATCTGCTCGCGCACGAAGCGCTCCCCGTGGTTGCCCGGCACCAGCACCACCCGCTCCAGGCCCGCCGCGCGCTTGATTTCCAGCTCCAGCGACAGCGAGCGCTTCCAGCTCTCTTCGGACATCGGCGTGACGATCCCGGTGGTACCGATTATCGAAATACCGCCCAGAATACCGAGCCGCGAGTTATAGGTTTTTTGCGCCCGCTCTTCGCCTTCCGGGGCAAAAATCTCCACCTGCGCCCCGCGCGCGGGGCCGATGGCTTCGCGCACCGCCGACTCGATAGTTTGCCGAGGCGTACGGTTAATCGCCGGGCTGCCGATCGGCAGACCAATCCCTTTACGCGTCACGGTGCCGACGCCCTCGCCGCCCTGCAGGCTAATTTCACCGCTCTCATTGAGAGTGACCCGGGCAAAAATCAGCATCCCGTGCGTGGCGTCGACATCATCGCCACCGTCTTTACGGATGGCCGCAATCGCCTGCTGCCCCTCGATATGCGGCGACTCGACGTTCAGAGAAAGGGTCACGCCCGATGGCGTAACGATCGAGACCTGATGAATCAGGTGCTGGCGCAGGACCATCAGCGCCGCAACTTTCGCCGCCGCGGTAGCGCAGGACCCGGTGGTATAGCCTTTACGCAGCGCCTTCCCGTTGTGCCAGACCGGCGCATCAAAGGATTGCTCGCTCATCGTGTGCGCTCCAGGTAATAGAGCATCGCGTTGACGATGGCGGCGGCAACGTTGCTCCCACCTTTGCGCCCGAGGGCGGCAATGGCCGGAAAGCGGCTTTTCGTCAGCGCATCTTTTGATTCCGCAGCCCCGACGAAACCCACCGGAACCCCCACTACGCCGCTAACCGCCGCATCGTGTTCGAGCAGACGAAACAGCGCGGTTGGCGCATTGCCGAAAACAAACAGCTTCTCGCCCTCTTCGGTTACCGCGATATCGACGGCGGCCATTGAGCGGGTGATCCCCTGGGCTTTGGCCGCGCTCACCACCCGCGGGTCGCTGATATAGCAGCGGCACTCGCTACCCGACTTCGCCAGCAGCGTTTTATTGATTCCTGAAAGCGCCATCGTGGTATCGGTGTAAATCACGCATCGACGTTCGAGCGCGGCGCAAAGCCGTTCCAGCGCATCGCTGGAAAACCACAGGATATCCAGCCATTCGAAGTCGGCGGTGGTATGGATAACCCGTTTGATAATGGCTTCGTGCAAGGGGCTGGCAAAGCGGTAGTCCGGGCGGGTTTGCGCAATAATTTCGCCAATAATGTCGAAGCTTTTCGCTTCAATTGCCTGCGGCTGCTGGATGTAGTGCATCGTTTTGTCCTCAGGCCGCGCCAATCAACAGGTACCGCGCCGCGATAAACAGCGCCAGTGCCAGAGTTGAGGCGACCCACATCAGTCGAATCGTTTGGGAAATGTCGTCAACGCAAACGTCGCGTACCGCGTCGCCTATCCAGGGCTTGTCTACACGCTGGCCGAAATAGTCATTCGGGCCGCCGAGGCGGATACCCAGCGCGCCGGCAACGGTGGCTTCCGACCATGCGCAGTTGGGGCTGCTGTGGTTGTAGCGGTCGCGCCAGCCGATACGGAAGGCCCGGGCGCCATCGAGGCGGCACAAATATGCCGCGACGCTGAAGAGCAGCCAGCTCAGGCGGGCGGGGATCGCGTTGGCGGCGTCGTCAAGGCGCGCGCTGACCATACCGATGGCGCGGTATTTTTCATGCTTATAGCCGACCATCGAATCGAGGGTATTAATGGCTTTGTAGGCCATTGCCAGCGGCGCGCCGCCCAGCAGCAGGAAGAACAGCGGCGCGATAACTCCATCGACGGTGTTCTCCGCCACCGTCTCCACTACCGCGCGGTTAATCTGCTGCGGCTGCAGCTGCGAGGTGTCGCGCCCGACAATCCACGAGAGCTTCTCGCGGCTCGCGGCAAGGTCGCCCGCGCGCAGCGGGCGTTCGACTTCCCGGGCGGAGCTGGCCAGACAGCGCCCGGCCAGCACCGTAAAGACCATCCATACCTCGATAGCCCAGCCCAGCCAGGGGTGAATCGCTTCTGCCAGCGTCAGTACGCCCCAGGAGATCCCCCAGGTGAGGCCAACAACGACCAGCCACATTAGCCCTCCGCCGATCCTTAATGCGCGATCGCTGCGGCAGTAGCGGCGCACCGGGCGCTGGATCGCGGTAATGAGGTTGCCGATCCAGCGTACCGGATGAGGCCAGCCCTGCGGATCGCCGATAATAAAATCGAGGGTCCAGGCCACGCACCAGGCCAGCAGCGTCATAGCGCCTCCCTTGCGGCCGTCAGCCAGTGCTTGAGCATTGCGGGGCGCTGGGCGAAATGAACGTGCAGGTAGCTGGCAAAAGAGTTGCCTACCTGCCAGCCGCCGGACCACTCCAGCAGGGTCATACCGTCACGCACCTTGCGACATGCCAGAACTGCGGGGGTATCAGGCGTAAAATCCGAGTAATGAAACTCATGCCCACGCAGCAGCTCTCCCGGCGCCGCCAGCAGCGTTTGCCGCGTGGCCTGCGCCTCGCAATAGCCAAAGCGAGTCAGCCGTGAGCTCATTTGGCTGTGGCCAGGAATAATATCCACCATTCTGTGAACCTCGCCGCGGGCATCCGTCAGCGAGGTTCCCAGGTACATCAACCCGCCGCATTCGGCGTAAATGGCCACTCCCCGTTGGTGCGCCGCCCGCAGCTGGGCCAGCATGGTCGTATTCGCCGCAAGCGCGGCCGCGTGAATTTCAGGGTAGCCGCCGCCCAGCCAGATCATCTGGCTGGCGGGTAAATCGCGGTCATGCAGAGGGCTAAAGCGGACGATATTTACCCCACAGCGTTCGAGAAGCGCGAGGTTATCCGGATAGTAAAAGTTGAAGGCTTCGTCGTCGGCCAGCGCGAGTGTCAGCCCCGCGCCGGACTCAGGCAGAGGCAGCGCGGGCCACTCCCCGGCGGGTAGGGCCGGGAGCCGACTGACGGCAAGCAGCTGCGCAATATCCAGCGTCCGCTCCAGCGTGTCGGCAAAATCCTGCCACGGCTGCTGATTGACCACCGATTCTCGGGCGGTAACCAGCCCCAAATGCCGCTCGGGCAAGGCAACGCCGTCCATCCGCGGGACATAGCCGAGAACCGGCAGCGCGCAGTAACGTTCAATGGCGCTTTTCAGCAGCTGATAATGGGATTCGCTGTTGACGCGATTGACAATAACGCCGGCAATATTGAGGCTCGGATCGAAGTGTTGAAACCCCATCACCGTTGCGGCGATGGAGGTGGAGACCGCTTTGCCATCCACCAGCAAAATCACCGGACAGCCGAGCTGCTTAGCCATCGCGGCGGTACTGCAGTAGTTGGGGTCGGTGCCGTAGCCGTCATAAAGGCCCATCACGCCTTCAATGACCGCGATATCCGCCTGCTGCATCCGCTCGCAGAACAGCGCGTTGAGAACGGGTTCGGGCAGCATAAAGCTGTCGAGGTTACGGGAAGCCGTGCCGCAAACGGCAGTATGCCAGCCGGTATCAAGATAATCGGGGCCAACCTTGCAGGGCTGAACCCGCATGCCGCGATTTTTCAACAGGCTAAGCAGCCCCAGCGTAACCGTGGTTTTACCGCAGCCGCTGCCGGTACCTGCGAGAATAAATGCGTGAAACCTTGCCGCCATACCCCGATCCTGTTCAGGGTGGTAGGGATGTAAAGGTGCGTATACCCGCCATTCCTCAGGTGACAGCGCTGCTGGCCCGCGCTTTCGCCCCGATCACCTGCTTTTGCAAGCTTGCGGAGCCCCGCCGCGTCGCCGCCTGGCTGAGACCTGAATGATGTAAGAGATATACCCTGGTCTTTCGACCGTACGCCTCTGAGCAACCCACTTCCCACCGAAGTTGTTGGTAATCACGGACAGGCAGGTCTTCTGGCTTAGCGTCATCCTCTCCCATCCTTCCCAATCTTGCGATCAGTGGTTTTTACCCGGCATATTTCACGTTGCGCCCGCTGGCGACAGCAGCAGGCCCGTCTATGGCCTCATCCCTGTGGGGCCGGCTCAGGCGCAGTTTGAAAGCGGCTGAAGCCTGTTATCCTGCAACGTGAATATTTAGGTAAATATGGGTTCGTCAGCATCACAGCAGCGGGGGCTGCGGGGGATTTTCACCCCCTTCCCTGGCACGTTTCGTGCCGTACCTGTCGGTTTTATGGCCAGAGCTCCGAGGCTCTCGCCATCGCTTATTTTCAGCTTATCTACTTCGTCACTGCGCC
Organism: Klebsiella sp. 18074; assembly: GCF_902705905.1. Taxonomy (NCBI): domain Bacteria; kingdom Pseudomonadati; phylum Pseudomonadota; class Gammaproteobacteria; order Enterobacterales; family Enterobacteriaceae; genus Klebsiella; species Klebsiella sp. 18074. Next base: position 176,258 of record NZ_CACSIS010000003.1, on the reverse strand, counting down.
CTTCATCAGACGCTGGAAAACGAAAGGTAATTTCTGATGTCACTCTACTCCATCAAAGAAATAAAAACTGGTGCAGCTTATCCTGCTCCGCTCATTATTTTGTTGCGCTATGACAATTTATTGCTTTGGAGGGGATTTTTTATTTTTATAATGAGGCGGATACGTAGACATATCAAAAAAAAGCCATAATAAAATATTGTCATTTAAAATGGCTCAGTTTGTGATCCGGAATTTATTTGCTGGCGAAAAGCCTGCGGCGTGATCTGATAGGTTTGACGAAAAACTTTGCAGAAATAGCTGGTTTGAGAAAATCCTAAATTACGTGCAATGCTGGCGATACTCCAGTCGCTGTGAGAAAGCAGCTCCTTCGCGCTCACCATACGCTGATGATTCACCCAGGCATTAAAGCCAATTCCCTGATACTTTTTGAATAACTTACTGAAATAGTAGGGGCTGAGATAAACATGGTTCGCGACCTCCTCCAGGCGTAGTTCGTCAGACAGGTGCGCGTCAATATAGCGCAATGCCTTTTTCATTTTGCCATCGTGAGGGTTCACGCCCCGCTGGGTTCGCACGGGCTCCGGCTGCTGCTGATTATCCTTAATAACAACAAAGTTAAGCTGTTTTTTCAGGCAGTTTTCCACGATAAGTTTCAGCAGGTCGGCCGAGGCAATGACCCTGGAATAGTCCATTTCCGGGACGTTGCGAAACTCGCTCAATAGTTCAGAATCGGCCTGCCAGCCTATATCCACGTTCAGGATATCGACCAGCTCGACATCCTCGCGCAGGCGAACCTGCCCGCACAGAACAAACCCGACGAGATGTCCGGCGATCACCAGCGGGATGGAAAAATCCGTTAAGCCTGCATGGCAGCGATAAATGCACGGCTGATCGGATTTTGAGGCCTCAAGGCCACCACAGCGATCGCTCATACGGCAGCGGATGCTATGCTGAGGATTTTGACGCATGAGCTGACAGAAGGACGTAAAATTAAACAGCTCAGAAATTTCATCACCATGAATATTCACAACCACTACCGCCAGACTGGTGGCCTGAGCAAAATCCTGCGCGATTTTATTAATGAGTTCTGAGTTAAGCGAGCTCGCAGAAATCATGATAAAACCTCCCAGTTAATTTATTGTTATGAATAAAACATTCTATTCATATTTACTTTTCATTATTGCAACTAAAATTCATGATAGAAAGTAGGGTGACGATAACAAAAGTCTCCCACCTGCGGGAGACTTTTTGACCAGTTCGTGATACCGGTTCATGAATCATTTTCAGTATTTCATTAACCGTCACGCATCGTGGAACTTGCCTTCCTTGTCTTCCAGCTTGCAGGTATTACAAGGCAGGTTATTACCAATAAAGTATCGATAAATGGCCGCCCCGGCGCAGGCGCCAATTAATGGCGCAACGATCGGTACGATAAAGTACGGGATCTCTCGTCCGCCGGTCATGGCAATATTGCCCCAGCCGGCAAGCCAGGTGAAGATTTTCGGCCCAAAGTCGCGGGCAGGATTCATGGCAAAGCCGGTGAGCGGCCCGGTGGAGGCGCCAATCACCGCGACCAAAAGGCCAATAAGCAAAGGGGCCAGCGGCCCTTTCGGTACGCCGTTGCCGTCATCGGTCAGCGCCATAATCATGCCCATCAAAATTGAGGTTATCACTATCTCAACGAATGCCGCCTGCCAGACGCTCAGCTCTGCTGCCGGGTAGGTACTGAATATACTGGCTAGCTGAAGACTCTCAACGCTTCCACGCACCAGTTGATGCGTCGCTTCGAACCCGGTAAATACGCTACTGTAAAGGAGGTACGCCAACAGCGCGCCGGCAAAAGCCCCCGCGACCTGCGCAACAATGTAAGGCGCGACTTTCCTGCCTGGGAAGCAGGCAAACAGCCACAGGGCGACGGTGATAGCCGGATTGAGATGTGCGCCCGATATCCCGGCGGTCAGATAGACGGCCAGAGAAATCCCCAACCCCCAGATAATACAAATTTCCCAAAGACCAAGGCTTGCCCCGGCGATCTTTGCCGCACTCAGGCATCCGATACCAAAAAACAGAAACAGCCCGGTGCCCAAAAACTCGGCAGTGCATTGTGCTTTTAGCGAATCATTCATGGTGACACCTTCTTAGCAGAGTTCGTGTCCTGACCAGCACCAAGCTATGCTGGCAATGGGTACAGCGAGCATCACTATAGAAACTGGCGCCCACAAATTGTTGGCAATCTCTCGACGCTGGGCTCTGAAAAATCGTTCATGAGTAACAAATTATTGCTCTTTCGCTATTGTTCCGCACAGGCTTGATGCCTTATTCCGCAAATATTCCGGATAAATATACATAGCAATATTTTGCTAATTCCTGAATGTCATTTTTCAAACCGGTATCACATATGCATTTCCCCGCATAGCAAACAACAATTAATCTGTCATCTATTAAAATGTAAAACTGGAATATAAAAAACAAAATAATCACATAACCAATAAAAATAAAAACCAATAAAAACAACGCAGTAAAATTAATTCATCTGTTTTTTTATTATTATAAGACAACTATTTCCCCGTTTTAAAATTCAAGTCAGCCATTCTTTTCCCTTGCTTCTTTTTATAGTCATCAGCATTGGAACAATCCAGGCGAGGTCTTTATGCAACAAGAAGCATTAGGAATGGTAGAAACCAAGGGCTTAACCGCAGCCATAGAGGCCGCTGACGCAATGGTGAAATCAGCCAACGTGGTGCTGGTAGGCTACGAAAAAATTGGCTCCGGGCTGGTGACGGTCATCGTGCGCGGCGACGTCGGTGCGGTAAAAGCCGCCACCGATGCCGGTGCCGCAGCCGCACGCCACGTGGGTGAAGTGAAAGCCGTACACGTCATCCCCCGCCCCCACTCAGATGTAGAAAAAATCTTACCGAAGGGAATTAGCCAATGAGCAGCAATGAGCTGGTGGAACAGATCATGGCGCAGGTGATTGCCCGAGTGGCAGCGCCGGAACGGCAGGTCATCCCTACTGAAACCCATCCAATACGAGAGACGGCTATGGCAGAGAAAAGCTGCAGTTTAACGGAGTTTGTCGGGACCGCCATTGGCGACACCCTGGGTCTGGTTATCGCCAACGTCGATAGCGCCCTGCTGGAAGCGATGAAGCTTGAGAAACGCTATCGCTCCATTGGCATTCTCGGCGCGCGAACCGGCGCGGGCCCGCACATTATGGCCGCAGACGAAGCGGTTAAAGCCACTAACACCGAAGTGGTCAGCATCGAACTCCCCCGCGATACCAAAGGGGGAGCGGGCCACGGTTCGCTGATTATTTTAGGCGGTAACGACGTTTCCGACGTCAAACGCGGGATCGAAGTCGCGCTGAAAGAGCTCGACCGCACCTTCGGCGACGTTTACGCCAACGAGGCGGGCCACATCGAGCTCCAGTACACCGCTCGCGCCAGCTACGCCCTCGAAAAAGCCTTCGGCGCCCCCATCGGCCGGGCCTGCGGCATTATCGTCGGCGCACCCGCTTCCGTTGGGGTGCTAATGGCGGATACCGCGCTTAAGTCGGCCAACGTCGAGGTTGTCGCCTATAGCTCGCCGGCGCATGGCACCAGCTTTAGCAACGAAGCCATTCTGGTCATTTCCGGCGACTCGGGTGCGGTACGCCAGGCGGTTATCTCCGCCCGGGAAATCGGCAAAACCGTCCTGGCGACCCTCGGTTGCGAACCGAAAAACGATCGCCCGTCCTACATTTGATACCCACGAGGCTGACTCATGAGATCGAAAAGATTTGAAGCACTCGCGAAACGCCCGGTGAATCAGGACGGCTTCGTTAAGGAGTGGATCGAAGAAGGCTTTATCGCGATGGAAAGCCCGAACGACCCAAAACCCTCCATTAAAATCGCTAACGGCGCGGTGACCGAGTTGGACGGGAAACCGGTCAGCGAATTTGACCTGATCGACCATTTTATTGCCCGCTACGGCATCAACCTGAACCGTGCCGAAGAAGTTATGGCGATGGACTCGGTCAGGCTTGCCAACATGCTGTGCGATCCTAACGTTAAGCGCAGCAATATTGTCCCCCTGACGACGTCCATGACCCCGGCAAAAATTGTCGAAGTCGTGTCGCATATGAACGTCGTTGAGATGATGATGGCGATGCAGAAAATGCGCGCTCGTCGTACGCCGTCGCAGCAGGCGCATGTCACTAACGTCAAAGATAACCCAGTACAAATTGCCGCCGACGCAGCCGAAGGCGCATGGCGCGGGTTTGATGAGCAGGAAACGACCGTCGCCGTTGCCAGATACGCGCCGTTTAATGCGATTGCCCTGCTGGTTGGCTCACAGGTTGGCCGTCCCGGTGTGTTGACCCAATGCTCTTTGGAAGAAGCCACCGAACTCAAGCTCGGCATGCTGGGCCACACCTGCTACGCCGAAACCATTTCGGTCTACGGGACTGAGCCCGTCTTCACCGACGGTGACGACACCCCGTGGTCGAAAGGCTTTCTCGCCTCGTCTTACGCATCGCGCGGTTTAAAAATGCGCTTCACCTCAGGCTCTGGTTCAGAAGTTCAAATGGGCTATGCCGAAGGTAAATCGATGCTCTATCTGGAAGCTCGCTGCATCTACATCACCAAAGCCGCTGGCGTGCAGGGTCTGCAAAACGGCTCCGTAAGCTGCATCGGCGTTCCCTCAGCGGTGCCCTCGGGTATTCGTGCGGTACTGGCGGAAAACCTGATCTGCTCCGCGCTGGATCTGGAATGCGCCTCCAGTAATGACCAGACCTTCACCCACTCCGATATGCGCCGCACCGCGCGTCTGCTGATGCAGTTCCTGCCGGGCACCGACTTTATCTCTTCGGGTTATTCCGCGGTGCCGAACTACGACAACATGTTCGCCGGTTCCAACGAAGATGCGGAAGATTTTGACGACTACAACGTTATCCAGCGTGACCTGAAAGTGGACGGCGGTCTGCGCCCGGTTCGCGAAGAGGACGTTATCGCAATTCGGAATAAAGCCGCCCGCGCTCTGCAGGCCGTATTTGCCGGAATGGGCCTGCCGCCGATTACCGATGAAGAGGTCGAAGCCGCGACCTACGCCCACGGCTCGAAAGATATGCCAGAGCGCAATATCGTCGAAGACATCAAGTTCGCCCAGGAAATCATCAATAAGAACCGTAATGGCCTGGAGGTGGTAAAGGCCCTCGCTCAGGGTGGGTTTACCGATGTTGCGCAGGACATGCTCAATATCCAGAAAGCCAAGCTGACCGGCGACTACCTGCATACCTCGGCCATTATCGTCGGCGACGGACAGGTGCTTTCGGCCGTGAATGACGTCAATGATTATGCCGGTCCGGCAACGGGCTATCGCCTGCAGGGTGAACGCTGGGAAGAGATTAAAAACATCCCTGGCGCACTTGATCCTAACGAGCTCGGTTAAGGGGTGAGAAATGGAAATTAATGAAAAATTGCTGCGCCAGATAATTGAAGATGTGCTCAGTGAAATGAAGAGCAGCGATAAACCGGTCTCATTTAATGCGCCGGCAGCATCTGCCGTCCAACAGGCCGCAACGCCCGCTGGCGACAGCTTTCTGACAGAAGCTGGAGAAGCCCGCCAGGGCACGCAGCAGGACGAAGTGATTATCGCCGTTGGTCCGGCATTCGGCCTGTCTCAGACCGTTAATATCGTCGGCATACCGCATAAAAACATCCTGCGTGAAGTGATCGCCGGTATTGAAGAAGAGGGGATCAAAGCGCGCGTAATTCGCTGCTTCAAATCCTCGGACGTGGCGTTCGTCGCCGTTGAAGGCAACCGGCTGAGCGGCTCGGGCATTTCCATCGGTATCCAGTCAAAAGGCACCACGGTTATCCACCAGCAGGGGTTGCCGCCGCTCTCCAACCTCGAGCTGTTCCCCCAGGCTCCGCTTCTGACGCTGGAAACCTATCGCCAGATTGGTAAAAACGCCGCGCGCTATGCGAAGCGCGAGTCGCCGCAGCCGGTCCCGACGCTAAATGACCAGATGGCCCGCCCAAAATACCAGGCGAAGTCGGCCATTTTGCACATTAAAGAGACCAAATACGTCGTGACCGGCAAAAACCCGCAGGAACTGCGCGTGGCGCTCTGATAAAGGATAACCCCATGAATACCGAAGCAATTGAATCAATGGTCCGGGACGTTTTAAGCCGCATGAATAGCCTGCAGGATGACGCCCCCGCGACGGCAAGCAGCGGCGCCCCTGGCCAGGCTAAGGTGAGCGACTATCCGCTGGCCAATAAGCACCCTGAATGGGTTAAAACCGCCACCGGCAAAACGCTGGATGACTTCACCCTGGAAAACGTACTGAGTAACAAAGTCACCGCTCAGGATATGCGAATTACCCCGGAAACCCTGCGTCTACAGGCGTCGATTGCTAAAGATGCGGGCCGCGACAGGCTGGCGATGAACTTTGAGCGAGCCGCCGAACTGACCGCCGTACCGGATGACCGCATTCTTGAAATCTATAACGCTCTTCGTCCGTACCGCTCAACGAAAGAAGAGCTGGTGGCTATTGCTGACGATCTCGAAAGCCGTTATCAGGCAAAGATTTGCGCAGCTTTCGTTCGTGAAGCAGCGGTGCTGTACGTCGAGCGTAAAAAGCTCAAAGGCGACGATTAAGGAGCCGGGATGAGATATATAGCTGGCATTGATATTGGGAACTCATCGACAGAAGTCGCGCTGGCGCGACTTGATGAGGCTGGCGTGCTGACGATGACCCACAGCGCGCTGGCGGAGACGACCGGAATCAAAGGCACGTTGCGTAACGTGTTTGGCATTCAGGAAGCGCTCTCCCTCGTGGCAAGACGCGCAGGGATCAATGTCAGCGATATTTCGCTCATTCGTATCAACGAGGCCACGCCGGTTATTGGCGATGTCGCCATGGAGACCATTACCGAAACCATCATTACCGAATCGACCATGATCGGCCATAACCCGAAAACGCCGGGCGGAGTGGGTATCGGCGTTGGGCTGACGATTACCCCAGAGGAGCTGCTGACGCGCCCGGCGGATAGCCCCTATATCCTGGTCGTTTCATCAGCCTTCGATTTCGCCGATGTCGCGACCATGATTAACGCTGCGGTACGCGCCGGATATCGGATTACCGGCGTCATTCTGCAGCGTGACGATGGTGTGCTGGTTAGCAACCGGCTGGAAAAAATAGCGCCGGTTATCGATGAAGTGCGCCACATCGACCGTATTCCGCTGGGGATGCTGGCGGCGATTGAAGTTGCCGTTCCGGGGAAGGTTATTGAAACACTCTCCAACCCTTACGGCATCGCCACCGTGTTTAATCTCACTGCCGATGAGACAAAAAACATCGTGCCAATGGCCCGCGCGCTCATAGGCAACCGTTCCGCCGTGGTGGTTAAAACGCCCTCCGGAGACGTCAAAGCCCGCGCTATCCCGGCCGGAAATATTGAGCTGCTTGCGCAGGGAAAAACCGTGCGCGTCGATGTCGCCGCCGGAGCGGAAACCATCATGAAAGCAGTTTCCGCCTGCAGCCGGCTGGATAACGTCATCGGGGAGGCAGGAACCAACATTGGCGGCATGCTGGAGAATGTTCGTCAGACGATGGCCGTCCTGACGAACAAACCGAGTAGCGAAATCTTTATTCAGGATCTGCTGGCCGTCGATACCTCCGTGCCGGTTAGCGTGACCGGCGGGCTTGCCGGCGAGTTCTCGCTGGAGCAGGCCGTAGGCATTGCCTCAATGGTGAAATCTGACCGCCTGCAAATGGCGATGATTGCCCAGGAAATAAAGCACAAGCTCAGCATTGACGTCCAGGTTGGCGGCGCCGAAGCGGAAGCCGCCATTTTAGGAGCGCTAACCACGCCGGGTACGACGCGCCCGCTGGCGATTCTCGATCTCGGCGCCGGCTCAACGGATGCTTCAATCATCAACCCTCAAGGCGAGATCGTCGCAACCCATCTGGCGGGCGCCGGGGATATGGTCACGATGATTATTGCCCGTGAGCTCGGGCTTAGCGACCGCTACCTGGCAGAAGAGATTAAAAAATACCCGTTAGCCAAAGTTGAAAGCCTTTTCCATCTGCGCCATGAAGACGGCAGCGTCCAGTTTTTCCCGACACCGCTCCCTGCTGGCGTTTTTGCACGCGTCTGCGTGGTGAAACCCGATGAACTGCTGCCTCTTCCCGGCGATTTAGCGCTGGAAAAAGTGCGCGCCATTCGCCGTAGCGCCAAAGAGCGTGTTTTTGTTACCAATGCGCTGCGCGCGCTGCGTCAGGTCAGCCCTACCGGCAACATTCGCGACATTCCTTTTGTGGTGTTAGTGGGCGGGTCAGCCCTTGATTTTGAAGTTCCTCAGCTCGTTACCGATGCGCTGGCCCACTACCGGCTGGTCGCCGGACGGGGAAATATTCGCGGTAGCGAAGGCCCAAGAAACGCGGTGGCTACCGGGCTGATCCTCTCCTGGTACAAGGAGGTTGCGCATGGAGAGTAACCACACTGCGCCGGCAATCATCATTATCGCCCTGGCCGACTGCATCAACCTCTGGCGCGAAGTGCTGCTGGGTATTGAAGAGGAAGGCATTCCATTCCTGCTTCAGCAGCAATCGGCCGGGGACGTAACCAGCTGCGCATGGCAGGCGGCGCGAAGCTCGCCGCTGCTGGTTGGCATCGCCTGCGACCAACGCACGCTGGTCGTGCACTACAAGAATTTATCCGCATCCGCGCCGCTTTTTACGCTGATGCGCCATCAGGACAGTCAGGCCCAACGCAGTACAGGTAACAACGCGGCACGGCTTGTCAAAGGGATCCCTTTTCGGGATCTAAATAGCTAAGCAACAGGAGAACCGTAGTATGAACAACGCACTGGGACTGGTTGAAACAAAAGGGTTAGTGGGTGCCATTGAAGCTGCTGACGCGATGGTGAAATCCGCCAACGTGCAGCTGGTTGGCTACGAAAAAATTGGCTCCGGCCTTGTTACCGTGATGGTGCGCGGTGATGTCGGCGCGGTAAAAGCAGCCGTCGATGCGGGCAGCGCGGCGGCAAGCGTGGTTGGCGAAGTGAAGTCCTGCCACGTTATTCCACGGCCGCACAGCGACGTTGAGGCCATTTTACCGAAATCAGCCTGATCGAAGCCAATAAGGAACACCGCGTGAAGCAATCACTGGGATTACTCGAAGTTTGTGGTCTGGCACTGGCTATCAGCTGCACCGATATCATGGCGAAATCCGCTGCTATCACGCTGGTCGCCCTCGAAAAAACCAATGGGTCAGGCTGGATGGTTATCAAAATTACCGGGGATGTGGCCTCCGTGCAGGCGGCCATTATGACCGGTAAACAGTTTGCCGAACGGCATAGCGGTCTGGTTGCCCACAAGGTTATCGCCAGACCCGGAGAAGGGATCCTGCCTACGGACGCCCCTCTCTCCTCCGTTATGCCGCCTGAATCCGATGAACCTGATACGGCTGACGTCATCGTTGCAGAAGCGCCGGCAGATGAAGAGTCGTCGGCCGCCGAACGGGTCAGTTGCAACCTGTGTCTGGACCCACAATGCCGGCGCCAGAAGGGCGATCCTCGTTCACTCTGCCTGCATTCAGGTAAGCGGGGTGAAGAGTAATGGATAAACAGCTGCTGGCCTCGACGGTGAGCAAAGTTCTCGATGAGATGCGCGAGCGCCCGATTCCTCTGGGCGTCTCGAACCGCCATATCCATCTGTCCGCACAGGATTACGCGAGGCTTTTCCCCGGCCACCCGATTGCGGAGAGAAAAGCGCTGCTGCAGCCAGGACAGTATGCCGCCGAGCAGACCGTCACCCTGGTTGGTCCGAAGGGCCAGCTAAATAACGTACGCCTGCTGGGGCCGCTGCGCTCAGCAAGTCAGGTAGAAATATCGCGCACGGATGCCCGCACGCTGGGGATTACGGCGCCGTTAAGAATGTCCGGTAACCTGCAGGGGACGCCCGGCATCCGCCTGGTCAGCCCGTTTGCCGAACTGGATTTACCCTCCGGGGTTATCGTCGCCCAGCGGCATATTCATATGTCGCCCCTTGATGCGCTGATCCTTCGCGTAGCCCACGGCGACCGGGTCTCCGTGGCGATTGAAGGTAACGACCGTCGGCTGATCTTCGACAACGTCGCCGTACGCGTGGCGGCGGAAATGCGCCTCGAAATGCATATTGATACCGACGAAGCCAACGCTGCAGGTGCCGATAACCCGCAAGCCTTCGCCAGGCTGGTAAGTTCGCGATGAACGGCGAAACCCTGCGGCGAGTTATTGAGGAGGTCGTCTCCCGGCTGCAGCAGCGCGCCCGCAGCACGGCCACGTTGAGCGTGGCGCAGCTTCGCCAGATGGACGGCCTGAGCCTGTGCTGTCAGTACGCTTCGCTGCGCATTGTGCTCATCGACCTTCCCCTGCTGGGCCGGCTTGTACAAAGGGAAACCGCAGATCCGGGGGTCGCGATCATTCATCACGCCATTGCTTTGGGTATCCACGTCGAGCTCGCCCTGCATAGCGGTCTGCTGCAGGCTATGCCACTAAAAAAACTGGCCCGTCTACCGGTGACGTTTACCGACGAGCATGGGCAGCCGCTCGTTCTGCATGCCGCCCCGGTGCTCAGCTATCGCGATGTCGCCGGTCGGGACGCCGGGCGCGTGGTCCTCCCGCGCCGGTGCGTGGTTACCGCTCTGGCGCGGGAGGCAGCGAGCGCGCGCAATATTCAATTAATCAAGCAGGAGTAAATCATGCATCTGGCACGAGTCACGGGCGCGGTTGTCTCCACGCAAAAATCGCCCTCCCTGATAGGGAAAAAGCTGCTGCTGGTCCGTCGGGTCAGCGCCGATGGCGAACTTCCCGCATCGCCGACGTCAGGCGATGAGGTTGCCGTTGACTCCGTAGGCGCAGGCGTCGGTGAACTGGTGCTGCTCAGCAGCGGCTCCAGCGCCAGACATGTTTTTTCCGGGCCGAATGAGGCCATTGACCTCGCCGTGGTTGGCATTGTCGATACGCTTTCGCGTTAAGGGGAAGTTATGGCGATTTATACCCGAACGGGTGACGCAGGCACCACCTCACTATATACCGGCCAGCGCGTGAGCAAAACCCACCCACGCGTTGAAGCCTACGGCACGCTGGACGAGCTGAATGCGGCGCTGAGCCTGTGTACCTGCGCCGCCGCGGATGAAAACCATCGCACCTTACTTGAGGCCATCCAGCAGCAGATTTTCTGGTTTAGCGCCGAGCTGGCCAGCGACAGCGAGCAGCCGTCACCAAAGCAGCGCTACATCAGCAGCGAAGAGATCTCCGCGCTTGAGGCCGCAATCGATCGGGCGATGGACCGCGTCGAACCGCTTCACAGTTTTATTTTACCCGGACGCAGCGAAGCCGCGAGCCGCCTACATTTTGCCCGTGCGCTGGCCCGTCGGGCCGAACGTCGCCTGGTTGAGCTGGCGGGAGAAGTTAACGTTCGCCAGGTATTGATGCGCTACCTCAACCGGCTATCGGACTGCCTGTACGCGCTGGCTCGTGCCGAAGATAGCGTTGTGCATCGCAACAGCATCATTAGTGAAATCAGCGCGCGCTATCTGGCTGCCAGCCAGCCCCCCCGCAGCAAGGAGACTCTTATGGCCCTCTCATTCAACGATCTCCATCAGCTTACGCGGTCCGCCGTTGAGCGCGCCCGGCAGCTTGAGGTGCCGGTAGCGATCGGCATCGTCGACGCGCACGGCACGCAAACGGTGATTTGGCGGATGCCTGACGCTCTGCTGGTCAGCAGCGAGCTGGCGCCAAAGAAAGCCTGGACCGCGGTGGCGATGAAAACAGCCACTCACCTGCTTTCAAGCGCGGTGCAGCCCGGCGCGCCACTTTATGGTCTGGAGAGCCAGATGCAGGGAAAGGTCGTCACCTTTGGCGGCGGATACCCCTTGTGGCGTGAAGGCCAGTTGATTGGCGGCCTGGGTATCAGCGGCGGCAGCGTTGAACAGGACATGGATATTGCACAGGCCGCCATGGCGGCTATTAACGTGGGAACTAATCAATGAATACTTGTGAACTCGAAACCCTTATCCGCACCATTTTGAGCGAGCAGCTGGCCCCGGCACAAGCGTCTCATCAACCGCAGGGCAGCGGCGTCTTTCAGTCCGTCAACGCAGCGGTTGATGCCGCACACCAGGCTTTCTTACGCTACCAGCAGTGTCCGCTCAAAACTCGCAGCGCCATTATCAGCGCCCTGCGCCTGGAGCTGACGCCCCATCTTTCTCCCCTTGCCGCCGAAAGCGCGGCAGAAACGGGAATGGGCAATAAAGAGGATAAGTTCCTCAAGAATAAGGCAGCGCTGGACAACACGCCGGGAATCGAGGATTTAACCACTACCGCACTCACCGGCGATGGCGGGATGGTGCTTTTTGAATATTCACCGTTTGGCGTTATCGGCTCCGTTACGCCGAGCACTAACCCGACGGAAACGATCATCAACAACAGCATCAGCATGCTGGCGGCGGGCAACAGCGTTTATTTTAGCCCACACCCGGGAGCAAAAACCGTCTCTCTGAAGCTCATCAGCATGATTGAAGAGATCGCCTTCCGCTGCTGCGGTATCCGTAACCTGGTGGTCACCGCCGCGGAGCCAACGTTTGAAGCCACCCAGCAGATGATGGCCCATCCAAAGATTGCCGTACTGGCTATTACCGGTGGTCCGGGAATTGTCGCTATGGGAATGAAAAGCGGGAAAAAAGTCGTGGGCGCCGGAGCCGGTAACCCGCCCTGTATCGTCGACGAAACCGCTGATTTAGTCAAAGCCGCCGAAGATATCATCAACGGCGCGGCGTTCGATTACAACCTGCCGTGCATTGCCGAGAAGAGCCTGATTGTGGTGGAGAGCGTCGCCGATAGTCTGGTACAGCAAATGCAGGCATTTGGCGCCTTGCTGCTAACCACCGCAGAGGTCGACAGGCTCCGCGCCGTCTGCCTGCCGGAAGGACAGGCGAATAAAAAGCTGGTCGGAAAAAGCCCGGCAGCTCTGCTGACGGCGGCCAGCATTAGCGCGCCAGCAAAACAACCTCGCCTGCTGATAGCCGTCGTCAGCGCCGACGATCCGTGGGTCACCAGCGAACAGCTGATGCCGATGCTGCCCGTTGTCAAAGTGAGCGATTTTGATAGCGCGCTGGCGCTGGCCCTGAAGGTGGAAGACGGCCTGCACCACACCGCCATCATGCACTCGCAAAACGTTTCACGCCTGAACCTCGCAGCCCGCACGCTGCAGACCTCCATCTTCGTGAAAAATGGGCCGTCCTATGCCGGTATCGGGGTCGGCGGCGAGGGCTTTACGACCTTTACTATCGCTACGCCAACGGGTGAAGGCACCACCTCAGCGCGAACGTTTGCTCGCTCCCGGCGCTGCGTACTGACCAACGGCTTTTCTATCCGCTAACGAGGTAGGGTGATGAAGACCTTTTCGCTACAAACCCGGTTGTACAGCGGTCAGGGGAGCCTGCAGGTGCTCAGACGCTTTACCAACAAGCATATCTGGATAATCTGCGATGGCTTCCTCGCGAGCTCGCCGCTCATCGGGACGCTGCGCGCTGCGCTGCCGGCGGATAATCGAATCACTATTTTTAGTGAGATAACGCCGGACCCTACTATCGATACCGTCGTCCAGGGAATTGCACAAATGCAGGATCTGCAGCCCCAGGTCGTCATCGGGTTTGGCGGCGGATCGGCGCTGGATGCGGCGAAGGCTATCGTCTGGTTCAGCCATCGGTTCGGCATTGAAATTGAAACCTGCGTTGCCATTCCTACCACCAGCGGTACCGGTTCAGAAGTGACCAGCGCCTGCGTAATCAGCGACCCTGATAAAGGCATCAAATACCCGCTGTTCAACAATGCGCTGTATCCGGATATGGCGATCCTCGACCCGGAGCTGGTGGTCAGCGTCCCGCCGCAGATCACGGCCAATACCGGAATGGACGTACTGACCCACGCGCTGGAAGCCTGGGTTTCGCCGCACGCCAGCGACTTTACCGATGCGCTGGCGGAAAAAGCCGCCAAACTGGTATTCCGCTATCTGCCCACTGCGGTGGAAAAAGGTGACTGCGTGGCGACGCGGGGAAAAATGCATAACGCCTCAACGCTCGCAGGTATGGCGTTCAGCCAGGCGGGGCTCGGGCTTAACCACGCAATAGCCCACCAGCTCGGCGGGCAGTTTCATCTGCCGCACGGTCTGGCCAACGCGCTGCTGTTAACCCCGGTTATCCGCTTTAACGCCGGCGTTCCACGTGCCGCCAAACGCTACGCGCGGCTGGCCAAAGCCTGCGGCTTTTGCCCGCCAGAGGCCAATGATGTCACGGCGATAAATGCGCTGATTCAGCAAATCGAACGCCTCAAGCAGCGCTGCGCTCTCCCCTCATTGGCCATCGCGCTTAAAGAAGGAAGATCCGACTTTTCAGCGCGCATTCCGGCAATGGTGCGGGCCGCGTTGGCTGACGTCACGCTACGCACTAATCCGCGCCCGACCAGCGCCGAGGAAATTCGGGAACTGCTGGAGGAACTGCTATGAGTACCGCCGCCAACACCGTTGCAATGCCCCATAGCGCGGATGAAATTCGTGAGCGCGTTCGCGCTGCGGGCGTGGTTGGCGCGGGAGGCGCGGGGTTTCCCGCTCACGTCAAGCTCCAGGCGCAGGTGGGGATCTTTCTGGTTAACGCCGCCGAGTGCGAACCCATGCTCAAGGTTGACCAGCAGCTGATGTGGCAGCAGGCTTCGCGTCTTGTACGCGGCGTGCAGTACGCGATGACGGCAACCGGCGCGCGCGAAGGGGTGATAGCCCTGAAAGAAAAATATCGCCGGGCCATCGATGCGCTAACCCCGCTGCTGCCTGCAGGTATCCGGCTCCACATCCTGCCCGATGTCTATCCGGCTGGCGATGAGGTGCTGACCATCTGGCTGGCTACCGGTCGCCGGGTCGCGCCTGCCGCGCTGCCGGCCAGCGTCGGCGTGGTCGTTAATAACGTGCAAACCGTCCTCAATATTGCCAGAGCGGTCGAGCTGCGGTATCCGGTAACGCGCCGAACGCTGACCGTCAACGGCGCCGTTGCCAGGGCGCAAACGCTCACCGTGCCTATCGGCATGTCGTTGCGCGAAATCCTCAACCTTGCCGGCGGGGCAACCGTCGACAATCCGGGGTTTATTAACGGCGGGCCAATGATGGGAAGCCTGGTGAAATCGCTGGACTCTCCGGTGACCAAAACCACCGGCGGGCTGCTGGTGCTACCGAAAAGCCATCCTCTCATTCAGCGACGGATGCAGGACGATCGCACGGTCCTTTCCGTTGCCCGCACCGTCTGCGAACAGTGTCGGCTGTGCACCGATCTCTGTCCAAGACACCTGATTGGCCACGAACTCTCGCCCCATTTGCTGGTTCGGGCAGTGAACTACCTGCAGGGCGCTACGCCGCAGCTGCTGCTTAGCGCACTCACCTGTTCGGAGTGCAACGTCTGCGAAAGCGTAGCCTGCCCGGTAGGCATCTCGCCAATGCGCATTAATCGCCTGCTGAAGCGCGAGCTGCGGGCGAAAAACCTGCGCTATGAAGGGCCACTGCATCCGGCCGACCAGATGGCGAAATATCGCCTGGTGCCGGTGAAGCGGCTGATCGCCAAACTGGGGCTAAGCCCCTGGTATCAGGAAGCGCCGCTGTCCGGGTGCGAACCTTCTGCCGAAAAAGTCACGCTGTTGTTACGCCAGCATATTGGCGCAAGCGCAGCGCCGTGCGTGGCAGTAGGGCAACCCGTCGTGCGCGGGCAATGCGTCGCCGATATTCCAGCGGGCGCGCTGGGCGCCCCTGTGCACGCCAGCATTGACGGCACGGTTTCGGCCATCAGCGAACAGGCTATTACGGTTGTAAGAGGTTAACTATGTCTCAGGCTATCGGTATTTTAGAACTCACCAGCATCGCCAGGGGAATGGAGCTCGGCGATGCGATGCTGAAAAGCGCGAACGTCGACCTGCTGGTCTGCAAGACCATTTGTCCGGGTAAATTTCTGTTAATGCTCGGCGGCGACGTCGGCGCGGTACAGCAGGCGATTGAAACCGGCACCTCGCTTGCCGGAGAAATGCTGGTCGACAGTCTGGTGCTGCCCAATCTTCACCCCGATATTCTCCCGGCAATAAGCGGCCTGAATAGCGTTGACCAGCGCCAGGCCGTCGGGATCGTCGAAACCTGGAGCGTCGCAGCCTGCATTAGCGCGGCAGATCGGGCGGTGAAAGCCTCGAACGTTACGCTGGTACGCGTGCATATGGCATTCGGTATCGGCGGCAAGTGCTATATGGTCGTCGCGGGTGAGATTTCAGACGTCAACAATGCGGTAGCTGTGGGTAGCGAAAGCGCGGGTGAAAAGGGGCTGCTGGTTTACCGCTCGGTAATTCCGCGCCCGCATGAGGCAATGTGGCGACAGATGGTGGAGGGATAATGGAAAAGCAGCAAACAACAGATCGCATGATTCAGGAATACGTCCCGGGTAAACAGGTCACGCTGGCGCACCTTATCGCTAATCCAGGTCAGGACCTGTTCAAAAAGCTGGGTTTGCAGAATGCGGTATCGGCGATCGGCATTCTCACCATTACCCCCAGTGAAGCCTCAATAATTGCCTGCGATATCGCCACCAAATCGGGCGCGGTAGAGATAGGCTTTCTCGATCGCTTTACCGGCGCCGTGGTGCTTACCGGGGACGTTTCCGCCGTTGAATATGCGCTGAAGCAGGTTACACGCACGCTGGGCGAAATGATGCGCTTCACCGCTTGCCCAATTACACGGACCTAAGCTCATGAAGCGTTTGATGCTTATCGGCCCCAGCCAGTGCGGCAAGACGTCCTTGACCCAAAGCCTGCGCGGCGAAGCGCTCCATTATAAAAAAACGCAGGCGATTGAATGGTCCCCGATGGCCATCGACACGCCGGGTGAATACCTCGAAAACCGCTGTCTTTACAGCGCGCTGCTGGCCAGCGCCTGCGAAGCCGACGTAATCGCACTGGTGCTGAATGCCGACGCGCAGTGGTCGCCGTTTTCTCCCGGTTTTACCGCCCCGATGAACCGCCCGACCATCGGCCTGGTGACCAAGGCCGATTTAGCGCCCCCGCAGCGCCTTTCTCTGATTGAGGGCTGGCTTGAACAAGCTGGCGCGCAGCGGATCTTTATTACCAGCGCGCTCAATAAATCGGGACTCACCGCCGTACTGGCTTTTTTGAATGCGAAGGAACCCCTATGTCTCACAAAATAATGGCCATTAACGCCGGCAGCTCATCACTAAAATTTCAGCTGCTGGCAATGCCTCAGGGTGAAATGCTCTGCCAGGGATTGATAGAGCGTATTGGTATGGCGGACGCCCGGGTGACGATAAAAACGCCAGCCCACGGCTGGCAGGAGAGGGTCCCTGTTGCCGATCATCGTGAAGCCGTGACTCTGCTGCTGGAAAAGCTCCTCCACCACGGCGTGATCGGCAGCCTGCATGAGATTGACGGTATCGGCCATCGCGTCGCCCACGGTGGAGAGCACTTTAAGGATTCCGCGCTGATTACCGAGGGGTCGCTGGCTGAAATTGAACGCCTTGCGGAGCTGGCGCCGCTGCATAATCCGGTCAATGCGCTCGGCATTAACGTCTTTCGCCAGCTGTTGCCCACCACGCCCGCCGTCGCAGTGTTTGATACCGCCTTTCACCAGACGCTGGATGAGCGCGCCTATCTCTACCCTCTTCCCTGGCGCTATTACAGTGAACTTGGTATCCGCCGCTATGGTTTCCACGGCACCAGCCACAAATACGTCAGCGCCCTGCTCGCAGAGCAGCTCGGCGTTCCGCTCAGCGCGCTGCGGGTGATCTGCTGCCACCTGGGCAATGGCAGCAGCGTTTGCGCGATTAAAGGCGGCCATTCTATCAATACCTCAATGGGATTTACGCCCCAGTCCGGCGTGATGATGGGGACCCGCAGCGGCGATATTGACCCATCAATCCTGCCGTGGATTGCCCAGCGGGAGGGGAAAACGCCCCAGCAGCTTAATCATCTGTTAAACAATGAGTCCGGGCTGCTCGGCGTCTCCGGCGTTTCGCATGATTACCGAGACGTCGAGCAGGCGGCAGATGCAGGCAATCACCGGGCGGCTCTCGCCCTGTCGCTTTTTGCCGAGCGGATCCGCGCGACGATCGGCAGCTACATTATGCAGATGGGCGGCCTGGACGCGCTGATTTTTACCGGCGGCATTGGCGAAAACTCCGCGCGCGCGCGATCCGCAATCTGCCATAACCTGCATTTTCTCGGCCTGTCGATCGATAGCGAAAAAAACCAGCAGAATGCGGCCTTTATCCAGGCCGACGGGTCGGTCGTTAAAGTGGCGATTGTGAATACAAATGAAGAGCTGATGATCGCCCGCGACGTTATGCGCATCGCCCTCTCCGCGCGGGCGGATCTGTGCGTTTCGGCGTAAAACAGCCGCCCTCAGGCTTGAGTGAAATCATGGTAATAGCGGGATCGCCATGACACTATGCGCCATGAAAAATCGAGTGGAAAGGTGAACCGGTGGCCGTTGCACAATGTCCCGCATCCTGCGGAGAGCTCATCCAGGGCTGGATCCTTGGCAGTGAAAAGCTGGTCTCCTGCCCCGTCGACTGGTACAGCACCGTCGAGGTGAGCGCCGCGCCGCCTCTGCCTGATGAACGCCCGCTTTCCCGGGCAATGGTCGAGCGGCTTTTAGACTACTGGCAATACCCGGCAGGCCTGAGCCACGACATCCGTATCGAGGTGCACTCGTCGATTCCTGTCGCCAAAGGGATGGCCAGCAGTACGGCAGATATTGCCGCTACCGCGGTGGCCACGGCGCATCATCTCGGCCATACGCTGTCGGAGTCCGAGCTGGCGCGGCTTTGCGTCTCCCTGGAACCCACCGACAGCACCATTTTTCGCCAGCTCACGCTTTTCGACCATAACGACGCCTCGACGCAAATTGCCTGCGAGTCCCAGCCACAGCTCGATCTTTACGTTCTCGAAAGTCCCGTAACGCTACGCACAACGGATTATCATCGCCTGCCCCGCCGGTCCCGGCTGCTCGCCAGCTCGGCTACGCTACAGCTGGCGTGGGAAAAGATACAGGATGCCTGTCTTAGCGGCTGCCCGCGGCGGATGGGGGAAGCGTCGACGCTTAGCGCGATTGCCAGCCAGCTGCTGCTGGCAAAACCCGGTTTTACCTCGCTGCTGGCGCTGGTGGAAGAGTGCGACTTATACGGTCTGAACGTCGCTCACAGCGGCAGCGTTGTCGGCCTGATGCTGGACCGGCGGCGGCACGATATCGGCTATATACAGTGGGCGCTGGCGAAGAGGAGCATGAGCGAGCACTGGCCGCGGCAGCACCTGCTGAAGATGGTGCAGGGCGGCGCCCGCCTGCTTGCCGCTTCAGGCGTTCGCGCCAGCGATGCGCCTTAATGCGCTAATCAGCCGCTGATTCTCTTCCGCGCTGCGGATCGCCACGCGGAAATAGCCCGCCCCGAGGCCGGGGTAGTTGGCGCAGCTACGAATCAAAATATGCTGCTGCAGCAGGGCATGCTGCAGGTCGATGCCCGCTATATCGGCGCGCAGAAACAGATAGTTTGCCTGGCCCGGATAGACGGTTAGGCCGGGAAGCTGGCGGAGCTGCTGGTAAAAACGCCGGCCTTCTTCCGCCAGCCAGCGCCAGGTCTTCTGCTGGTAGGCGCTATCCTGCAAAATAATTTCCCCCGCCAGCGCGGCAAACGCGTTAATTGACCATGGCATCTGCCGCTCGCGCATCCTGGCGACGGCGCGTTCATCGCCGTTGACCAGATAGCCCAGCCGCAGGCCGGGGATGGCATAGAACTTGGTCAGCGAGCGCAGTACCCAGATATGTGGGTTATCGCGCAGCAGAGGAATAAACCCCGGCTGGTCGGGAATGAAATCGATAAAAGCCTCATCGAGGATCAGCGCGATGTCTAGCGCTTTGCAGCGCGCGGCAATCGCCGCCAGCAGCTGGCTCTCCGGCAGCAGTCCGGTTGGGTTGTTGGGCGTACAGAGGAACAGGCAGTCGAGGTCCGGCGTCAGGGCCGTGAGAAGGGCCTCGGTCAGCTGCCAGCCGTCCTCTTCCCGCAGCGCGAACTCGCGGATCGCACAATCCACCGCGCTCAGCGCGCGGCGATATTCGGCAAAACCGGGCACCACAATCATCGCCTGACGCGGCTTCAGGCCACTTACGACGGTGAAAATCGACTCGGTTTCGCCATTGCCTGCGACGATCCACGAGGCGGGAATATGGTGATGTTCCGCCAGCGCCTCATGCAGCTGCTGATAGTCGACGTCGGGATAGCGCTCCGCGCGGTCAAGATTAGCGATCAGGGCACGCTTCAGGCTTTCAGGCATGCCCAGCGGATTGATGTTGGCGCTAAAATCGAGCAGTTGCGCGGGCTGAATGCCCAGCAGCGCCGCCGCCTCCCGCGTATTGCCGCCGTGGGCGCTCTTTAACAGGGCCATCTCCCGCTCCTTTTATTAGCCACGCCTTGCCAGCGTTGCGCCATCGGCGAAGTAGGCCTTAATCCCCGCCAGTATCGACTCGGCAACTTCCTGCTGGAAGGTTGCCGTTTTCAGCTTACGCTCCTCCGCCACGTTGCTGATAAACGCGGTTTCGACCAGGATCGACGGGATATCCGGCGCTTTCAGCACCGCAAAGCCGGCCTGTTCCACCTGGTTTTTGTGCAGGTTATTAATTCTGCCCATCTTCTGCAGCACGGCCTTACCAAACTTCAGGCTATCGGCGATGGTCAGCGACTGCACCATATCAAACATCGTATGGTCGACGTAGCGATCGCCGCTCTTGCTGACGCCCCCCACCAGATCGGCGGCGTTCTGGGTTTGCGCCAGATACTTAGCCGCGGTGCTGGTGGCGCCTTTGGTTGAGAGCGCGAATACCGAAGAGCCGCTCGGCTGGCGGCTGGTAAAGGCATCGGCGTGAATCGAGACGAACAGATCGGCACGCTGCTTTTGCGCCTTGGCGACGCGCACCTTCAGGGGAATAAAGACATCTTCATTGCGGGTCATATAGGCCTTCATATTTCCCTCTTTTTCGATCAGCGCCCGGAGCCGACGGGCGATCTGCAGCACCACGTCTTTCTCACGGGTGTGGTATTTGCCCACCGCGCCGGAGTCTTCCCCACCGTGTCCCGGATCGAGCATGATCACAATCGGCCGGTCGCGCCCGGCCTTACCCGGCTTCGGCCCGCTTTCTGCCGGCGGCACCTGACGATCGAGATCGCCCTTATTGTAATCCTCCAGCAGCGCCAGCAGCGGATCCTGCACGTCAGTGGCCGTAGACGGATAGAGATCCATCACCAGGCGCTCTTTAAAGCCGGCAACCGGCGCGAGGGCAAAGAGCTGCGGCTTCACGTTCTGTTTGAGCTCAAACACCATGCGCACCGTCTGCGGATCGAACTGGCCAACGCGGGCGGACTTAATATAGGGATCGTCGTCGCGAATGCTGGTTCCCATGCCCTTCAGCACGGAATTAAGGTTGACCCCTTCCAGATCGACCACCAGCCGTTCCGGATTGCTCAATGCAAACTGCCGATATTTCAGCACATGGTTGGATTCCACCGTCACGCGCGTATAGGTTGACGACGGCCAGACGCGCACCGCGACGACCTGTGCAACGGCGGCTAAACCAACCGGACTGACGCTCATTAACCACATAGCGCTCGCCCCCTGTAAAAAACGGCGACGGCTTAATCCTGACTTGTATCCCGGCATGCCACTCCCAAGCAATAAAAACGCTTTCGTATCCAAAACAAACAGATTGACCGGAAACTTTAACGAAAGCGGTATAACCTGTCACCAATAAAAGGGTAAACAATCTTTGGTAGCACGCGTTAAGTCACAGTTCTTTCGCATATTCGTGACAAATTTTGGCTTGCGTTTACGCGCAAAACAGAATAAAAATACACTTATTACGAATAATCATGCATTGAGGGTTGTGGTCATGGTGAAGGAACGTCGCACCGAATTGGTAGAAGGATTCCGCCATTCAGTTCCCTATATTAACGCCCATCGGGGAAAAACCTTTGTTATCATGCTGGGCGGCGAAGCCATTGAGCATGAAAATTTCTCCAGTATAGTCAATGACATTGGCCTGTTACATAGCCTGGGCATTCGCCTGGTGGTGGTCTATGGCGCGCGTCCTCAGATAGACGCCAACCTGGCTGAGCATCATCATGAGCCGCTATACCATAAGCAAACGCGCGTGACTGACGCCAAAACCCTCGAACTGGTTAAACAGGCCGCCGGCATGCTGCAGCTGGAAATTACCGCGCGCCTGTCGATGAGCCTCAACAACACCCCGCTGCAGGGCGCCCACATCAACGTCGTGAGCGGCAATTTCATTATTGCCCAACCGCTTGGCGTGGATGACGGCGTCGATTATTGCCACAGCGGGCGCATTCGTCGTATCGATGAAGAAGCGATCCACCGCCAGCTTGATAACGGCGCCATCGTGCTGATGGGCCCGGTTGCGGTATCGGTCACCGGCGAAAGCTTTAACCTGACTTCCGAAGAGATTGCCACCCAGCTGGCCATCAAGCTGAAAGCGGAAAAAATGATCGGCTTCTGCTCTTCGCAAGGGGTGTTCAGCCAGGAGGGCGAGATCGTTCCCGAGCTGTTCCCGAACGAAGCCCAGGCGCGGGTTGAAGAGCTGGAAGCGGATGAGGACTACAACTCCGGTACCGTGCGTTTCCTACGCGGTGCGGTGAAAGCCTGCCGCAGCGGCGTGCGTCGCTGCCACCTGATCAGCTACCAGGAGGATGGCGCCCTGCTGCAGGAGCTGTTCTCGCGCGACGGTATCGGTACCCAGATCGTCATGGAGAGCGCCGAGCAGATCCGCCGCGCCACCATCAACGATATTGGCGGTATTCTTGAGCTGATAAGCCCCCTGGAGCAGCAGGGAATTCTGGTGCGCCGCTCCCGCGAGCAGCTGGAGATGGAAATAGATAAATTCACCATTATTCAGCGCGATAACACGACAATTGCCTGTGCCGCGCTCTATCCGTTCCCGGAAGAGAAAATCGGTGAAATGGCCTGCGTGGCGGTCCATCCGGACTACCGCAGTTCATCGCGTGGGGAAGTGCTGCTGAACCGCATCGCGACCCAGGCAAAACAGATGGGGCTAAGCAAACTGTTCGTGCTGACCACCCGCAGCATTCACTGGTTCCAGGAACGCGGCTTTACGCCGGTAGATATCGACCTGCTGCCGGAAAGTAAGAAAGAGATGTACAACTATCAGCGCCGTTCCAAGGTGATGATGGCCGACCTTGGCTGAGTGAGCGTTCCCCTCTGCCGTCCAGGCGTAGCGCAGGCTGGCAAAGGGGAAGCGGCTGAACGCCGAGGCTACCCGCCGCTGGCGAAGATATCCGCCAGCCCGCTGCGCCGTTCGGTGCGCGCCGCGATAGCCTGAGTCAGCACCTGCTCATCGGCATAAATCGACAGCTGCCGTTTGGCGCGGGTTATCGCGGTATACACCAGCTCACGCGTCACCAGCGGCACGCTGCGGGAAGGCAAAATCAGGGCCGCGTGGTCAAACTCCGAGCCCTGGGATTTATGCACCGTCATCGCCCAGGCGGTATCGTGATCCGGCAGGCGGCTGGGCTGCACCGACTTAATGCTGCCATCCGGCATCGGGAACCAGACGCGAAGCCCGTCTCCCCTTTCCAGCGCAATACCAATATCACCGTTAAACAGCCCCAGCGCGCTATCGTTGCGCGAGATCATCACCGGCCGGCCCTCATACCAGCGCGAATGCCGCGGCAGCGCAATAGCCTGCCGACGGTTGAGCATCAGCTCCAGCTGTTCGTTCAGCCCGCTGACGCCGTAGGGACCCTCGCGCAGGGCGCACAGCAGCCGGAACTCGCCGAAAGCGGCGATCGCCGTCTCCGGATCCGCCCGCTCACGCAGCAGCCGGAGATAGCGATCGTAGCCGGCCTGCGCCTGCGTCAGCATCGCTTCATACTCCTCGGTGGTGCTTAGCGGGCGCAGCACGATGTCGTCGAACGGCTGGCGCAGGATCGTCTTGACCCCGTGCCGATCGCCGGCGTTCACCGCCCGGGCCAGGCTACCGATGCCGGAGTGGCTGCCAAAACGATAGCTTTTTTGCAGCAGGCACAAGCTGTCGCGCAGGGCGCCCGCCACCTCGCCCTCGCCGGCAGGCACCGGCAGGCCGGTCAGTCGCTTTAGCTGCGCCGCGCGCTCGGCGGTATAGCCCGCACTCACCCAGGCGCAAATATCCCCCAGCACCGCACCGGCCTCCACCGACGCCAGCTGATCGCGGTCGCCGAGAAAAATCACCCGACCGTGCGCCGGCAGGGCGTCAATCAGGCGAGCCATCATCGGCAGGTCAATCATCGAGGCTTCATCCACCACCAGCACGTCGAGGTGCAGCGGGTTACCGGCGTGATAGCGCATGCGCTGGCTACCCGGCTGCGCGCCTAGCAGGCGGTGCAGGGTGCTGGCCTCCGTCGGCAGTAGGGCCTTCTGCTCATCCGTCAGCGGCAGCTGGCGCAGCACGCTGCCCAGCGATTCGGTCAGGCGCGCGGCGGCTTTGCCGGTGGGCGCCGCCAGGCGGATGCGGCAGCGGGGCTTATCCGTCGTCTGGATCAACGCCGCCAGCAGCCTGGCGACGGTGGTCGTTTTACCGGTACCTGGACCGCCGGAAATAACCGAAATCCTCCGGGTCAGCGCCACCGCCGCCGCCACCTTCTGCCAGTCAATATCGTCCCCGGCGGGGAAGAGCGCATCCAGCGTCGACGCCAGGCGCGTCTCATCCACGCTCAGCACCTGATTGGCTTCGTTGAAAAAGCGCGCGACGGTCAGCTCGTTACGCCACATGCGGTTAAGGTAAAGCCGTTCGCCGCAGAGGATCATTGGCGTCGGACGCTCCCCGCGGCTCACCGCCGCTGAAGAGAGCAGCAGCGCCGACCAGTCATCGGGCGCACCGGCCTGCGCCAGCAGCTGCTCGCGCAGAACGGAGACCTTTCCGCTCAGCACGTCGTCAGCGGCAAGACGCGAGAGCGGCAGGCAGACGTGCCCTTCGCCGGCGTCGCGGCTTAGCACCGCCGCCGCCAGCCTCACCGCCGGATGCGTATCCCGAGCGACCATCAGCGCAAACTGGACGTCAAGCGGACGTAACAAACGCTGGTTTGCTGCCTCAAGCAGCAGTTCATCCATGGTCATGAAGCGATCTCCTGAACTTCGCCGGCAAACAGGGCGTCCAGGCCGTCAATCAGCGGCTGCTCAGGGCGCGTGGTAAATATCCCCTGCCCTCCGTCCTGCCCGTCCATTCCGCGTAAAAAGAGATAAATGACGCCACCAAAATGGCGCTCATAGTCGTAGTCAGCAACGCGATGGCGTAAATAGCGGTGCAGCGCCAGACTGTAGAGCTGGTACTGTAAATCATAGCGGTGCGTGCACATCGCCTGCGCCATCGCCTGCCGGGTGTAAGCTTCGCGATCGTCCCCCAGCCAGTTGGATTTGTAATCCAGCAGGTAGTAGCGGCCGTTATGCCGAAACACGAGGTCAATAAACCCTTTCAGCATTCCGCGAACCTGACGGAAATCAAGCCCCGGGCACTGGGCCGAAAGCGGGTCGTAGCGGCGAACCAGCGCATCCAGGCGCTGCGCGTCTAACGGGGCCTCAATGGGTAAATAAAACGCCATCTCAACCTGCTTGTCCGCCGCCGCGAGCTGATTCAGCGCGATATCGGCGCCCGGTAGCGGCGTGCGCAGGACGTCATCCAGCCATTGGGTCAGCACCGGCGCCCACTGTTCACCAAATCCGCCGGACCGCAGCTTTTCTGCCATCCAGTCGGCGGGGACCGGCTGGGTAAAATCGAGGTCTTCAAACAGGCCGTGCAAAAATGTCCCCGGCGACGCCCCGCGCGGGAACTGATGCGGAGTGAGCTGCGGCTCCGTCACCACCACCTCCCCCACGCCGGCGGCGTCAACGTCAAGACGGGGCAGTAAATCCTGCGCCGGGCTGTGGCCATGCTGCTGTAGCCCGGAATAGCTGGTGACCCGCCAGTCATCGACGATCGAACGCCGCAGCATCCGCGCCGACAGCGGCGGCAACACCTCCTGCGGTGCCTGCCAGGGCTGCCTGTCGGCAACGCCGGGGGTTTGCAGCGCAATATCCGCGCAGCAGAACGCCTGCAGGCGGGCCGTCA
The DNA here is from genome assembly GCF_902705905.1 of Klebsiella sp. 18074. Lineage (NCBI taxonomy): Bacteria > Pseudomonadati > Pseudomonadota > Gammaproteobacteria > Enterobacterales > Enterobacteriaceae > Klebsiella > Klebsiella sp. 18074. The sequence continues at coordinate 150,034 of NZ_CACSIS010000003.1, read as the reverse complement.
GCCCCGCAGCGTCCATCGCCTCCCCTCCCTGGAGAAGGCGCCCCAGGGCGCTGTGGTGAAAATCGCTGTCGCCCGGCTTGTCGCTGCGTCGGGTGCTGAGCGGCGCCACGCCGAGGCTGCAGTGCCAGACCGCTCGCGTCAGAGCCACGTACAGCAGGCGTAAATCTTCCGCCAGACGCTCCGCCTCCGCCAGCTCAAGACTCCCCTCATTCTGCTCAAGGTCGAGCACCGCTGCAAAGGAGTCGCGATCGTGATAAAACGCCTGATCCTGCTTGCGGAAGCGGGCGATAAACGGCAGCCACACCAGCGGGTATTCCAGCCCTTTCGATTTATGTACGGTGACGATCTGCACCAGATGCTTGTCGCTTTCCAGGCGCATCTGCTGGCTGGAGGCGTTGCTGTCCGGCTCGGCGATGCGCTGCGTCAGCCAACGCACTAACGCATGCTCGCTCTCCAGCTGGTTGGCCGCTTCCTGCAGCAGTTCGCTGATATGCAGGATATCGGTTAAGCGCCGCTCGCCGCCGCTCGTCACCAGCAGGTTTTCGGCAATATGCCGGGCGGTCATCAACGCTCTCAGCATCGGCATCACCCCGCGCTGGCGCCAGATGCGGCGGTAGTCGCTAAACTCTTCCACCAGCGCATCCCACGCGCGCTCATCCTTGTTGAGGTTTTCAATATCGAGAGCGTTCAAGCCGAAAATCGAGGTCGCCAGCGCGCTGCGCAGCGTGTTTTCGCGTTCGGGCGCCAGCGCCGCCTGGAGTACCCACAGCAGCTCCTGCGCTTCCGGCGTTTCAAATACGCTATCGCGGTTGGAGAGATAGACCGACGGAATGGCCAGGGCCTGCAGCGCATCGCGGATCAGCGACGCCTCCTGGCGGTTACGCACCAGCACCGTGATATCGGAAGCCTGCACCGGCCGGGCGCGATCGTCGCGCCACAGCAGCGCCCGCCCCTGCTGGCCGGCGCTAAGCCAGTCGCGGATCTGCGAAGCGCAGAGCTGGGCCATAAAGGTTTGATAATCCCCCGCGCCCACCGCTTCGCCCGGCATCAGCCAGATGTTCATAGCCGGAACCGCATCGTCGTCAACGGTGAAGCGCAGATGCTGGTTTTTCGGCGCCGACTTTACCGGCAGGAACGGGATTTCGCGGAACATAAACGGATTATCGCTGAGGCTGAACAGGCGATTGACGCTCTCCACCATTCCCGGAGCGGAACGCCAGTTGGTATCCAGCGTGTAGTGCGCGGCAACGTCGCCGCGCGCCTTCATATAGGTAAAGATATCCGCGCCGCGAAAGGCGTAAATGGCCTGTTTGGGATCGCCGATAAGCAGCAGCGCCGTCTCCGGCTGCCGCCGCCAGATGCGGCGGAAAATGCGGTACTGCTGCGGGTCGGTATCCTGGAACTCATCGATCATCGCTACCGGAAAACGCTGCCGGATAGCGCTGGCCAGCGCTTCGCCGCTTTCGCTACGCAGCGCATCATCGAGGCGGCTGAGCATGTCATCAAAACCGAGCTCTCCGCGGCGACGCTTTTCGCGCGCCACCGCTTCACGGATCTCCACCATTGCCCGGGCGATCACCAGATCCGTCAGGGTCAGCGGCGCGGAGAGCAGCGCCTCAATCGCGCTAAACAGCGGATGAACCGGTGGTTCGCCATCAGCTTTGGTGCGTTCATAGAGGAACGGCTGGGAGAATTTCTCCAGCGCCTCAGGCAGCCGGTAGCTCAGGGTCTCTTCCTGCGCCCAGAGGCTGACTTTCTCTATCCACTTCCCCTGGTTACCGCGGTTGAATTTGCGCCGGTCGAGGCCGGAGTTTTCCAACACGCTTTCAATCTCGCCCACCTGCTCGCGCCACTGCCGCTTCACCGCGTCAATGCGCTCGATGATTTGCTGATGGCGTTCGGCCAGCGTCTCCTCCTGCGCAGGCGGGGATTTAAGCTGCGGGGCTTCGCCCTGCAGCCAGCGGTCGAGGGATTTCAGCAGATCGCGCGGGCCTTTCCAGGCTTCGTGGATAACCGCGGCTATTTCGCGCGGGAGCGGGTAGCAGTGGCGGCGCCAGAAATCAGCGCAGGCCTGATAGCGGAGCCGGGATTCGTCCTCGATCAGCTGCTGTTCGAAGAGCATGCCGGACTCAAACGCGTTGAGGCTGAGCATGCGCTGGCAGAAGCCGTGGATGGTGAACACCGCCGCTTCGTCCATCTGCCGCTCCGCCAGCATCAGCGTTTGTGCGGCCTGGTTTTTGTCCGGGATTTCCGCCAGCAGCGCGGCGTAGAGAGGGTCGGAGGCCGCTTCGCGCAGGCAGGCGATGCGCAGCCCGTGGATGTTGCTGCGGATACGGCCGCGCAGCTCCTCGGTCGCCGCCTCAGTGAAGGTCACCACCAGCAGCTCCTCCACGCTCACCGGCCGGGGAAAGGCAGATTCTCCGCCCAGCCCCAGCAGCAGCCTGAGGTACAGCGCCGCGATGGTAAAGGTTTTTCCGGTGCCCGCAGAGGCTTCTATCAGGCGCTCGCCCGTCAGGGGCAAGCGCAGGGGGTCAAGAGGCTCGGCGGTTTCGGTCATTCATTCTCTCGCATCAGGGGTAAGGATTTCTGCAATGCGCTGACGTTTTCCCAGACTTTGCCGCCCTGCGGCAGGGCGTAATCGGTTTTACCATTCTGGCTACCGGAGACCTGGGATAATATCGCCATGCCCTGCGGATCCACCACCGTCTGATGGAAGAAGTCGGCAAGTTTTTGCGGCGTCAGCAGTTTAATCTGAGCCACTACTTTATCACGTGAATCGAAACGCATATTACCGCGATCGAAATCTTTGCTCAGCTGCGAGGCTTCACCGCCCAGCGTTTGCGGCGCCTGCATCATCTGGGCGATCGTCGCCTGCTGAATTTGCGCAAACTCTTCCGGGGTCATCGCCCTCAGCTTTGCCTCCGCCGTCGGGAAGAAGGCCTGGAAACGCTGCCACAGGAAGGCGGGCTGCTTATCGCTGCTTTGCAGCAGGAAGCCGACGCCCCACTGGCGGCCGACGTTCATCGAAAATGCGAACACCGCATAGCCCAGCTGTTCTTCAGTACGCAGCTGGTTATAGAACCACGGCTGGATAATTTGCCCGAGCAGAGAGCTGGCGGCAGAACTGCTGTACTCATCGATATTGGGCGGTGCAAAGACCGCGGCCAGCGCCGAGTCGGTGCTGCTGCCGGTTTTCTCAAAAATGGCCAGCTGCTTGCTGTTCACCAGCACGTCTTTATTGCGGCACCATTCGTTGCCGTCTGACCCCAGCTGTTGCTGGATCTGGCGAGCCATGTCGGTAGATTGCCCGGCGGTCAGGTTGCCAATCACCAGCAGCTCCGGACGCCCTTTCGCTTTCAGGTTGTCACGGTAGGCCAGAACCTCTTTGAGGGTGATTGACGGCAGCAGCGCCCGTCGCTCTTCACGCTGGAAGTAAGGCACCTGCGACACCATCTGGGCCGGCATAATCGCCTGATCGTACGCTTTGCCTTTATCCGCCGAGTCCATCATCTGCGCGTACCAGGATTTCGCCTGTTCCAGCTGCTCCTCGGTCGGGGCGTAGCTGAAGTAGCCGTCCAGCAGCGCGGTGAACAGCTGCGGCAGACGCTGGGTGTAGCCGTTGGCGTTGACCATCAGCCCGTTGTTGGCGCCGGTAGAGAAAGTGATGCCTCCCACCGCGGCCTGGTTGCTGAGCTGGTCGAGGGCAATCCCCGCCAGGTAGTCATTCAGCGCAAACATCACCTGGCTGCGGGCGCTGTCCATGGCCTGCGGATTACGCAGCACCAGCGACACGTCGGCCTTAGGCTCGCTGGCGAAGTACTGGCTCGGGGCGTAGACCACTCGCAGGGTCGGCTCATCGACGATCAGCTGCGGGTGCGGATAGGCTTTATCGCTTTTGATCAGCGTAAAATCGTCAGGAATATAGGGATTCAGCGTCGGCAGCTTAAGGTCAATCACGCTGGCTTTCTGCTGCCAGTCGGCAAAGGTCTGCGGGCTGATTTTATCGACCTGGTAAGGCGCATTGACGAAATAGGCCGTTTTGTTATGTGGCTCCTGCGGGCTGATATACCACACGCGCGCGTTTTGCGGGGTCATCATCGCCAGGCGGTCTTTAATCGCCTGCGGATCGTAGCTATCGGCAATATTCACCACGTCGAGAGTATGCTCAACCGGCACGCGGATCATGGTGTCCGCCAGCCATTCAACGTAGTCCATATCGCGGTTGATTGAGGGATAGCGGAAGTCGAGCGCCAGCACATGCGCCAGCTCGTCGAAATAGCGTTTATCAATGCCCTGGGTACGCAGCAGGTTGAGGTAGCTGAAGATGGCCGCAGCAACCTCGTCGCGATGCGCCAGGCCCTTATCGGTCAGGGTTGCAGAAATGGCCAGCACCCCGCTGTTGCCGTTCACCACCGGATCGGAGTCCGCACGGATACCTTCCACCAGGCCTTGCTTCTGCAGCCAGTCAGATAATGTCCCCGGACTGCGGTTGCCGATCATATAGGTCACCAGCTCGTCGGTCTTGCTGCGGAACTGCTCGCTGTTGTTATCGATGCGGAATTCAACGCGCAGCACCTTGCGAGGCATCGCCGGCACGTAGTGGATGATGATGCCCTTTTGCGCATTGGTCACCACCGGAACGGTAATGACCGGCCTGTCGATATTATGATTCGGCACCCGGCCGTAGGTTTTGGCGGCAATGCTCGCCAGCTCCGGCAGCGGCTTATTGCTGTAAATGACCGCCTTCATCAGGTTAGCGGAGTACCAGCTGTCGCGGAAGGTATGCAGCGCATCAAGCACCGGTTTCCCCGGCTTGTCGCTCAGCGTTTCCAGATTACCGCCGGAAAAATGCGCCGCCGGATGCGCCGGGTTTATGGTTTCGGCGCTCACTTGAGCCATGCGCATCCCGTCACGGGTCCGCGCCATGGTCAGTTCGGCGTTGACCGCATTACGCTCACGGTCGGCATATTTTTTATCCAGCAGCGGAGAGGCAATGGCATCCGCGAGGCGATCGACCGCCCCGTCCAGCGCGTCGTTCTCGACTTCAAGATAGAAGGCGGTGCGATACGGCGCGGTGCTGGCGTTGTGGCTGCCGCCGTGCATTTTCAGGAACTCTGCGAGGCTGTCGGGCTGCGGATAGTTCTTCGAGCCCATTAACGTCATGTGCTCGAGGAAGTGCGCCAGGCCCTGATGCGCTTCCGGGTCCTGCAGCGACCCCACCGGCACCACCAGCGCCGAGAGTGATTTTACCGCCTGCGGATCGGAGACCAGCAGAACGATCATGCCGTTATCGAGGTGAATAGCCTGATACTGACGCGGATCTTTTTCACTTTTGCGGATGGTTTCCTGAACGGGCTGCCATCCGGTATCTGCCTGACTTAACGGCGCCCAAAGGGCAGCCAGCACTACAATAACCTTGAACCATAAACTACGGGGCATTCACGGACCTCATCATTAACAAACTTTTCGCTGTGCAGAGCCAGCGTTGATAAAACATCAGTCCGTGATTGGTTGCGCATGATAATTGAAGAGCCGTCACCTGCGCAATTTTTATACTATTACAATTTTATTCAGACTGATGGAAACGAAATACCGGCAACAGATAACGCTGCGCCTGAGCAATGATTTCGTCATAGTAAGCAGGCTCAAGGGTGCGCCACAGGCGCTGGTACCAGACATCGCTACCCTCACCGCTAATCACCATATTGCCTTCATACGCCTGCACAAACTTGCTGCGCGCTTTTTGTTGCGTCTCGTCGTCCATTAACATGACATCCTTTTCAGCGTCATAACAGGCTTTTAGCCATGCCCCCGCGCTTTCAGGTAGCAGCAGCAGCGGTTTTGACATGCCCTGCAGATAGCCGTCAACCAGCTCATCAAGATAGGCCTTCGCCTGCACCTGCGCCAGCGGCGGGAAACGCCATTCGCCTTCCTTGCGCACCAGCAGACGGCTGGTGCCGGTTCCGCCGCTAGCACAGTAGACAAGGTGCTCCAGCCAAAGTTGCATTCCCTGCGCCACGCTGAGCAGCGAAGGCCGCCAGCGCAGCAGGCCGTCAGATTGTACCTGCTGCAGCCATCCGGTAATGTTGGCACCGTTACATTGCAGATCGATTTCCATGCTTTGTCCCGGCTGGCGGCTGGCGATCACCCGTTCCGCGAGGTTCTGCATCTCCTGGCGCTGGGTCTCCCAGGCCAGTTCGCCGAAGGCGCCGTAGGGCAGTTCGCCCGCCGCGCGGAAGCGGCGGTACATCACCGAGGCATCCTGCTGTTCAATGAGCGTATTCAGCAGCTGCTGGTTGAGCTGGTAGCGACTCAGCCCTTCGAGGGTGAACGGCTCATCGTCCGGGATCTCGCTCTCCTCGGAGCGGAAGTTGACCCGCAGCCGCTGCTGGAAGAAGGCGCGAACCGGGTGCTGCCAGAAGCGCAGCAGCTGCTCAAACGGCAGGCTTTCGATCTCCGCCGCTGGCAGCGGCTGGATAAAGTCGCCGTGCGCCTCCCCCTGCTGGCTGGCGGCGGCCAGCCACTCCCGGGCGTAGCTTTGATCTTCATCGTCGCGGAAGTTGGCCGTATCGAAGGGCATGCGGCTATGCAGATGGGTAATATGCGCTTTGACCCGCCGCTCGCTGGCGTCGCAGTCCAGTTCCTCATCGCCCGCCAGGCAGTGGCTCTGGCCGATATAATCCGCCAGCTCCTGTACCAGCACCGACGGGTAGCGTTCGCTGTTGTCCTGGATTGAACGGCCGATATAGCTGATATAGAGCTTCTTCTCGGCCGACATCAGCGCTTCCAGGAACAGGTAGCGGTCATCATCGCGGCGGCTGCGGTCGCCGCGCTGCGGCTTCTGGCTCATTAAGTCAAAGCCTAGCGGCGCCAGGGCGCGGGGGTAAACGCCGTCATTCATCCCCAGCAGACAAACAACTTTGAATGGAATAGAGCGCATTGGCATCAGGGTACAGATGTTGACCGGCCCGGCGAGGAAACGCTGGCTGATGCGCTGCTGATCGAGGCGCTGCGCCAGCTCATCGCGCAGTAAAGAGAGCGGCACCGTCTGCGCATACTGCGCCTGGACACCTTCGCCGATCGCCGCCTGCCACTGCTGTTCAATCAGCGCCAGCGCGGCTTCCGTTTCGCTATCGGGCAGGAAGAAGTCGTCGAGCAGCTCGCGACAAACCGGCAGCCACTCCGCCAGCGGGCGCTCCTGCGCCAGGCCACGCCGCCAGAGGTTGAGCTGCATCAGCAGCGACGCCAGGTTGCCCACCAGTTCGGCAATCAGCCCGCTGGACTCATCGTACGGCAGCACCGACTGCCATTCGCCCTGGCTGCTGTCCATCGCGTAGCCCAGCAGCATCCGCGTCAGGCCAAAGCGCCAGGTGTGCTGCCCGGTGGCGGGGAGATCCAGCTCGCGCACGTTATCGTCATCCATGCCCCAGCGCACGCCGGATTCGTTGACCCACTGACGCAGGTAGCGCAGCCCTTCTTCATCAATATTAAATCGTGCCGCCAGCACCGGGACATCCAGCAGAGCCAGCACGTCTTCGCTGGCAAAGCGGCTGTCGGGCAGGGAAAGGAGCGTAATAAAAGCCTGCAGCGCCGGGTGCGATTCACGGGCGCGGCGGTCCGAGATGGCCCACGGCAGCCAGCGCTCGCCGCTGGCGGCACCGAACACCGCCTGTATATAGGGGCTGTAGCTGTCGATATCCGCCACCATCACGATAATGTCGCGCGGCGTGAGGTCGGGGTTCTCCTCCAGCATCGCCAGCAGCCGGTCGTGCAGCACTTCCACCTCGCGCTGCGGGCTATGGCAAACGTGGATGCTGAGGCTGCGATCGTTTGGGGCCAGCAGGCGTTTGCTGCGGCTATGGGCAAACTCTTGCGCCGTACGCCCGGCCACCGCCGCGTTGCGCAGCTCGAGGATGTCAGACTGCAGATTATGCAGCAGGTTATCCGGGGCGATATCCACGAATGCGTCCAGCTCTTCGTAACGCTCCAGCCCGGCCAGCAGATAGATGTAGTCCCGTCCCAGCTTGCCCCAGGAGGCCAGCAGCGGATTGCCAACATCCTGCTCGCCGTCGTCGTTAAACAGGCCCGGAGCCTGCTCTGCATCGCGAAATAGCGGTAACTCTCGCGGCTCGCGATGGTGACGGCGCTGGCGCGACATCAGCTTAGCCAGAAAAGCGGGATCTTTAATATCCCCCCAGTAGTAGCGGCACGGGTTGGTGAAAAGGACATAAACATCAACGTGCTTGCCAAGCGCCTGCAGCGCCTGCAGGTAGACCGGCGGCAGCGCCGAGATGCCGCATATAAAAACCCGCGACGGCAGCCCGGCCGGCGGCTGATCCGCGGTCTCAAGCGCGCTGATAAAACGCTGATACAGGTTGGCGCGGTGCCACAGCGGCTGTCCCAGCTCGGCGGTATGCTCGACTAACGCTTTCCACAGCGGCGCCTGCCACTGCTGGGCGTCGCCGAGGCCGTCAACGCGCTCGTCTGCTTCCCAGCGCATCAGCCATTCCGGACGATAGACCAGATACTGGTCGTAGAGATCCGCCACTCTGGCTGCCAGCTGAAATAGCTTACGCTTGTCGCTGTCGTCGCTGAGGTAGTGGCGCAACAGGGCGAAGGCTTCGTCATCCAGGCGCTGTGGCAGCAGGGTCATCAGCTTCCAGCTCATGCTCTGTTTGCTAAAAGCGCTTTCACCGGGGATATCGGAGAGCACGCGCACAAACATATCCCAGATAAAGCTCGCCGGGAGCGGAAAGTCGATATTGGCGGCAATGCCGAAGCGTTTTGCCAGCGTCATCTGCAGCCATTGCGCCATGCCGGTACTTTGCACCAGCACCATCTCCGGCTTGAAAGGGTCGTCCAGCCGCTGGCGCTCGACGATAAACTCCATCAGCGCTTCAAGTACGTCCAGACGGTTTGAGTGGTACACCCTTAACATATTCGCTCCTGACTACTGGCTGACCGGGCAGTGCAGCCGGGTCATCTGTACCCGCTTTTCCAGCGGCATGGTGATCGTTACCCTGATGCTGACACATCTTGCTGTCGATGTCTGCAAGCGGGTGACGCTCCCGCCTGCCGGGGATTCTGGCGGTTTGAGCTGCCCATAGCGCCACGCATCGCGCCACAGCTGGCGATACTGGTTTAGCTGAATGAAGCCGCCGGCCAGCCCCCGCTGGTAGCCGCTAAGGGCGGTAATAACCATCACCAGCAGCGCCGTTGCGAGGATCGTTTCCGGCAGGCTAAAGCCCCGCTGGCGGCTCAGGGGATCTGACATAGGCTCGGCTCCTTCAGCGGGCAAAAATCGCTCCAGCCGTGGGGCGAGAAGCGCACGCTTCCCTGCTCCACCCGACCAGACTGCCACAGCAGCACGCGGCCGCTGGCGGCGATCAGCAGCGCCGACGCATCGCTAAACACCCGCAGACAGGCGTGCCAGCCTTCGGCGCCTGACCGTCGACACGCCTGCGCCTCCTGCGCTGACCAGGTTAGCGTTTTCCCCCACTGCAGGGCCGAGTGCGCGCCAGCGGTATCGCGCAGCGCTCGGGTTTCGCCGGCGGTTTGCGCCAGCAGAGAGCGCTGCTGCTGGTTGAGCCCCTGCAGCAGCAGGCTGCCGAGCGCCAGCAGCAGCAGCACCATCAGCAGCGAAGAGAGCCCGCGCTGGCGGTTCACAGGTTGTACCCCGTCACGCTGTATTCCGCCTGCGCCGCGATGCGGGGATCCAGCGCCGAACGCGCAGCCAGCACGATGCTAAGCTCCGGGGCGAAGCCGGTAATATCGAGGCGCTTAACCTGAAAGCGGGTCACCTCGATGGCGCTGGGGTTGGTCATGCGCTCCCAGCCTTGCTCGCCGCAGCTGGTCGCGCCGCGCCGCGTTTCAAGCGCGCCATTGCGTAACCGATACCCCGTGGCATCGGACATCGCCTCCGGCGAGGTATTCCAGACGCCGTCGCTTGCGCTGTCCCAGCGGACAATGACGCAATCGCCGCTACCGGCAATCTGCAGCGACTGCCCAACGCAGCTGCCGCGACAGTAGCCGGCGCGCTGCAGGTGCTTCGCGACCGTGTACAGCCGCTGCCAGAGCTCGTTATCGAGGGAGTGCTGCTGCGTCTGCTTCAGCACCTGCCGCTGCAGCGCGGGCAGAAAGCGCGCGGTTCCGAGGAGCAAAACGGAGCCAATGGCCATCGCAATCAGCGTCTCCGGCAACGAAAATCCTCGCGCGTCTACAGACATGATGCCGTCTCCATGCCGCGACAAAGGCGGATGCGCCCCCAGTTAGAGACAATGATATTCCAGCCATCGCCGGAGCTCTGCAGGCGGATATGTCCGGCCCAGGCGCTGTTACGCAGGCCGTAAAAGCCCAGGCCCGGCGTGATGTTAGCCAGCGAGACTTCGGGCCACTGCGGGCGCAGCGTAAAGGGCCCCTTCACCGCGCAGTCGGCCGGGGTATCAGCGGCGCTCAGGCACCAGCCCTGCTCCGCCTGCCCAACGCTCAGCAGCCGATCGCGGTTATGCCAGTTGGCATCATCACGCAGCAGCACCAGATAGTCGCGGACCTGAACGGCGGTTTGCCACAGGCGCTGTTGCTGCTGCCAGCTCTTCCAGCCGAACATCCCGCTGGTGCCGAGAATCATCACCAGCGCCAGCGTCGCCAGGGTTTCAATAAGGGTATAGCCACGTTGTCTGTTCATACGTCGAGTATGGGGATGACCCGGCCCGGCGACGAGAGGCAAATCCGCGGTTAGCGCAGCGCGTCGAAGAGTATCGGGAGATTTACAGGCGGTTGCAGAAAATCAGGAAGCAGGCGAGCATAAGCGGCGTTCAGCGGCGGCGGACAAAACGCGCTCTTCGGCGGCCGCCCCGAGAAATCCGCGAGGAGAGACCGCCGCAACGCGCGTTATAGCGGACAGTTAAGAGGCACTCCGCTCAGCGTTGATTATCGCCGCTGGGGCAAAAAAAAATGCCAGTCAGGGTTAACTGACCGGCATGGATGCGCCAGGCGTCGGCCCGGCTTACCGCGAGATAGCCGCGGAATTAAATCGCCACCGGCGCTTTAATTCCCGGATGCGGATCGTAGCCTTCGATGTCAAAGTCTTCAAAGCGGTAGTCAAAAATTGACGCTGGTTTGCGCTTAATCACCAGCTTCGGCAGCGGGCGCGGCTCACGGCTCAGCTGCAGATCGGTCTGCTCGAGGTGGTTGCTGTAGAGGTGCGTGTCTCCACCGGTCCAGACAAAATCACCCACTTCCAGGTCACACTGCTGCGCCACCATATGTACCAACAGCGCATAGCTGGCAATGTTGAACGGCAGGCCGAGGAACACGTCGCAGGAGCGCTGATAGAGCTGACAGGAGAGCTTGCCGTCTGCGACGTAGAACTGGAAGAACGCGTGGCACGGCGCCAGCGCCATTTTATCCAGTTCGCCGACGTTCCACGCCGAAACGATGATCCGGCGCGAGTCCGGGTCGTTTTTCAGCTGCGCCATCACGGTGCTAATCTGGTCGATATGGCGGCCGTCCGGCGCGGGCCAGGAGCGCCACTGTTTGCCGTATACCGGCCCCAGATCGCCCTTTTCATCCGCCCACTCATCCCAGATGGTGACGTTGTTTTCGTGCAGATAGGCCACGTTGGTGTCACCCTGCAGGAACCATAGCAGTTCATGGATGATGGAGCGTAAATGACAGCGCTTGGTCGTCACCAGCGGGAATCCTTCCTGCAGGTTAAAACGCATCTGATGGCCGAAAATGGAAATCGTGCCGGTACCGGTGCGGTCATTTTTTTGCGTGCCCTCGGCGAGCACTTTCTGCATCAAATCAAGATACTGTTTCATGGTTCCTCAAGAAGTTTGTTGCTGCGGACGACGACGGTACGCCCAGACCATCATAATGATACCCGCAAGCACCATTGGAATCGAAAGAATCTGCCCCATGCTGATGTACTGGACCCATTCGCCGGTGAACTGCTGATCCGGCTGGCGGAAGAATTCAACGATGATACGGAACAGACCGTAGCCGATCAGGAACAGGCCAGAGACCGAGCCGGTCGGGCGCGGTTTGCGGATAAACAGGTTCAGGATCAGGAACAGCACGATACCTTCCAGCGCCAGCTCGTACAGCTGCGAGGCGTGTCGCGGCAGGGCTCCGTAGGTATCGAACAGCGATTGCCACTCCGGGTGCGAAGGCAGCAGCGCCATATCTTCCGCCCGCGAGCCGGGGAAGATCATCGTGTAGTGGAAGCTCGGATCGACGCGGCCCCACAGCTCGCCGTTAATGAAGTTGCCCAGACGACCGGCGCCGAGGCCAAACGGGATCAGAGGCGCAATGAAATCAGCAACCTGGAAGAAGGTGCGCTTGGTGCGTTTGGCGAAGATGATCATCACCAGAATCACCCCGATCAGGCCACCGTGGAACGACATACCGCCGTCCCAGACGCGGAACAGATAGAGCGGATCCTGCAAAAACACCGGCAGGTTGTAGAACAGAACGTAGCCGATACGGCCGCCGAGGAAGACCCCGAGGAACCCGGCATACAGCAGGTTTTCAACTTCGTTTTTAGTCCAGCCGCTGCCAGGACGATTGGCCCGACGGGTGGCTAACCACATCGCAAAAACAAACCCGACCAGGTACATCATGCCGTACCAGTGAAGGGCGACTGGCCCAACGGAAAATATTACCGGATCAAACTCCGGAAAATGCAGGTAGCCACTATTCATCTGTCACCATAAAGACTTGTTATTCCGCTGGAAGTGGACAGCGGTGATCTTGCGCACTCGCAGAAAACGGGCGCTCCAAAGGTTGCGAATGATAGCATAAGCACCAGGCGCGATCCGCGCCGGGCATGTAAAAGATATGTATACGAATGCGAATAAGCGGCGGAGCATTCCCGGCAGGCGGCGCAGGCGCTATGGCAGAACTAGCGGCCGCCGCGGATCAGGCCGCCCAGCCCTCGACGCTCCATAAAGGCCGCCACCTGATGGCGAACCTCCGTCGTCATCTGCGCCTCCAGGCTACGCCGGGAAAGCTCCTGGGCCTCTTCGATATCAATGCGGCGCAGCAGGTATTTGACCCTTGCTACCGACCGGCCGTTCATCGACAGGTGGCGATAGCCAAGGCCTATCAGAATGGTGACGCACATCGGATCTCCGGCCATTTCGCCACAAAGCCGCAGGTCGATGCCGAAACGTTCGGCGTCGCGGGCAATCATCGCCAGCGCCCGCAGCACGGCCGGATGCAGGCTGTCGTACATATTCGCCACCCGAGTATTGTTGCGATCGACGGCGAGAATGTACTGCGTCAGGTCATTGGTGCCGACGGAGATAAAATCGACGCGGCTGGCGAGCTGCGCCAGCATGAAGACCATCGACGGCACTTCCAGCATCACGCCGATGCGCGGGCGCGGAATGGCGTAGCCAATCATCTCTTCAACTTCGCGGCTGGCGCGGTCGATCAAACGACGCGCCTCGTCGACCTCATCGAGACTGGTGATCATCGGCAGCAAAATGCTGAGGTTGCCGGTAGCGGCATTCGCGCGCAGCATCGCCCGCACCTGAATAAGGAAAATCTCCGGCTGATCGAGCGTGATGCGGATCCCGCGCCAGCCGAGGCACGGATTCTCTTCGCTGATCGGCATATAGGGCAGCTGCTTGTCGGCACCGATGTCGAGGGTGCGCAGCGTAACCGGCTTCTCGTTAAACATCTGCAGCATGCCCTGATACTGGGCAACCTGCTCCTCTTCCGACGGAAAGCCGCTCTGCAGCATAAAGGGAATTTCAGTGCGGTACAGGCCGATGCCGTCAATAAAGCCGCCGAGCTTCTCTTCATGGCCGAGGCTCAGGCCGGCGTTCAGCATGACCTTCACCCGCTCGCCGCTTTTCAGCTCGGAGGCGCGCTCGAGATCGTCCTCCGCCAGGCGGCTGAGCTCGTTCTCTTCGCTGATCAGGCGCTGATACTCTTTCAGCAGCGCCGGTTCCGGGTCGACCAGCAGCTCGCCGCGGTAGCCGTCCACCACCAGGGTGTGGCCATGCAGCAGTGAAGGCTGAATATCGGCCCCCATCACCGTCGGGATCCCCAGCGCGCGCACCATGATGGCGGCATGCGAGTTTGCCGCCCCGTCGCGCACGACAACCCCTACCAGCCTGTCCTGAGGGACCTCCGCCAGCGTCGTTGCCGAGAGCTCGTCGGCGACCAGAACGATGCGCTCCGGCCAGGTGTTTGGCCCCTGGGTGGTGTCGTCAAGATGAAACAGCAGTCGCTGGCCGAGCGTGCGCAGATCGCCGGCCCTCTCTTTAAGATAGCCGTCGCTGAGCGCCGCAAACTGCTCGGCGAATTTCTCGATAATTTTTTTCACCGCCCACTCGGCGACGGCCCCTTTGTCGACTTCCGCAAAGAGTTCGCGGCGCAGGCGCGCATCGGAGAGCAGGTGGGAATAGAGGTCAAAGATAGCCGACGTCTCTTTTTGCGCCCCGGCGGCGTAGCGCTTGCTGTAGCGACGAAACTCGCTGGCTGCCTCTTCCAGCGCGCCGGTCAGGCGCTCGCGTTCGGAAGCCGTGTCCAGCGTCGAGGCTTCGTACACCTGCTCCATCAGCGGCAGGCTGACGTCCATCCAGCCTTCGGCGATTGCTACCCCCGATGAGGCGGGCAGCGCGCGGATCCGCGTCTGGCGATACTGGCCAAATAGCGCGGTCAGCTGCGACTGGGAGAGAATGGCGGCCATCTGCGTCGCCAGGGTTACGAGGAAGGACTCCTCGCTTTCATCAAACTGACGCAGCTCGCGCTGCTGCACCACCAGCACGCCCAGCAGCTGACGGCGCTGGATAATCGGCACGCCAAGAAAAGCGCGGAAGCGGTCCTCTTTTACGGCCGGAATGTATTTAAAGCTGGGGTGTTTATGCGCATCGGCAAGGTTGATGGGCTCCGCAAGGCGCCCGACGAGACCGACGAGGCCTTCGTCAAAAGCGAGCGCAACGGTGCGCCCGCGAGGTTTTTTCAGCCCGCGAGTCGCCATCAGGTAATAGCAGCGTCGGTCGTGATCGGCCAGATAAACCGAGCAGACTTCCGTTTCCATCGCTTTGCAGATATCCGTGACCAGGATATCCAGCGCCTCGTTTAAACGCGGCGCACTCGCGACCTTCTCGACGATTTCTCGTAACCGAGTGAGCATAATGTGCGTGGCTTAACCTCTTTTACGTCGATATGCAGGCGCGCTTTGCGGCTTAGGTGCGGTTTCGGCCAGCGACATGGTGACGCTGGCGAACTCTTTCATCACCCGGCGGTAAACGTCGCGCTTAAACGATACCACCTGACGAACCGGATACCAGTAGCTTACCCAGCGCCAGCCGTCGAACTCGGGCGTGCTGCTGGTTTGCATATTGACTTCCGCATCGCTGCCGATCAACTGCAGAAGAAACCACTTCTGTTTCTGGCCGATACAAACCGGCTTCGTATCCCAACGCACCAAACGTTTAGGCAATTTGTAACGCAACCAGTTACGGGTAGAGGCCAGAATGCGGACATCTTTACGACTTAGCCCAACCTCTTCAAACAATTCCCGATACATTGCCTGCTCGGCTGATTCTCCTGGATTAATGCCCCCTTGCGGGAACTGCCACGAGTGCTGGCCATAGCGCCTGGCCCACATAACCTGGCCCTGGCGATTACAGATTACAATACCGACATTTGGGCGGTAGCCATCGTCATCAATCACCGGACTACCTCAAAATAATCTTCAATGTGAACGATTGTTTCACACTCGCCGGAAACGGTAAACCACTCTGTTGCCACACGGCTCACGAATAACATTTGAATAACTCACAGTTATCAGCAGAGTTATAAACAGCGTCAGCTATCACAGCACCATTTTATTCACTTTTTCTGTGGATAGAGTTGTGAAGAAGTATGGAATTACCCAGGGAAAACCCGGAGTAGTCCGAAGCGCTTACCTGTAGCCATATTTAATAATGGCATTATATTCATTAAGTTAGAATGCATTATTTTCATGAATTACAGCATAACGTGATGATCATCACACATGCGATCCTGGAACTGATGAAAGATCGAACAATGTCGGTTTTATCCACAGATTGCGCGAGCTCATCGGGCATATTTTGTCTAAAAATTCGATTTTCGTCGCACGTCAAGGCTGTAAATGGAAACAGTAGTGAGGCTTTTCCCCAGTTATCCCACTTTTCTGTGGATAACATGGTGTAAGATCCTGTTCATTGCCAGTGACCAGTTCTGGAAAACCCGCTGCGGTAATTTTTTTTGTGGCAAAAAAGCAAAAAAAAAGTCATATGAATCATCAAATTGTCATACTTACCCAGGAAAAGGTAAACTCTATCCACAACGCACAAAAATAGCGCTCACTTTTTAACCAGAGGTTTCATCTTATGCCAGCCCTCTCGCCCCTGCTTGCACCGCCGCAAACTCAGCAGCAGCTTTTAGCTCAGGCCCAACGGCTGGCGGGCTATTCGCTGGGCGAGCTGGCCGCGCTGGCGGGGATTCCGATTCCGCGCGATCTGAAGCGCGATAAAGGCTGGACGGGCATCCTGCTGGAGATTTGGCTGGGCGCCAGCGCCGGAAGTAAGCCCGAGCAAGATTTTGCCGCGCTGGGCGTCGAGCTGAAAACGATCCCCGTAGACGCTCAGGGACGGCCGCTGGAAACCACCTTTGTCTGCGTCGCTCCGCTCACCGGCAACAGCGGCGTCACCTGGGAGAGCAGCCACGTACGCCATAAGCTCAAGCGCGTGCTGTGGGTGCCGGTAGAGGGCGATCGCGCGATCCCGCTCGCCCAGCGTCGGGTTGGGGCGCCGCTGCTTTGGACCCCCAACGAAGAGGAGGATCGTCAGCTGCGGATGGACTGGGAAGAGTTAATGGATCTGATCGTCCTGGGCCAGGTCGAACGTATTACCGCCCGCCACGGCGAAGTGCTGCAGCTGCGCCCGAAAGCCGCCAACAGTAAAGCCTTAACCGAGGCTATCGGCGCGCACGGCGAACCGATCCTCACCCTGCCACGCGGTTTCTACCTGAAGAAAAACTTTACCGCCGCCCTGCTGGCCCGTCATTTTCTGCTTAACCACGATTAATTTTTTGTTCTGCCCGCCGGGTTGCATATAATTGCGACTTTCTTTTTTGCAGGACTTTGAACAATGTTATTTGCATGGATAACCGATCCTAACGCCTGGCTGGCGCTGGGTACGCTGACGCTGCTGGAAATCGTACTCGGGATCGATAATATTATTTTTCTCTCTCTGGTTGTTGCCAAACTGCCCACCGCCCAGCGCGCCCACGCACGACGCATCGGGTTGATGGGCGCAATGCTCATGCGTCTTGGGCTGCTGGCCTCCATCGCCTGGGTCGTTAAGCTGACCAACCCGCTATTTAGCGCGTTCGGCCACGACATCTCCTTCCGCGATCTGATCCTGCTGCTCGGCGGGCTGTTCCTTATCTGGAAGGCCAGTAAAGAGATCCACGAATCGATCGAGGGGGAAGAGGAAGGGCCGAAGACCAACGTCCACTCGTTTATGGGCGCCATCGTGCAGATTATGCTGCTGGATATCATTTTCAGCCTCGATTCGGTGATCACCGCCGTTGGGCTCTCGGATCATCTGTTCATCATGATGGCCGCGGTGGTTATCGCGGTGCTGGTGATGATGTTTGCTGCCCGCTCGATTGGCGACTTTGTTGACCGCCATCCGTCGGTGAAAATGCTGGCGCTGGCGTTTTTGATTCTGGTTGGCTTCACCCTGATGCTCGAAAGCTTCGGTATCCATATCCCGAAAGGCTACATCTACTTTGCGATGTTCTTCTCGATTGCCGTCGAAAGCCTCAACCTGCTGCGTAATAAAAAAAATCCGCTGTAGCCCGCAAAAATGCAGCCCAAACCTGGGCTGCAATCTTTTTTAAGACTTTACTGCTTTTTATGTCTCACAAATCAGGCTATTAATACACTGGTGTGAGGTGCGACCATCAAGTAGAGGTGTTAACGATGAAAAAATGGGCAGTGTTGATTTCCGCCGTAGGACTGGCCTTCTCGGTTTCCGGTTGCAGCAGCGATTACGTTATGGCGACAAAAGACGGACGCATGATTTTGACCGACGGCAAGCCGGCGGTTGACGACGATACCGGTCTTATCAGCTACGAAGATCAGCAGGGTAATAAAATGCAGATCAATCGTGACGACGTTTCACAAATTATTAAGCGCTAAAGATTGCCGCGGCTCATCGCCTGGCAGCGCGTCCTCTGCAACAAATCACGGTATTGAGAAAAGAGTCGGGTAAACCTGATACGTCCGCTGCAGCAGCCTGCGGACCCTACCAGCCCGGCTTTTTGATCTTTTTACTTCCTCTTTTTCCTCCCCTCTGCCATTTTGATACTCCTTTGTCGGGGAAAGCCTGACCTTGTCGATAAAAAAGGAAGCCGGCTATGCAGTATCACCGTATCCCACACAGTTCTCTCGAAATCAGCACGCTGGGGCTGGGCACTATGACCTTTGGTGAACAGAATAGCGAGGCCGATGCTCACCAACAGCTCGACTACGCTGTCAGCCAGGGCATCAACCTGATTGACGTTGCTGAAATGTACCCTGTCCCGCCGCGCCCGGAAACCCAGGGTCTGACGGAAACCTACGTCGGCAACTGGCTGGCGAAACACGGCAGCCGCGAAAAGCTGGTTATCGCCTCCAAAGTCAGCGGCCCTGCGCGTAACAACGACAGCAGCATCCGCCCGAATCACGTCCTGGATCGCAAAAATATCCGCGACGCGCTGCACGATAGCCTGAAGCGTCTGCAGACCGATTATCTCGATCTTTACCAGGTTCACTGGCCGCAGCGCCCGACCAACTGCTTCGGCAAGCTAGGCTACACCTGGACCGACTCCCCGCCGGTGGTCACCCTGCTGGATACCCTGGAAGCGCTCACCGAATTCCAGCGCGCCGGCAAAATCCGCTACATCGGCGTTTCCAACGAGACGGCGTTTGGCGTGATGCGCTATCTACACCTTGCGGATAAGCACGACCTGCCGCGCATCGTCACCATCCAGAACCCGTATAGCCTGGTGAACCGCAGCTATGAAGTTGCGCTGTCGGAAGTGAGTCAGTATGAAGGCGTGGAGCTGCTGGCCTACTCCTGCCTGGCGTTCGGCACGCTGACCGGCAAGTATCTCAACGGCGCGAAGCCGGCCGGCGCGCGCAACACGCTGTTCAGCCGCTTTACGCGCTACAGCGGCGAGCAGACGCAGCTGGCGGTCGCGGCATATGTCGATATCGCAAAACGGCATAACCTCGATCCGGCACAAATGGCGCTGGCCTTCGTGCGCCGCCAGCCGTTTGTCGCCAGCACGCTGCTCGGCGCCACTTCGCTGGAGCAGCTGAAGACCAACGTGGAAAGCCTGCATCTTGAGTTAAGCGAAGAGGTGCTGGCGGAGATTGAAGCGGTGCACCGGGTTTATACCTATCCGGCGCCGTAAACGGCCTCTCCGGGCTACGGCAGGGACAACGCCGTAGCCCGCTAAGCGCAAGGCTCGCTAGCGCCGCCGTCCCCAGAGCCACAGGGCGGCGATGGCCAGCGCGAACACCGCACCAAAGACAACCCCGATGCCAACCACCGGTATGCCCGCCTTGACCGCCATCGAGTAGAACCCCAGCATCAGCAGCATAGCGACGTTTTCGCCGAGATTTTGCACCGCTATCGCGTTGCCCGCGCCGACGGTATGCTTTCCTCGCTCCTGCAGCAGGGCGTTAAGCGGCACGATAAAGAAGCCGCCGAACACGCCGAGCAGCAGCAGCAGGCCAAACGCCGGCAGAAGCGCATGCTGAAGGGTAAAGAAGATCACCGCGACGCCAATCAGAATCCCGGCAGGCATGCAGCGGGAGACCGTTTGCAGCGTCACCAGCTTCGCCGCCGCGCCCGCGCCCAGTACGATCCCCACCGCCACCATCGCATTCAGATAGGTTGGCATGGCGTTGTTAGAAATCCCCAGCGCCACCGGTACCCACAGCACCAGCAGGAAGCGCAGCGTTACGCCGGCGCCCCAGAACAGGCTGGTTCCCACCAGCGAAAACCGCGTCTCCCCGTTGCGCCACAGCGTTTTACAGGCGCTGAAGAAACTGTGGGTCATCGGCGTAAAGCGCCACGATTGTCCGGGACGGGCCGCCGGCAGTTTGGGGATCCACAGGTTCGCCACCACCGCACCGCCGTAGACCAGCGCGCAGAGGGCCAGCGCCGCCAGCACGTGCCAGTCAGCGAGGATGCCGCCCGCCATCGAGCCCAGCAGGATAGCGGCAATGGTCGAGGACTCCATCAGACCGTTGGCCTTCACCAGCTTATCGCCGGTGGTCAGCTCGCCCAGAATGCCGTATTTCGCCGGGGAGTAGGCGGCCGCGCCGATCCCGACCAGGGTGTAGCCGAGAAACGGATTCACGCCAAAGCAGATACAGCCGGCGCCCACCAGCTTCATGCCGTTGGCGACCATCATCACCCGCCCCTTGGCGAAGCTGTCGGCAAACTGCCCGACAAATGGCGCAAAGAGAATGTAAGCGCCCACAAACAGCATCTGCATCACCGGCTGGCTCCACTCCGGGTAGAACTGCTGCTTCATCAGCGCGAGGGTCGCAAACAGCAGCGCGTTATCGCCAAATGCCGACAAAAACTGGGCGCAGATAACCGCCATCATCCCCTTCGAGTACAGCGAATTGTTAGTGTGTACTGACTCACTCATCAGAATGTTCCGTCTCTTCAACCATACTTTTAAGGGTGACAAAGTCCGGCTTGCCGCTGCCGAGAACCGGCAGCTGTTTCAGCCAGCGAATGTCGCGCGGAACCGCCAGCTCCGGCACGCCGTGCTCACGGGCGTAGCGCAGCAGCTTTTCGCGATTCAGTTCATTATCGGTGGTGAAAAGCACTAAGGCCTCGCCTTTGCTGGCATCCTGTCTGATGGCCGTCCCGTGCATCCGCTCTGGTGAGACCGCCAGCACCATCTGCTCCACCATCTCCAGCGACACCATCTCACCGGCAATTTTAGCAAAGCGCTTCGCGCGCCCCTGAATACGCACGTATCCCTGCTCGTCGAAGGCGACGATATCCCCGGTGTCGTACCAGCCGCTCTCCATTTCGCCATGCTGGTTTTCCGCCCCAGGCGCTTCCAGCACGCCCGGGTTTTCCACCCGCAGATAGCCGTTCATAATGTTTGGCCCTTTCAGCTGCAGACGACCGCCCTCTTCAATACCCGGCATCGCCAGCAGGCGCGCGTCCATTCCCGGCAGGATCCGCCCAACGGTGCCCACCTTCGCCGCCATCGGGACGTTAATCGACACCACCGGCGCGCACTCGGTTACGCCATAGCCTTCGAGGATTCGCAGGCCAAATTTGTCCTGCCACAGCTGTTTAGTGCTGTCCTGGAGTTTTTCCGCTCCGGCTACCACGTAGCGTAGACGATAAAAATCATAGGGGTTGGCAAAGCGGGCATAGTTCCCGAGGAACGTTGAGGTGCCGAACAGCACCGTGCAGTTGCGGTCATATACCAGCTCCGGCACCACGCGGTAGTGCAGCGGGCTGGGGTAGAGAAACACTTCCGCTCCGGTAAAAAGCGGCGTGAACAGGCCGACCGTCAGGCCAAAGGAGTGGAACAGCGGCAGCGCCGACATAAAGCGGTCGTTGGCGGTAAAATCGGCGATGGTTTTAATCTGCTCGACGTTGGCAAGGATGCTCTTGTGGCTATGCACCACGCCCTTCGGGTGGCCTTCCGAACCGGAGGTGAAGAGCACGATCGCCGCATCTTCCGGCTGCTGCCTGACCTGCGCCAGCTTCGGCATTAGCAGATGGCTGAAGATCCACAGCTTGTCGGCGGCGGTGACGTCGCCTTTTAAATCCTCAAGAAATACCCAGCGCACCTGGGTCAGCTGCTCCGGCAGGTGCCAGAGCTTGCCTTTATCGAGGAAGGTGCGGGAGGTGAACACGGTTTTGATTTCAGCGGCGGTAATCGCGCTGCTGAGGCCTTTTACTCCAGCGGTATAGTTCATCATCGCCGGAATACGCCCGCGCGCTATCGCGCCAAAAATCACCGCCGCGCTGATCCCGGCGTTCGGTAGCATCAGGCCGATTTTTTCGCCCTGCGCGCTGTATTTTTCCAGAATTCGCGCGACAAACAGCGTTTTGGTCAGCAGCTTGCGGTAGGTATCCGGCTGGAAGTTAATATCTTCCACACAGTTTTTCCGCGCGCCGAAACGGTCCTGCGCCGCCAGCAGAGACTCATACAGCGTTTCCCGCGGGCGCACCGCCATCCGCGCTTCCATCATTATCTGATGCAGCATTTCGCCGGCAATTTTGCGGCGATCGCGGGCCCGCGGCGCTTCCGGCATCGGCAGATGCGTCGGCGGCAGCAGGTGGAGGCGGATGCGCGGGAACGGGCGGCGTCTGACCAGCCCTTTCAGGCGGCTGAACGGCGTCAGCTCGGCGCCTTCGATACGCAGCGGAACAATGGTGGCCTGCGACTTCGCGGCAACGAACGCGGCCCCATCGTAGATTTTCATCAGCGATCCGCTCACCGAGATGCGCCCTTCCGGGAAGATAACCACCGGCCGCCCCTGCTCAATCAGGCGCACGAGGTGTTTAATCGACATCGGTTTTGTCGGATCGAGAGGAACAAAGTCGATAATTGGCGACAGCGCGCGCATAAACCAGCGCTGGCTGATGGAGGAGTACACCGCAAAGACCGGGCGAACGGGAAGAAACAGCGCCAGCAGGACCCCGTCAAGGAAGGAGACGTGGTTCGGGGTAATGAGGACCTTTTTGCCATGTAGAGCCTGCGTGTCACCGGTCAACCTGACCCGGTACATTCCTTTGAACAGCAGCCTGAAAAATGCCAAAAGCATAACAACTCCATCTGACCGGTTATTAAGTCATTGAAGGTTACACGAGAAGGCGTTTGAAAGCAGTGTGGGGGAGAATTTTCACAATAAAAAAAACCTGCGCATCTGCGCAGGCCGGTGCAAGATAATCAGTACGAAAAGCGTACTTAAGAAACTCACCTATCAATACCTCTGGGACCCTGATTGTGCGTTTTTTTGGCCCCGCGACGCCAGCGTTAAAACGCAAGGGAATGAGCCTAAGTGCAACCAGTTATTACCATTTTCGCTAACTGTAACAGCGGCGGATAGCGGCGCGACAACTGCCGATTTTTAGTGGCGCGCTGGGCGCAGAGAACATCGTCGGGGCGTACGGAACAGCCGTGAACGGCACACGCCCCGGAACACGCAGAATGAAAAATGTCCGCGCTTCGCTCCCCCGCTGACGCCCGCCTGTCGGGGCTGATTGGCTACGGGCAAAAAAAAACCTGCGCATCTGCGCAGGCTGGTGTAATTAAAGTGGTCAACGTGAAGTCGACTCCACCTATCAATACCTCTGGGATAACCAGAATATCAATGCAGTGAACGGAGAAACCAGCGAACATTCGCAACAGCTAATCGCAAAGTGTAACCAAAGGTGTGAATTTACCTCCTGCCGTTTCATTCGCCGCGACGGCTGTGTGTAACTTTGTCACCAGCAAGGCAAACCTGCATCACATTTGCGTTAACCCGTTAGCCCTTATCCTTGAATCTGCCGAGCTTTCCCGTAACATAACCTCAATGTAAACGCTTACCCTATAAAAGGTCTGGTATGGCGACAATTAAGGATGTAGCCCGACTCGCTGGAGTGTCCGTCGCTACCGTATCCCGCGTTATCAACAACTCCCCGAAAGCCAGCGAGGCTTCCCGCCAGTCGGTCAGCACGGCGATGGAAGCGCTGAACTACCACCCGAACGCCAACGCCCGCGCGCTGGCGCAGCAGTCAACGGAGACCGTCGGCCTGGTGGTGGGCGACGTCTCCGATCCCTTTTTCGGCGCCATGGTCAAAGCCGTCGAGCAGGTCGCCTACCATACCGGCAACTTTTTGCTGATTGGCAACGGCTACCACAGCATCCAAAAAGAGCGCCAGGCGATTGAACAGCTTATCCGCCACCGCTGCGCGGCGCTGGTAGTGCACGCAAAAATGATCCCCGATGACGAGCTTGCCGGGCTAATGAAGCAAATTCCCGGCATGGTGCTTATCAACCGCATACTATCCGGCTTCGAGCAGCGCTGCGTGGCGCTGGACGACCGCTACGGCGCCTGGCTGGCGACCCGCCATCTGATCCAGCAGGGCCATACCCGTATCGGCTATCTGTGCTCCAACCATGCGATTTCGGATGCCGAAGATCGTCTGCAGGGTTATTACGACGCGCTAAAAGAGAGCGGCATAGCCATCAACGATCGGTTGGTGACCTTTGCCGAGCCGGATGAAAGCGGCGGCGAGCAGGCGATGACCGAACTGCTGGGACGCGGCAGGAATTTTACCGCCGTTGCCAGCTACAACGACTCGATGGCCGCAGGCGCGATGGGGGTGCTGAACGATAACGGCATCGACGTGCCGCGTGAGATTTCACTGATTGGATTTGATGACGTGCTGATATCCCGCTACGTTCGCCCGCGGCTGACTACGGTGCGCTACCCGATTGTGACCATGGCAACCCAGGCGGCCGAACTGGCGCTAGCGCTGGCGGACAGGCTCCCGCCACCGGAAATCACTCACCTGTTCAGCCCGACGCTGGTTCGCCGTCACTCGGTGATCGCCCCGTCGGACAACGACAGGTCGTAGCGGTAGAGGTGCACGGCGGTGGCCGGATAATCGAGGCCCTCGCCGATATAGCGCCAGCCAAAGCGCTCATAAAAATCCCGGCAGGCGGAGTAGAGATGCAGCTGCGGATAGCCGCTCAGGCGGGCATAATCGATAACGTGCTGCTGTAGTTTTCCCGCCAGCCCCTGCCCGCGCGCCGCTTCGGCAACGTACAGCGCCGCCATCCACGGAAACAGGTCCTGACGGCTGATCAGATCGCAGCGCCAGAGCCCCACCGTTCCCAGCAGAAGCTCGCCCTCAACGGCAATAAAGGTCAGCGGCAGCATGCCCGGCTTCTGGCTATGGCCGACGATGCTGGCAAAAAACGCCTGCGGCAGCGTCTCGCCGCCAAAGGCCTGCCACAGCCACTCCGTGACCTGCGGGGCGTGCTGCGGCGCGGCGTACAGAGGCAGGATGATCATACCGGCTTTCCCTGAAAGATCGGCACCGACTCAAACAGGTAGCCGTCGAAGTCCGGCGCGTCTTCGTCCGACAGCTCCAGCAGGCTGTTTTTAACATTTTCCAGATGCTGCCACATCGCCTGCCAGGCGCCCATCACGTCGCGACGGCGCAGCGCGGCGAGAATCGCCTGCCGCTCGCCGAGCCACTTCAGGCGATAGGCGCGGCTGGCGATATGCGCGTTAAACTGCTGCCAGAGCGGGCTGCTGTCCATCTGCAGCCAGATACGCTCCACCGTTGCCAGAAGCATCTGGTTTTGCGTCGCCCCGGCCAGCACCAAGTGAAACATCCGCGCGTTATCCTGGGAGGCGTCGTTGCCGGCAATCGCCCGCTGCTCCTGCTCGATAATGCGCTTAAGGTTGTCGATATCGGCGCGCGTCGCCATTTTTGCCGCAAAGGCGGCAATATTGCTCTCCAGCAGCTGGCGGGCCTGCAGAATCTCAAACGGACCGACGTCGCTGCTCAGCATCTGCTCTTCCTCGCTATCATCCTCGTGGGGAATGCGCATCACGTAAACCCCCGAGCCCTGGCGAATATCGACCGTGCCCTGCAGCTCCAGCATCAGCAGGGCTTCGCGGACAATGGTGCGGCTAACGCCGTAGGTTTCGGCGATATTACGTTCCGGCGGCAGCCGCGACCCGATGGGGTAACGCCCCTGCGTAATCTGTGCGCGCAAATCATCACCAATTTCCTGGTAGGGTTTCTTTTCCGGCGGAATGATAGCCTTCTCCACAATATCACCTGTGCCTTGTCTGCGAGTGAATCCATATCGGCGCTATCTTAGCAAAATTTACGCCGGGCTAGCGCAACTCATCGTCGATATCCAGCGTCAACTCGCGGCTTTCGCGCAGCGTGCGAAACCAGCCGGCGGAAGCCTTCGGTCGCCGCGCCCGGCCGTTCTGCAGATCGATTTCAATCAGCCCGTAGCGATTTTTAAAGGCGTTCATCGGCGACACGTTGTCGGTAAACGCCCACAGCATGTAGCCGTGACAGTTGGCTCCCGCCTTGCGCGCGAGCAGCGTCTGCCAAAGATGCTCGCTGATAAAGCGAATGCGGTACTCGTCGACAATGGTGCCTTCGTCGTTGCGAAACTGGCCTTCGTTTTCAACGCCCATGCCGCTTTCGGCGATAAACCACGGAATATTGCGGTAATCATTTTTAATCCGCATCGCCATATCAAAGACAATACGCGGATAAATTTCCCAGCCGCGGGAGGCGTTCATTCGCCGCCCGGGCAGCTCAAAGGGTTCGTAATACCAGGCCGGATGAAACGGCGTCTGCGGGTGCCAGGCGCGCGACGGCGCCTTCACCCGGTGCGGGTAGTAAAGGTTAATGCCCAGCTCATCCACGGTATTGTCGCGGATAATCGCCAGCTCTTCGCCGCTATAGTCCCAGGCGACGTCGTGCTGCGCCAGCAGCGCAAATAGCGCGGGCGGATACTCGCCGTGGACCAGCGGGTCGAGGAAGATACGGTTGTAGAACAGATCGTAAACCTCGGCGGCGCGCACGTCGTGAGCCGCCGTTGAGCGCGGATAGGTCACCTCCGGATTGAGAATGCAGCCCACCGTCCCGCGATAGCCCTTATCGCGAAACAGCCTGACCACCTTCGCCGTCGCCAGCACCTTATGGTGGTTCCACTGCATCCACGTGCCGGTATTCTGCTCGTAGGGCCAGCGTAGCGCGTCAAGGTAGACGCGGGTTTGCACGACGATCGGTTCGTTGAAGGTAAACCAGCGCGTGACCTTCTGATGATAGCGGGCGAACACCTTCTCCGCGTAGCGGACGAACAGCTCCACGACCTTTTTGGCCGCCCAGCCGCCGTACTGCTCCAGCAGGTAGCCGGGCAGCTCATAGTGTTCAAGGCAGATCATCGGCTCGATGCCGTTCGCCAGCAGCTCGTCAAACAGCCGATCGTAGTAGGCCGCGTACTCCTCATCAACCGTGACGTTTTCATAGTCGGTCAGAAAGCGCGACCAGTTGATTGAGGTGCGGTAGTGGGTGAGCCCCGCCAGCTTCATTAGCTGGACATCCTCGTGAAAGCGGTTGATAAAATCGGTGGCCACCGCCGGGCCGTAGCCGTTATGCCAGACGTGGCGATCGTGTTTGTACCAGAGATCGGGCCAGGAGTCCTGGCCCTCTTTCTTGCCGCTCCAGCCCTCGGTCTGCCAGGCGGAGGCCGCCGCACCAAGGATAAAATCGTCGGGAATCGCAATCCTTTTTGTACTCATCATATCCTCAGGCGTTATCGGTTATTTGCGCGTTTTCCGCCTGCCGCTGCGCGGTTTCCAGGCGGCGGGAGGCAATCTTCACAAACGGCAGGTAAATCAGTACCGCGGTAATGATACAAACCAGCTGGGTCACCACCGCCCCCATCGAACCGGCGGTAGAGAGCCAGGCGTTAATCAGCGGCGGCGTGGTCCAGGGCACCATCACCACCGCTTTTCCGGCAAATCCGGCCGCCGTGGCGAAGTAGCCGATGCTGCCGGTCACCAGCGGCGTGATGATAAAGGGGATCGCGAGGATCGGATTGAGCATGATCGGCATACCGAAAATGACCGGTTCGTTAATATTGAACAGCCCCGGGCCGATCGACAGCTTGGCGATCTCTTTCATCTCTTTGCGCTTGCTGGCGATCATTACCGCAATCAGCAGGCCGATGGTCAGCCCCGAGCCGCCGATGCTCATATAGACGTCCCAGAACGGCATGGTAATGATGTTCGGCACCTCTTTTCCCTGCTCAAAGGCGCTCATGTTGACGGTGATCGCCCCCAGCAGTAGCGGTTCGCGGATCGGTTTGATCATCTGATTGCCGTGAATACCGATAACCCAGAACAGCTGGGCGACGAACATCAGTAGCAGGATCCCCGGCAGGCTTTGCACCACGCGCTCCAGCGGCTGCTGCACCACCAGGTAGACCGCATCATACAGATACATGCCGGTCAGCTGATGGAAAATAAAGCCAAAGGTGGCGATGGCGGTGGTGGTAAAAATCGCCGGGATAAGCGCCGAAAACGACGCCGCCACGTTCGGCGGCACGGTATCCGGCATTCTGATCTTCAGCCCCTTGCGCGTCTCCAGCCAGCAGTAAATCTCTACCGACAGAATGGCGATAAACATGCCGAGGAACAGGCTGCGGGTATCTGAGAACTGGCGCAGCAGCACATCTTTGACCACGTGCATCTGGCCGTCAACCATCATCTCAACGGTGGTTGGGGTGACGCAGATAAAGCAAATGACCGCCAGCAGGCCAGGGAACAGGCTCTTGATGCCGTTAATGCGCCCCAGCTCGATGCCGATCAGAAAAACGGCGCCAATATTGAGGAAGTTGAGGGTCGCATAGTTTATCGCGCTGGTAATCGGCTTGAGCGCGGCGAGAAACGACAGCGACTGAAAGCTGGCCAGTCCGTTCTTCGGATCCAGCACCATATTTGAGATCAGCACCGAAAAGGCGCCAACGATGATCACCGGCATCAGGGTAATAAAGGCGGATTTTATCGCCATGATGTAGCGGTAGCTGTTGAATTTCGTGGCGAAACTCCCCAGTGAGTCGATCAGTTTTTCCTGCAATGCCATAGAGGATACCTCAGGTTTAAGGGCTTTTTGCGCGCCAGGTGTACAGCCGAACACCTTTTGGCATACCAAAAAATAGTCACTGGCGGCAAAAAGTTCTGTGATTCAGATCTCAACACCCCATCTGGCATTCCAAATTTTTATATGTTCGCCATATTGGCATACCGCATTAGCGGCATCGCTTTCACCGCGGCGCAGTTCCTGCAAAAAGCGTGATCCCGATAGTTCTTTGCACGGCGTAGAGGTCATATCCCCCTGAATGTCTGTGATAAACTGCAAAACACCACGTGATATCAGGAATCGATGAATGGCTACAATGCTGGATGTCTCAATTCGCGCAGGCGTCTCTAAAGCGACGGTTTCCCGCGTGTTGAACGGCACAGGTCAGGTAAAAGAGAGTACCCGTCAGCAGGTATTCAAAGCGATGGAGGAGCTGGGGTATCGGCCAAACTTTCTCGCCCGTTCGCTGGCCAACCGCACGAGCAACAGCATCGGACTGGTGGTTTCCACCTTCGACGGCTTCTACTTTGGCCGCCTGCTGCAGCAGGCCTCGCGCCAGACCGAAGCCTGGGGAAAGCAGCTGATTGTCACCGACGGCCACGATGCGCCGGAGCGCGAAGAAGAAGCAGTGCAGATGCTTGCCGATCGCCAGTGCGACGCCATCATCCTCTACACCCGTCATATGAGCGAAAAGAAGATCATGTCGCTTATCGACTCCATCGAGATGCCGCTGGTGGTGATTAACCGCGACGTCAGCCTCGCGCGCGAGCGCTGCGTTTTCTTCGAGCAGGAGGATGCCGCATTCCAGGCGGTGAACTATCTGATTGCCCAGGGCCATCGCGAGATAGCCTGCCTGACGGTCCCCATGCACACGCCAACGGGCAAGGCCCGCCTGCAGGGCTACCGTAAGGCGCTGAAAAAAAATGGCATTGCATGGGATGAGGGGAGAGTAAAATACGGCGACTCAACGATGACCCGCGGCTACGAGCTGTGCCGGGAGCTGCTGGAGGAAAAAACGCCGTTCAGCGCGCTTTTTTCCTGTAATGACGATATGGCGCTCGGCGCCTCAAAAGCGCTGCATCAGGCGGGACTACGGATCCCGCAGGACGTTTCGCTCTTTGGTTTTGATGACGCCCCCAGCGCGAAGTGGCTGGAGCCGGGCCTGTCGACGGTCTATCTGCCCATCGACAATATGATCACCACCGCCATCGATCAGGCGATCAAGCTTGCTAACCATCAGCCGATCGAAACGATCCCGCCGTTTACCGGCACGCTGGTGCTGCGCGAGTCGGTCACGACGGGTCCCTGGTTTTAGATCAGATTTGCTCTAAGACCAGCAGCTCCTGAATGGTCTGGCGGCGGCGAATCAGCCGCGCGCTGCCGTTATCGAACAGCACTTCCGGCAGCAGCGGGCGGCTGTTGTAGTTCGAGGACATCGACGCGCCGTAGGCGCCGGTATCGTGCAGCACCAGGTAATCGCCCGGCGCCACGTCAGGCAGCAGGCGCGTTTCCACCTTCCCCCCTTCCTGCTGGGTAAAGACGTCCCCTGATTCGCACAGCGGTCCGGCGACCACGGTTTCAACCATCGGCGCCGCGCTAAGATCGCGACCGTCCGCCGCCAGGGCGCTGATGTGGTGGTAGCTGCCGTACATCGACGGACGCATCAGGTCGTTAAAGCCAGCGTCAATCAGCACGAAGTGACGGCTGCCCATCTCCTTCACGCTGCGCACCTGGGAGACCAGCACGCCGGATTCTGCCACCAGGAAACGACCCGGCTCGATCTCCAGCTTCACCGGATGACCGAGATGTTTCGCCACCTGCTCGCGCGCGGCGTTCCACAGGCCGTAATAGTGATCGGTATCGATCGCCTCTTCGCCTTCGCGATACGGGATCGACAGGCCGCCGCCGGCGGAGATCGCCTGCAGATCCTGACCAAACTCGATCACCTGACGCACCATCGCGCCGCACACCTGCTCAAGGTGAGCATAATCCACCCCTGAGCCAATGTGCATGTGAATCCCCACCAGCTGCAGCTGATAGCGACGCATCACCTCCAGCGCCGCCGGCAGGTGGCTATACCAGATACCGTGCTTGCTGTTTTCGCCGCCGGTGTTGGTTTTCTGGCTGTGGCCGTGACCGAACCCCGGATTGACCCGCAGCCACACGCGATGGCCCGGCGAGACTTCGCCCAGCTGACTCAGCATATCCACCGACCCGGCGTTGACCGGGATCTGCAACTCCTTCACCCGCTCCAGGGTTGCGTCGTCGATCAGATCGGCGGTAAAGACGATATCTTCCGGATGCTGCTGCGGATCGTAGCCCGCCGCCAGCGCCCGCTCAATCTCGCCAAGCGACACGGAATCGACCTTCACGCCCTGCTCGCGCATCAGGCGCAGGATATGAATGTTTGAGCAGGCCTTCTGTGCAAAGCGCACCACGTCAAACTTACCGAGCTGGGCAATCTGGCGGCGAATAATCTGCGCGTCGTAGACCCATACCGGGCAGCCAAACTCGGCGGGGAGGCGCAGCAGGTTATCTGCTGTCAGGTCGGTATCGGTGGCGTAAAGCGAGCGTGGCATGGTGAACTCCGGCGTTGTTGGCGTTGTGCGTGTTTTTTTATGATTACGCCATAGCCCGAAGGGAATAAAAAATATCGTTTTTTCGTGAGTCTATGCAAAAATGATATGGATACCCAACGCTATCCGAGAGCTGCCATGCCCGCCGTCAATTTGCGCCATATCGAAATCTTCCACGCGGTGATGACCACCGGTAACCTGACCGAGGCCGCCCGCATGCTGCATACCTCGCAGCCGACGGTCAGCCGGGAGCTGGCGCGCTTTGAAAAGGTGCTGGGGTTAAAGCTTTTTGAGCGCGCTCGCGGCCGCCTGCAGCCCACGGTACAGGGGCTGCGGCTGTTTGAAGAGGTGCAGCGGTCGTGGTACGGGCTGGACAGGATCGTCAGCGCGGCGGAAAGCCTGCGCGAGTTTCGCCAGGGCGAGCTATCGGTGGTGTGCCTGCCGGTATTCTCCCAGTCGTTTTTACCGCTGCTGCTGCAGCCGTTTCTGGCGCGCTACCCGGAGGTCAGCCTGCAGATCGTCCCCCAGGAGTCGCCCCTGCTGGAGGAGTGGCTCTCCGCCCAGCGCCACGATCTTGGCCTGACCGAAACCCTGCATACGCCCGCCGGCACCGAGCGCACGCCGCTGCTGACGCTGAATGAGGTCTGCGTCCTGCCGCAGGACCATCCGCTCGCCGCGAAGCAGGTTTTGACCCCCGCCGATTTCCACGCTGAAAACTACATCAGCCTGTCGCGGACCGACAGCTATCGCCAGCTGCTCGACGCCCTGTTCCTTGAACATCAGGTCAAGCGGCGAATGGTGGTCGAAACGCACAGCGCCGCGTCAATTTGCGCGATGGTGCGCGCGGGCGTCGGCATCTCGGTGGTTAATCCGCTCACCGCCCTCGACTATGCCGAAAGCGGCGTCGCGGTGCGCCGCTTCAGCATCGATGTGCCCTTTACCGTCAGCATGATCCGCCCGCTGCACCGCCCCGGTTCGGCGCTGGTCGACGCCTTTATTCACCACTTGCAGCACAGCCTGGCGCAGATCCAGCACCCGCTCGATACGGTGCTTAAGAAAGCATAAACTCCACCGCGTCCGCAGCGTGAATGGCCGCGGTATCAAATACCGGCAGCGGGCTGCTTTCTACGGGCACCAGCAGGCCAATCTCGGTGCAGCCGAAGATAACGCCTTCCGCGCCCTGCGCCGCCAGCGCCTCGATAACCTGCAGGTAGTAGTCGCGGGAAGCCTCGCTAAAGGTGCCGAGACAGAGCTCATCAAAGATTATCTGGTTGATCCGCTGGCGATCGTCGGCGGGCGGCACCTGGGTCTCTATAGCAAACTGCTGCTGCAGGCGGCCGCGATAGAACTCTTGCTCCATGGTATAGCGCGTGCCTAGTAGGGCGACGTTGCGCATGCCTTTTTTCTCAATCGCCCGCCCGGTCGCATCGGCAATATGCAGAAACGGCACGCCGCAGCGCGCTTCAATGGCATCCGCCACTTTGTGCATGGTGTTAGTACAGAGCACGATACCTTCGGCGCCCGCCTGCTGCAGCCCCACCGCCGCCTGGGCCAGCATATCGCCGGCACGCTCCCATTCACCGGCGGTCTGACAGGCTTCAATCTCATGGAAATCAACGCTATGCAGCAACAGGCTGGCGGAGTGCAGGCCGCCCAGGCGCGCCTTGATCCCTTCATTGATCAGGCGGTAATAGGGAATGGTCGATTCCCAGCTCATTCCCCCCAACAGGCCAATCGTTTTCATCATTCGCTCCTTTTATGGTTTCCCCCAGTGAAGCAAACTTGTGATCAACTTTCCACTTCTCTCGTCGATCGTTTCTTTTTAGAAAATTGTGCGATAAATTAAATGAAACATTGTTTCACTTAACTACAGGACCTGCGGATGTTTATTTTTCATAAAGAGACCACTCTCGACGATCTGGGCAACGGCGTGACCCGACGCATTCTGGCGCACGGCGGCAACATGATGGCGGTTGAGGTTAACTTTGACGCCGGTGCCATTGGTCCGATGCATAACCACCCCCACGAGCAGCTGACCTACGTGCTTTCAGGCGAGTTCGAATTCACCATCGGTGACGAGAAACACGTGGTCAGCGCCGGCGACACGCTCTACAAGCAGCCGCATATTATGCACGGCTGCGTGTGCCTGAAAGCGGGAACCCTGCTGGATACCTTTACACCCATTCGTCAGGATTTTCTGCAAAACTAATCTTCCCCGGGCGCGGTGGTGGAAGAGCGGGCATGCTCCCCTCTTTCACCACCGCGCCCCTCAGGTCCATCATTATTTGTTAAAAAACATGTACACAGATAATCATTAGCCGGGCAATAAAATACCGCACGCCTGCGCCGACTCACATTTCCCGCATCTCTCTCCAGCCCTTACCAGCCTTACAAAACGCCCGCCATCTCATTTTTTGAAACATCGTTTCGACTCCGATCACATTTCCGCTATGAATCGAATGACTCTGTAATAAATCGCAATAAAATAAATTTAAAACGGCGTTTTATAAAATTAAAGGCGCCGGGCATAGCAAAGCCGAACCGGTGCACGCTCAGCAGGGAGCTGCGGGTGACAAACCATGACAAAAACAGGGTTCAACAAGGAAGGAAGCGCCAGCACAGACACCAGCAACAGATGAACTTTTCCGGCTGCTTTTCAGCGCGGATAGCGCACACAGCGTGAAGTACACCGGGTATAAACCGAATCCGTTTTACAAACTCGTAAGCCAGGTAGGTATGTATGAATGAAAACAAGCTGCTGGGATTGGCATGGATATCGCCCTATATCATCGGGCTGATAATCTTTACCGCCTTTCCCTTTGTTTCATCTTTCTTCCTCAGTTTCACTGAGTACGACTTGATGAGTCCGCCGGTATTTAACGGCATTGAAAACTATCGCTACATGCTGACCGAAGATTCTCTCTTCTGGAAGTCCATGGGCGTCACCTTCGCCTATGTCTTTTTAACCATTCCGCTGAAGCTGGCCTTTGCGCTGGGCATCGCGTTTGTTCTGAACTTTAAGCTGCGCGGCATCGGTTTCTTCCGTACCGCCTATTACATTCCGTCGATTCTCGGCAGCTCCGTCGCCATCGCCGTGCTGTGGCGCGCGCTGTTCGCTATCGACGGCCTGCTGAACAGCTTTATCGGCGTGCTGGGCTTCGACCCGGTCAACTGGCTCGGCGAGCCGTCGCTGGCGCTGATGTCGGTGACCCTGCTGCGCGTCTGGCAGTTCGGTTCGGCAATGGTCATTTTCCTCGCGGCGCTGCAGAACGTTCCACAATCGCAGTACGAAGCGGCGATGATCGACGGCGCCTCGAAGTGGCAGATGTTTATGAAGGTGACGGTGCCGCTGATTACGCCGGTGATCTTCTTCAACTTCATTATGCAAACCACCCAGGCGTTCCAGGAGTTTACCGGGCCGTACGTGATAACCGGCGGCGGCCCAACCTACTCCACCTATCTGTTCTCACTCTATATCTACGACACCGCCTTTAAGTACTTCGATATGGGCTACGGCGCGGCGCTGGCATGGGTGCTGTTCCTGGTCGTCGCGGTGTTTGCTGCTATTGCCTTTAAGTCTTCGAAATATTGGGTGTTCTACTCCGCCGATAAGGGAGGCAAAAATGGCTGATATCCAACAAATTTCCGCGGCACGGGACATCGCAGAGCGCGAGGTTGCCAGAACGCTGCGGCGTGAAAAAATGAACGCCAGCATCCGCTATGTGATCCTGCTGTTCGTTGGCCTGCTGATGCTCTATCCGCTGGTGTGGATGTTCTCGGCGTCATTCAAACCGAACCACGAGATCTTCACCACCCTCAGCCTGTGGCCCGCCCACGCGACCTGGGACGGATTTATCAACGGCTGGAAGACCGGGACGGAATACAACTTCGGCCACTACATGCTGAATACCTTCAAGTACGTGATTCCGAAGGTGATCCTGACCATTATCTCCTCCACCATTGTGGCGTACGGCTTTGCTCGCTTCGAGATCCCGTGGAAGAAATTCTGGTTCGCCACCCTCATCACCACCATGCTGCTGCCGAGCACCGTGCTGCTCATCCCGCAGTACCTGATGTTCCGCGAAATGGGGATGCTGAACAGCTATCTGCCGCTGTACCTGCCGCTGGCCTTCGCCACTCAGGGGTTCTTCGTCTTCATGCTGATTCAGTTCCTGCGCGGCGTGCCGCGCGATATGGAAGAGGCGGCGCAGATTGACGGCTGCAACTCCTTCCAGGTGCTGTGGTACGTGGTGGTGCCGATTTTAAAACCGGCAATTATCTCGGTCGCGCTGTTCCAGTTTATGTGGTCAATGAACGACTTTATTGGTCCGCTGATTTACGTCTATAGCGTCGATAAGTATCCGATCGCACTGGCGCTGAAAATGTCCATCGACGTCACGGAAGGCGCTCCATGGAACGAAATTCTGGCAATGGCGAGCATCTCCATTCTGCCATCCATCATCGTATTCTTCCTGGCTCAACGCTACTTCGTACAGGGCGTCACCAGCAGCGGAATTAAAGGTTAAGAGGGAAATATCATGGCTGAAGTTATTTTCAAAAAACTGGAAAAGGTCTACTCCAACGGCTTCAAAGCGGTACATGCTATCGACCTGAAAATCGCTGACGGGGAGTTTATGGTGATCGTCGGGCCATCCGGCTGCGCCAAATCCACCACCCTGCGCATGCTGGCAGGCCTCGAAACCATCAGCGGCGGCGAAGTGCGTATCGGGGAGAAAATCGTTAACAACCTCGCGCCAAAAGCGCGCGGCATTGCGATGGTGTTCCAGAACTACGCGCTCTATCCGCATATGACGGTGCGTGAAAACCTCGCTTTTGGCCTCAAGCTGAGCAAGCTGCCAAAGGATCAGATTGAAAGCCAGGTTAACGAAGCGGCAAAAATCCTCGAGCTGGAAGAGCTGCTCGACCGCCTACCGCGCCAGCTCTCCGGCGGCCAGGCCCAGCGCGTGGCGGTAGGCCGGGCGATCGTGAAGAAGCCGGACGTATTCCTGTTCGATGAGCCGCTCTCTAACCTCGACGCCAAGCTGCGCGCCTCGATGCGCATCCGGATCTCCGACCTGCACAAGCAGCTGAAGAAATCCGGTAAACCGGCGACCACCGTTTACGTCACCCACGATCA
Organism: Klebsiella sp. 18074; assembly: GCF_902705905.1. Lineage (NCBI taxonomy): Bacteria > Pseudomonadati > Pseudomonadota > Gammaproteobacteria > Enterobacterales > Enterobacteriaceae > Klebsiella > Klebsiella sp. 18074. The sequence continues at coordinate 113,618 of NZ_CACSIS010000003.1, read as the reverse complement.
GACCGAAGCCATGACCATGGGCGACCGTATCTGCGTAATGAAGCTGGGCCACATCATGCAGGTTGATACCCCGGACAATCTCTACCACAAGCCAAAAAATATGTTTGTCGCGGGCTTTATCGGCGCGCCGGAGATGAACATTCGTCCCTGCAAGCTGGTTGAGCGCGCTGGCCGCCTGCATATGAACATCGGCGACGAGCTGCTGCCCCTCAACGATGCCCTGCAGAGCAAAGCCGAAGGCTACAAGGACCAGCCGCTGTTCTACGGCGTGCGCCCTGAGTTTGTCTCCATTTCGGACCAGCCGTTCGCCGAAGGCTGCGGTTCCGGTGAGATGGTGCGCGTGGAAAATATGGGCCACGAGTTCTTTGTCTATATGAAAGTCGCCGATTATGAGCTGACCGCCCGCGTCCCTTCCGACGAAGCGAGGCCGATGATCGAAAAAGGGCTGCATCGTAAGGTCTATTACCAGTTCGATCTCAACAAATGTCATCTCTTTGATGCGACGACCGAACAGAACATCTCTCTGTAATCACTGGAGTATTAAAATGAAAAAAGTGCTCTTAAGCGCCGCAATCTCCGCCACTCTGGGCCTGACCGCGCTACCTTCTCTGGCACAGGATGTCGACCTGCGCATGTCCTGGTGGGGCGGCAACGGCCGTCATCAGGTGACCCTGAAAGCGCTGGAAGAATTTCATAAGCAGAACCCGGATATTAACGTCAAAGCGGAATACACCGGCTGGGACGGCCACCTTTCGCGCCTGACCACGCAAATCGCCGGCGGCACCGAGCCTGACGTGATGCAGACCAACTGGAACTGGCTGCCTATTTTCTCGAAAAATGGCGACGGCTTCTACGACCTCAATAAGATGAAGGACGTCATCGATCTCAGCCAGTTTGACGCGAAAGAGCTGCAGTCCACCACCGTGAACGGCAAGCTCAACGGCATCCCCATTTCCGTGACCGCCCGCGTCTTCTACTTTAATGATGAAACCTGGAAAAAAGCCGGCGTCGCCTACCCAAAAACCTGGGATGAGTTGATGGCGGCGGGAAAAGCCTTTGAAAGCAAGCTCGGCAAGCAGTACTACCCGGTGGTGCTGGAGCACCAGGATACCCTGGCGCTGCTGAACTCTTACATGATTCAGAAGTACAACCAGCCGGCTATCGACGATAAAACCAAAAAATTCTCCTACAGCAAAGAGCAGTGGGTCGAGTTTTTCCAGATGTATAAAAAGCTTATCGACAGCCACGTCATGCCGGACACCAAATACTACGCCTCGTTTGGCAAAAGCAATATGTACGAGATGAAGCCGTGGATCCAGGGCGAGTGGGCGGGAACCTACATGTGGAATTCCACCATCAACAAATACTCCGACAACCTGAAGCCGCCGGCGAAGCTGGAGCTGGGTGAATACCCGATGCTGCCGGGAGCCACCGACGCCGGCCTGTTCTTTAAGCCCGCGCAGATGCTCTCAATCGGTAAATCCACGAAAAATCCGGAAGCGGCGGCGAAGGTGATTAACTTCCTGCTGAACAGCAAAGCCGGGGTCGATACCTTAGGACTCGAGCGCGGCGTGCCGCTGAGTAAAGTGGCGGTGCAGTACCTGACCGAAGACGGCACGATCAAGGCCGACGATCCGGCGGTTTCCGGGCTGAAGCTGGCGCAGTCCCTGCCGGCGAAGCTCTCCGTGTCGCCCTACTTCGACGATCCGCAGATTGTAGCCCAGTTCGGCACCGCCCTGCAGTACATCGATTACGGGCAGAAATCCGTAGAAGAGACGGCGGCGGACTTCCAGCGTCAGTCGGATCGCATTCTCAAGCGCGCCATGCGCTGATATCTGGTCACACGAACCTCCCTCGCGGCTCCGGCTGCGGGGATTTTTTCGCAAGGAGCCCATAATGAAAGGCAAAATCATCCCGCTTAACTTTCGTCATGAGCAGGAGGATGAAACCGGCCGCCGGGTGATCCGGATGACGCCACCGCACGTAATCTGTCACCGCAACTACTTCTATCAAAAATGCTTTACCCGCGACGGAAATAGGCTTATTTTCGGCGGCGCCTTTGAAGGCCACTGGAACTATTATTTACTGGATATCGCCGCACAGCAGGCGGTGCAGCTGACCGACGGCGCTGGCGATAACACCTTCGGCGGTTTTTTATCCGCTGACGATCGCGCGTTGTGGTATGTGAAAAACAACCAGCAGCTGCGCCGCGTGTGCCTGGAGACACGAGAAGAGCAGGTTGTGTATCAGGTAGACGATGAATGGGTCGCCTACGGTACCTGGGTGGCTAACAGCGACTGCAGCCAGCTGGCAGGCGTCGAAATCAAAAAAAGCGACTGGCAGCCGCTGACCGACTGGAGCAAATTCCGCGCCTTTTACTTTACCCAACCCGAGTGCCGGCTAATCAATATCGACCTGCACAGCGGCCAGCAGCGCGTAGTGCTGCAGGAAAAACGCTGGCTTGGCCATCCTCTCTATCGCCCGTTCGATGACGGTATCCTCGCCTTTTGCCATGAAGGCCCGCGTGACGCGATTGATGCCAGGATGTGGCTTATCAACGCCGACGGCAGCCATCTGCGCAAAGTCCGCCAGCACCAGCCCGGAGAGAGTTTTACCCACGAATTCTGGGTACCGGATGGCTCAGCGCTCTACTACGTCGCTCACCGGGACAACGACCCGCATCGATATCTTTTCCGCGCCGATCCGATAACGCTTGAAAACCGTCAGCTTATGGCCATCCCACCCTGCTCACACCTGATGAGTAACCATGACGGCTCGCTGGTGGTCGGCGATGGGGCGCCACATAGCGCCGGTGATGTCCAGCTCAACGATCCGTTTATCTGGGTATTCGATATTCGCTCTGGTGAACAAACGGCAATTTGCCGGCACGACTCAACCTGGAAAGTAATCGACGGCGAGCGCCAGGTGACGCATCCCCATCCGTCATTTTCCCCAGACAACCGCTGGGTGCTGTTTACCTCCGATAAAGACGGGATGCCGGCGCTGTACCTGGCCGAAGTCAGCGGCGCGTCGCCGCAAAAAGCGTCAGTCGTCGACAGGCATCACGCGTAGAGGCAAAGGGCGGCGGGTTAAAAACGCCCTCATTCGTCGTCCTGAACGAGCCAAACCACGCAGACCGTGGATGCCGGATGCTTTTCATCTATCTTAATTGCGCTTTCGCCTTTATCTCGCTATGCCGGTTCCCCCAACAAGCCCGGATATCTGGCGGGTTTGCTGCTTTCGAATCATGGCAAAGATCCAACGGATATCCGCCCTTATCACCGTAGGTTTTCCATTGCGCGGCATATCTGCCGCTCCGCCTTCGGCCAGCTCATTATGCTACGAATGCCCGTTATACGGGCCAACGCGCTCGCGGCAGGCCCGGGAAATCACGGTACCGCGGCTGCATCCCCTGCCGACGCCTCCCTGACGATTATGGTGAATTCCTCCCAAAAGCTCAGATTGGTTTTTAAGCAGCAAAAAAAATGATTTTCCGGGAATGAATTGTCGGAAATGTAGAGAAAACGAAGTTTTGTTTCGGGTAAGCTGTGAACATGCTTTGCCGTAGCGTACCAATCAGCCTAATGACTCAGGAAGCATTACTATGGTGGACACGACCATCCCGCGGCTACCGCACGATCCGCATATGTGCCGTAGTTACGATAAGCAAACGCGCAGCCCGCTTGCCCTCTATTCTGAGTCTCAGAAGATGGATATCGAGCTGCGGGCTCCGCTCGCGATGACCTACAGCCACTGGCACGGCCAGATAGAAGTGAACGTCCCCTTTGATGGTGATGTGGAATACCTGATCAACGATGAAGCTGTGCTCATAAAGCAGGGCTATATCACGCTGTTCTGGGCCTGTACGCCTCACCAGTTGACCAATCCGGGCCACTGCAAGCAGATGGCGATCTTCAATCTGCCGATGCATCTTTTCCTATCATGGCCGCTGGATCGCGATCTGATAAACCACGTAACGCATGGCATGGTGATCCAATCCCTGGCTGTTCAGCAGCTCAGTAGTTTTGAAGTCCAGCGCTGGCAGCATGAATTGCAGAGCAAAAATGCGCACATTCGCCAGCTCGCTATCAATGAAATCGCGCTGATGTTCAAACGTTTTAGTCTCTCAGGCTGGCATCCGGTATCCGTGAATAAAGCAGCACAGCCCCATAAAAATGGCACATCGCGACACGCTCAGTTTTATGTCAGCCAGATGCTGGAGTTTATCGCCACTAACAGCGATAGGCCGCTAACCGTGAATACCATTGCTGAGCATGTTAAATTAAATCCCAATTATGCAATGGGTATTTTTCAGAAAGCCATGCAGCTGACCATTAAGCAATATATTACGACATTACGCATTAATCATGTCCGGGCACTGCTGAGCGAAACCGACAAAACCATTCTGGATATCGCGATGCTTGCCGGATTTAACTCCAGCAGCCGTTTCTATAGTATTTTTAAAAAACATGTCGGAATGCCACCGATACAATACCGAAAACTGTGTCAGCAGCGTCACCATCATTTAGCTTACCCGATATCGCCGCATCTATTATAAAAACAGATAGCGTGGATTTACGTTTTTCTTATTAAAAATCCCCGAGGAGGATTTCGTACAAACACATCTTTTACTTCAAGACACAGATGGTCATTCTAAAATGACGCACACATTTGATTAATAAACAACTGGAAAAGAACATGAAATCAAATCACTGTAACCCTACAGACAGGCGCCAGCTTTCATTCTTCTGGTCGCTACTCCCCATGGTGATTATGCTTGGCGGAATCAGCATCGGATATTTTATATTTAATATTCGTGCGGAGCCTATGATTATTATGGGAACGGCTACGGCCTCGTTCATTGCAATAGCGCACGGGTATACATGGGATGACATTTTAAAATCTATCTGCAATAAAATCGCTGAGGCTTTACCGGTCATTTTGATTGTGGCAAGCATCGGCTTTCTAATCGGCTCATGGATGATCTCGGGGACCATCCCGATGATGATTTACTATGGCCTGAAGGTTATTAACCCGCAGTATTTCTATATCTCGGCATTCTTTCTGGGCGCCCTGATTTCCGTCTGTACCGGTACCTCCTGGGGTTCTATTGGTACTATCGGAATCGCTATGATCGGTGTGGCTATTGGGCTTAATATACCGTTACCGATTGCCGCTGGCGCTATCGTATCGGGATGCTGGTTTGGCGACAAATTGTCTCCCGTTTCAGATTCAACCAATATGGCGGCGCTGGCTGCCGGAGTGAATTTATATTCTCATATAGGGCATCTGCTGTGGACCACTGGACCGGGATTCCTCGTGTGCTGCATTATTTATTCCTATCTGGGAATGAATATTGATGTCTCCGCCAGTCCCCCTGATTCAATTACCGCCCTGATGACGTCAATTGCTAAGATATACAACTTTAATCTTCTCCTTCTTCTGCCACCGGCAATTGTGCTGTACGGCTCGCTGGCAAAAAAACCGCCAATACCGATGCTGTTTCTGTCGACCCTGATCTCGGTGATCCTGGCCATTGTATTTCAGATATTCTCCCCCTCCTCGGTGGGCGAAGCGGTGGTGAGCGGGTTTAAGTTAACCATGGCGGAAGGTGTTGATGTATCGACACTCTCTTCAGATCTACCTCGCCTGCTGGAGCGCGGCGGCGCAATCTCGATGTTCAGCAGTTTTGTCACTGTCTTTAGCGCCTTTAGTTTTGCCGGAGCAATGAGCGCAACGGGTTCGCTGCATACGGTTATTCGGGCGCTGACCAAAGGCGTACAGTCAACCTTCAGGCTCGTATTCATTACTATCGTGAGCGCGATGACGATTTGCGCCTGTACCGCCAACGGCATGCTGCCCTTGCTACTGTGCGGGGATGCGTTTAAGGATGAATACAAAAGAAGAGGACTGGCGGCAAAAAATCTGTCGCGTACAACGGAAGATGCAGGAACGGTTGTTGAACCGATTATTCCGTGGTCCGCTTCCGGTGTCTACTGTGCGACCATGCTCGGCGTAGCGACCCTGGATTATCTTCCATGGGCTATTTTATGCTACAGCGGCGTCATTTTTGCATTGTTATGGGCCGCCACCGGAATTGGCATTGCCCAATATGACCCAAATGACGATCCTGAACATGTGATGGAACACTAAGTTATATTTAGTACTTCATTAATTTGAAAAAATTCGTTGTGTATGGAGTGATAATGTCTTTGTTTGATAATGTTGTGACACGAAACCCCTGCTGCCGTAAATATGGTCAGCGGCAGAAAATGTTTGGCACCGATGATATACTTCCGATGTGGATTGCTGATATGGACTTTAAAACTCCGGACCCTATCCTGAATAACCTTATCTCGGTCGCGACCCAACCTGTTCAGGGATATAATATGGACTTCCCGGGTTGGAAAAAATCGGTTGTTGAGTGGTATCGCAAGCAGTATGGCACGCCTCTTCGGGAAGAGTGGATCCATTTTATCCCGGGAGTAATAAAAACCGTGGTCTTTACCATACTGGCGCTGAGCGAACCCGGGGACAGTATTCTGACATGTACTCCGATATACGATCCTTATCGAAACCTTGTCCCTGGCTGTGGCCGGAAATTAATCCAGTCACGTCTGCTTGAAAAAAACGGCAGCTATGAATTTGACTGGCATGACTTCAGAAAAAAATTGAAAGTATCCAGAATGTTTCTGTTGGTATCCCCTCACAACCCTGGTGGGGTGGTATGGGATCGGCACACCCTTACAAAAATAAAGCGTTATTGTCATGAAGAAGGCGTTGTTGTTGTATCAGATGAAGTGCATTGCGATCTGACGTTAGACGGAAAATATCATCTTCCTTTTTTTGCACTCAATGATACTACAGACAGTCAATCCATTGTCTTAACGTCGATTGGCAAGGCGTTTAATGCCCCCGGCGTTCAGGGCGGCATCATGATCGTTAAAGATAATCGGCTGCGGGACACCCTGTTCGGCTTCCTGGATAATTGCCATCTTGCAGAGACAAACTATCCACAGCAAGCCGCAATTTATTCAGCCTACACGGAGTGCGGCGGCTGGTATCAGCAGTTGCTTTCGTATTTATCTGCAAATGTCCACTATGCCAAAGAGGAAATAGAACGTAGCTGCCCGAACATTTCGGTCATCTACGGCGGTGCGTCCTATCTTCTTTTTCTCAATGCTGAAAAGATGGGACTGAGCGATGAGGACCTGGCTTCTTTTTTCATCAATGATGCCAGGTTAGGACTCTCTCCGGGTACGCAGTATGGTATCGGTGGCGAGGGGCATATGCGGTTAAATGTCGGATGCCCCCGCGCTGTACTGACTGAAGCCATGGAAAGACTTAAAGCCGCCTATTCACGTCATTATAGTGAGTCAAAATGAAGACGCGGTGCGGTCGCTGAGCCTTCGCGCCGCGGCCCGGCCCGGCAGCACTTCTCCGGGCCACGCGCGCGGGTCTTGCTGCCATATAATCAGAAGAAGTATTTGAAGCGCACGCGAGCGCCGTAGCGTTCGTCCGACCCCGCGCTTTTCTCCGCCGACGAATCCAGCCACGAGGCGTAGGCGCCGAGGTAAATGTTAAAATTCGCCATATCCATGATATTCGGCAGCAGCCACGAGGCGTGCAGCGTGTGGATGTCATAGCGCCCCGGGGCGAGTACGGCGCACTCGTTGTCGCATTCTGCGCTCACGCCCGCCAGATTAAACTGGTCGATTTTGTTATGCGCATAGATGTAGCCCAGCTCCACGCGATGCCATAGCGCGTTGATGCCGGCGCTGAAGTCCTGCTCATCCGTGGCGTCGAGATAGGCGGTACTCAGATTCACTACCGTGCCATCTTCAGCATCGGCCTTCAGCGTGTTCCAGCTCATGGTCATGCCGTAGCCGGTACGGCTCGACTGGTCGACCCAGCGGCCGCGTGCGTCCTGATAGCCGTAGGCGTTATTGACGAGGTTACTCTCCATCGCCGCCGCCACCGACCACGCGCCGGATTGCCACGCCACTACCGGACGCACGTAGGCGACGTTTTTCTGGTTATCCAGCGCGTTGCCGTGATAGTTGCGATCGACGAAGAGCGTGCTGCCGTCCTCCACCAGCGTATTCACCTCGAAGTACCAGCTGTCGAGGGTTTTACTCAGCAGGAAGTTGCCGCCGCTGCTGCTGCGTCCGCGCCCCTCTTTCATCATATAGATATAGCCGTAGCCGTCGCTGTAAAGATCGTTCGCCGTATTGCCGGAATATTCAATAAAGGTATCCTGATTTAGCGGGAACATATCGTAGGCTTCAAAGCGCCCAATTTTAATTTTCCAGTCATCCTGCTGGCCAAAGAAAAAGGCCGCATCATCCAGATTCATCTTGCCATTAATATCCGCCAGCGGCTGCACGCTGAAGCCGGCATATTTGCCATCGGCCCCTTTCCGCAGGCCATCAAAACCGAGAAGAATGCGTCCGTTAATATCCCAACGCTCTTTTTTCCCCGGCGCCCAGCTTTTATTCGCAGTGGTTCTCACCGAGGTCAGGTTACCGGTACGGCTGGCGCCGTCCATATTAAACTCAACGTCGCCATAAAACTTTAATTCGCCATAATCATTGACCTGCAGCGCGGGTTTGGCCGCCGCGTTGCTGGCCGCTACCGCCGGCTTCTCCTGATGCTTTAGCGCCCGAATCTCCGCCTCGGCGCTGGTTGCTCGCTGCTCGGTCTCCTGCAACCGCTGCTCCATTTGCGCCAGCCGTTCTTCGAGTGTTAATGGTGCCTGCGCATTAGCCAGAGGAGTAAATAAAGACGACAGAAAGCACCCGACCCAGATTTTATTCATCGGTAAACCCTTTTATTATTTAATTAAATGAAATCTTTATTTATACCCTAAATAATTCGAGCGGCGGCAAGAGAGCAAGTCCCCAGTCGCTTACTGAAGTAAGTGACTGGGGTGAAAGTGCAGCCAACGCATATGCAGCCTGAAGTATGACGGGTATACAGGTAAAGCACGACGATGATGACAATAATAACCCGCCCATCGTCGCAGACGGGTTATTAACGACATAATAAAACAGTAACGATATTATTCGAGCTGCCAGGCCCCGGCCTCAGATAAGCTCGCCGATCCGCTCCACGCAAATAAGGTTAATTCACGACGGGCAGCATCCGGGTAAATACGGCTGCTGAGACAGGCTTCGCCCTCGTTAACGAAGACCTCTACGGAAGAGCTGTCGAAGAATATCCGTAGACTGAGCGGTGCCCCGGCGGTTAACGGCACGCTGCGCACGCCGCACAGGCCATGCTGCGGATAGTGACGTTCCAGCACCAGGCGCTGCATCTGCGCATCAACGTAGACGCGCAGGCCGTCGCCGAAGCTGAGGCCGTATTGCTCAGCGCTGCAGCTGGCGCTGTCCCAGTGCAGAATAACCTCCATCGCCTCACAGTTTTCCACCAGCATGGTCTGCTGGTTTTTCAAGGTACTTACCGGCCACGGGAACCACGCTCCGCGCAGGCTTTCGACCTCTTTCGCCGGGCGCATCTGCAGCCGGCTGTCGGCGCTCAGGCTCAGCTCGCGCGGCAGCGAGAGCATCCCCGCCCATCCGTCCTGCTGCTCCGGCAGCGGCGACTCCCACATATCCAACCAGCCGATAACGATCCGCCGACCGTCCGGCGTCAGGAAGCTCTGTGGCGCATAAAAATCATGCCCGCTGTCCATCTCCACAAACTCGCCTTCACGCACAAAGGTGCCGCCCGGCTGCCAGTCGCCGAGCAGGTAGCCGCTCTGGAACAGGTTGCGATTCTGATAGCCCTGCGCCGCCATTCCCTGCGGAGAAAACATCAGCACGCGCCTGTCGTTGAGGGCAAAAAAGTCCGGGCACTCCCACATGTAGCCCATCTCTTTTTCCGCCTCATCAAGCACGCCCGCGTCCTGCCACTGGCGCAGATCGGCCGAACGGTAGAGGCGCACCTGGCCGACATCGCCGAGGCGCGCGCCGACAATCATGTACCAGCTATCTCCCTCACGCCACACCTTAGGATCGCGGAAATGGTGCAGCCCAGGCGGGGTATCGAGAACGATCCCCTGGCGCTCAAAGTGGATGCCGTCGCGGCTGGTCGCCAGGCACTGCACCTGATACAAGTTGGCCTCATCGTTCGGGTCACCGTGAAATTTATGCCCGGTATAAATCAGCGCCAGCGTATCGCCGTCGACCACCGCGGAGCCGGAGAAGCAGCCGTCTTTATCCTCCGGGCCTTCCGGCGCCAGCGCCACCGGCAGATGCTCCCAGTGCACCAAATCTTTACTGCGCGCATGACCCCAGTGCATCGGCCCCCACTGCGTCGAGTAGGGATGGTGCTGGTAAAAGGCGTGATACCAGCCGTCGAACCACACCAGGCCGTTAGGATCGTTGATCCAGCCCGCACGGGCGGCAAGATGGTAGCGCGGGTACCAGCGCAGGTTCAGCGCATCGCTTTTCGCCTGCAGTTCCTGTTCGGCGTTGCTAATTGAGTAGGTCATAGTCTTCACTCTTTTCATTCAAATAACGGAGGGTTGCGGCATCAGCGGGTCAGATGGTGACTTAGCCGAGCGCAGCAAGAAGATGGAGATAAAGGTGGTGAAGAACACCAGCAGGCCCATAATCAAATAGGACCGGGCAAAGCCGTATATCTCGTAGCTATAGCCCGCCAGCGGCGACAGCACGGTAGCAATAACCGAACTGGTACAGGCAAAGCCCACCAGATAGAGCGTCGATGAGAGGCGCTTATCAAAGTTTAAGCTGTTGTATTTAAAGATAGATACCAGCAGGATCGGCAGTTCCACCGCGTGCAGCAGCTTGGTGATAGAGATGAGCAGTGGCCCCTCCACCAGCCCAGAAGCCACCATCCGCAGCGCCATCACCATGCCGGCGAAAATCAGGCCATTTTTAGCGCCAATGCGGTTAACCAGCCAGGGCGCGCAGAACATCCCCGCCGCCTCAAGAAACACCTGGAAAGAGTTCAGGTAGCCGTACATGGCGTTGCCCTCCTGCAGCGTGGCGAACTGCGAGGAGAAGTAGACCGGGAACTGCTGGTCGTAGACGCCGTAAATACAGGTGCCGACGACGAAAAACACCAGCGCCCAGAAGCGGCGGAGGGTGAGCAGACGCAGCGCGTCCTCCAGCGTCACCTTGCCGCCCGCCACCGCTTCTTCCATCGCCTGCGGCGCAGAGGAGACCCGCAGCCGCGCCAGCAGGACGAAGAATACCAGGCCAGAGCAGCTGGCGACGGCAAAGTTCAGTTTCGGGTTGATGTTAAACAGCAGGCCGGCAAAAAAGGTCGCCACCGCCCAGCCCAGCGATCCCCACATCCGCGCCTTGCCGAACTCAAACTGGCTCTGCCGCGCCACGCGCTCGGTGTAGGACTCCAGCACGCCGATGCCGCCGTTGAAGGTCAGGCCGATGTAGATCCCGCCAAAAATACTGCCGAGAAAAATGTTAATGCCCAGCAGGTAGCCAAACAGCAGATAGGCCGGCCCGGAGAGGATCAGCAGCGCGGTGATATACCAGAGCAGGTTTTTACGCAGGCCGAGCTTATCCTGAATAAAGCCGTAGCAAATTTGGGCAAACAGCGCTGAAACAGAGAGAACCGCGTAGATGATGCCGGTATCCCCCGCCTTCAGGCCGACCTCCTGATGGAGCCAGATAGAGAGCAAAGAGCCGGACGAAGACCAGGTCACGAAAAAGAAGAACAATAAGGCGCTGAGTATCGGATAGCTGTGAGAGTGATGTGCTTTCATCATGACGTTCTCTGTTGGAGTAATGCGCAGATGGTAACGTTAACAAAACTCAAAACTCATGCTCTTTTGCTGAGATACATGATGTTAATCACACAAGTTAACGTTAACATAATAGAGATGCGATCGCGATCAAATATTCCTCGCCATCGCTGCGGCGCATCCTGCGATAGAATATCGCGCATGATCCTTTTACATCAGCGACTTAGTTATATAGCCTGTTGCCTGGCGACAGCGTTGGAGTAGTCAATATGGCATCTTTGAAAGATGTGGCAAAACTGGCAAATGTCTCTTTGATGACGGTCTCACGGGCGCTGAATAGCCCGGAGCGCTTGAAACCGGAGACTCTGGCTCGCGTTCAGGCCGCCATTGAACAGACCAACTACGTCCCCGATCTCTCCGCCAAAAAAATACGTGGCGCCCACGCCACGCCAAACACCATCGGGGTTTTGGCGCTGGATACCGTCACCACCCCCTTCTCGGTGGAAATTACGCTCTCAATCGAAGAAACCGCGCGGGCGCACGGCTGGAACAGCTTCGTGGTCAACATGTTTTCCGACGATAGCCCGGACACCATCGTCGATCTGCTGCTCTCCCACCGGCCGGACGGGATTATCTACACCACCATGGGGCTGCGCCAGGTGCCGCTCCCGGCCAAACTGCTGACCCTCCCCTGCGTGCTGGCCAACTGCGAAAGCCTGCACGACCCGGTGGCCAGCTATATTCCGGACGACGAGCAGGGTCAGTATGCGGCGGTGCAGGCCCTGCTGGCGGCGGGCTATCGCCGTCCGCTGTGCCTGCATCTGCCGGCGAAGCATCTGGCGACCGTGCGCCGACGCCAGGGGCTGGAGCGCGCCTGTCGCGAAGCGGGTCTCGATCCGCATACGCTCGAACACGGCTACATGGAGTATGGTGATGAGCACTATCGCGACATCCCGGCGATGCTGCTGACAAACATTCGCGCGGGTAAGCCGCAGTTCGATGCGGTGATTTGCGGTAACGATCGCATCGCTTTTATGGTCTATCAGACGCTGCTGGCGCAGGGTCTGCGCATCCCGCAGGACGTGGCGGTGGTCGGTTACGATAATATGGTCGGCATTGGCGATCTGTTTTTACCGCCGCTCTCAACGGTGCAGCTTCCGCATTATGAAATAGGGCGCCTGAGCGCCCTGCATATTATTAACGGCGACAGCCATCGGGATACGGTGCGGGTTGCCAGCCCCTGGCTGCCGAGGGAGTCGCTGTAATCAGTTACCAATATCGCGCAGTTTCTTGCCGGACATCAGGTTGCGCTCGATGTGCTCAAGGGTGATGTTTTTGGTTTCCGGGATCAGCCAGAAGGTCACCCCGATAAAGGCGACGTTGAGCACGGTATAGAGCCAGAAGGTGCCGGCGGCGCCAATCGTGTCGAGCAGCGTCAGGAAGGTGGCGCCGATAATCATATTCGACACCCAGTTGGTGGTGGTGGAGCAGGTGATGCCGAAGTCGCGGCACTTCAGCGGCTGAATTTCCGAGCACAGGATCCACACCACCGGGGCGGCGCTCATGGCGTAGCCGGCAATACACATCATGGTCATGCCGACGGAAAGCCAGGATAAGCCGCTGGAGGCGGTGCCGTTATCAAACTGCATCAGGCAGTAGCCGAGCACCAGCGTGCCCAGCGCCATCACGCTAAAGCCAATTTTCAGCGCCGGTTTACGCCCGGCTTTGTCCACGGTGAACACCGCAATAAAGGTGGCAAACATAAAGGTCAGGCCGACGACGAGGGTCGCCATCATCTGCTGCTCGGTGGTGGTGAAGCCCGCCATTTTAAAAATACGCGGCGCGTAGTACATGATGATATTCATCCCGGTGAACTGCTGCATCGCCTGCAGCAGCATGCCGAGGAACACCGCCCGACGGACGTTGCGGTTGATCTTAAACAGCGCCCAGCCGCCCTGCTTGAGCTTCAGGCTTTCGCGAATTTCATTGAGCTCATCCCGGGCTTTCTCCGAGGTATCGCGCAGCATGCGCAGCACCTCTTCCGCCTCGACGTGGCGCCCCTTCTCCGCCAGCCAGCGCGGGCTGTTGGGCAGGAATACCACCAGCACAATCAACAGGACCGCAGGCAGCGCCAGCACTCCCAGCATGGCGCGCCAGTTGCCGCTGTAGCTAAACGCCGTATCGGATAGAAAGGCCATCACGATGCCCAGCGTCACCATCAGCTGATACATGCTTATCATCTTCCCGCGGACGTTTTCACTCGCCATTTCAGAGAGATAAAGCGGTGCGGTATAGGAGGCGATCCCGACGGCAACGCCGAGGAGAACCCTCGCCAGCAGCAGGACCTCGACGCTGTCGGCAAAGGCGGAGCCGATGGATCCGGCAACAAAGAGTATCGCCCCGACCATCAGGCTGTATTTACGCCCGAGGCGGAAAGAGAGCCAGCCGTTGAACAACGCGCCGACGGCAGCGCCCAGCATCATGCTGCTGACCACCCACTCCTGCTGGCGGCTGGATAAGGCAAAATGATCGGTAATAAAGGGCAACGCCCCGGCAATCACCCCGATATCGAGGCCAAACAGGAGTCCGGCCACCGCGGCGGCAATGGAGACAAACTGGTTCATGCGCCGGGTATCGCGCTGCGTACGCGGCATTAACGTAGAGTCATTATTAATTGAGGTCATTTTTCCCTGCCAGAACATAGTAAGACGTGATGAGAAAGTACGGGATCGGCGGGGTAATGTGTCAGGGTGGAGATGCCAAAGATATGGACTAATTAGCTACTAGCTATCGTTTTGTGATGGACATTCAACTTTCATAACGGCGCGAAAATTTATCGACATCATAGAAAAATTCAATAATCATGCGATTTATCGTCACTCTATAACTAATTAATATGGATTATTTTCATTTATCAATATGGACAATTAATGTTCACATATAAAAAAACCTGCCGTCTGTGGCAGGTTTTTATTCGGAAAAGCGGGAAGATTAGCGCGCCAGCCAGCCGCCATCCACCGCCACGGTATAGCCGTTGATGTAGTCAGACGCGCTGGAGGAGAGGAACACCACCGGCCCCATCAAATCGCTCGGCAAACCCCAGCGGCCCGCCGGAATACGCTCAAGAATTTCGGCACTGCGCTGCTCGTCGGCGCGCAGCTGCTGGGTATTGTTGGTCGCCATGTAGCCCGGTGCGATAGCGTTAACGTTGATGTTGTGCTGCGCCCACTCGTTCGCCAGCAGGCGGGTCACGCCCATCACGCCGCTTTTTGAGGCGGTGTAGGAAGGCACGCGAATACCGCCCTGGAAAGAGAGCATGGAGGCGATGTTGATGATTTTGCCGCCGCTGCCCTGGGCAATGAAGTGCTTCGCTGCCGCCTGAGACATAAAGAACACGCTCTTGATGTTCAGATCCATCACGTCATCCCAGTCCTTTTCGCTGAACTCAAGGGCATCCTGACGGCGGATCAGGCCAGCGTTGTTGACCAGAATATCGATATGGCCAAATTCAGCGACGGCGCGCTCCAGCAGCTGCGGGATCCCCTCAATCTGGCGCAGGTCGGCGGTCAGGCTCAGAAAACGACGGCCCAGTGCGGTGACGCGCTCAATCGTCTCCGTTGGCTCAACAATATTGATACCGACAATATCGCAGCCCGCTTCCGCCAGCCCTACCGCCATGCCCTGGCCCAGCCCGGTGTCACATCCGGTCACAACGGCCACTTTACCCTGGAGAGAGAATGTATCGAGTATCATACCTGGTTCCTTTATCTTTCAGATAGCCCGTACTACACAGGCGAGGTTCTATAGGTTCGACCGGCTGCTTGCGCTGGCCATTATGGTTAGAAGAACTCTCTGGGGCTGGCCCATCATAAAAATAAAACAGAGTTCCGTTTTGCAAGTGGACCCATCTTATCTCCGGGCAAGGTCATTTTCAATTATTATTAAAACATCGTTTCAATTTTTAGAGTGGCAAATGTTAAAAATGCAAATCAGATCACGAAGCGCTGACCCGACCTGAAACAATAAAGAATGAAATTCATTTAAATACAAAGCATTATAGAAACTTAGAAAATCATCATCAGATCGCAGAAAGTCGGCATAAAAACAAAGTTTCCTCTTCATACCGCTGCCTGTAGGCAAAAAACGTGCGATCCAGAGCAGGAAGTTATTGCGAACTGCGCTCGGCATCACAAATAATGAAACGATGTTTTGATAAATTAACACCTATCTTTTAAATCAAAATCATCTGCTAATACGTCCCTCAGGGAGGCGGCAGCGCAGGAAGGAAAAGGAGCACATCATGGCTAAAGGCATGCGGGTAAAACTCAACTATGAAGTCAGCCGCGATCCCGATACCGGGGCAGAGATCACCCGCTTAACCCCTCCGGAAGTGACCTGCCATCGTAACTATTTCTATCAGAAATGCTTTTTCAACGACGGTAGCCACCTGCTGTTCGCCGGTGAATTCGACGGGCACTGGAACTACTACCTGCTGGATATCGCCGCAGCCGAAGCCGTCCAGCTCACCGAAGGGGCCGGCGACAACACCTTCGGCGGATTCCTCTCGCCGGACGATACTTCCCTCTATTACGTTAAAAATGACCGCACGCTGCTGGAAGTTAACCTCACCACCCTGCAGGAGCGCGAAGTCTATCGCGTCGCCGACGAGTGGGTGGGCTACGGAACCTGGGTCGCCAACAGCGACTGCAGCAAGCTGGTCGGCATTGAGATCGCCAAAAGCGACTGGACGCCGCTCAACGACTGGCAGACCTTCCACGACTTCTTCCATAAGGGCCCGCACTGCCGCCTGCTGGGCGTCGATTTGCAAACCGGTGAAAGCCGCACCATCCATGAAGAGAAAAACTGGCTGGGGCATCCCATTTATCGGCCGTTTGATGACAACACCGTCGCCTTCTGCCACGAAGGCCCGCACGATCTGGTTGATGCCCGCATGTGGATGGTGAATGAAGACGGCAGCAGCGTACGTAAAGTCAAAGAGCATGCCGAGGGCGAAAGCTGCACCCACGAGTTCTGGGTGCCGGACGGCTCGGCGCTGATGTACGTCTCCTACCTGAAGGGCCAGCAGGGACGCACCGTTTACCGCTTTAATCCGGATAGCGGCGTGAACGAAGCGCTGATGCAGATGCCCGCCTGTTCGCATCTGATGAGTAATTTTGACGGCACGCTGCTGGTGGGCGACGGTTCCGGTACCCCGGTAGACGTGAAGGATACCAGCGGCTATACCATCGATAACGACCCCTATCTGTACGTTTTCGACGTGGCGAAGCGGGCCTTCTTCCGCGTTGCGCGTCACGATACGTCGTGGGCAACCATCGCCAACAGCCGCCAGGTGACCCATCCGCACCCCTCCTTTACGCCGGACGATAGCGCGATCCTGTTTAGCTCCGATAAGGACGGTAAACCGGCTATCTATATCGCGAAGCTCCCCGAGCAGCGCGAGATGCTGCAGGCATAACCTGTTGTAACCTGAGTTTGATTGAGTACTTCTGTAACTGGCCTTGCCCTCCTTAATGGAGGGCTTTTTTTGGCCTGCAGCCGGCCGCAGATCGATCAAGCGGCCGCCCGCGTGAGCTGGCATTAATCATTAATAGAGGTTCACGGCGAGGGAACGGCAAAACCCCGGCTAACTGCGCCGGGGTCAACAATTAGGCAGGGTTTGATATCAGAAGGTGTACGCCACGCCTACGCGGAAGCGGGTCTGGCGGTCGCTGCGGTCGTTGACGCCAACGTTACCCACCTCGCCGTAGGGCGCCCAGTTTTTATCCAGCTTATAGGCCAGCTTAACGTTATATTCCTGGGAGTAAGGTTTATTGTCATTACGGTTTACGCCTTCGCTGCTGCGGGCATAAACGTAGTTCAGCTCGGTACGCCAGTCGCCCAGCACGAAGCCTGCCCACGCATCGCCGCGGTTAACTTTATCGTCCTCTTTGCCCGCGCTTGCCGGATAGCGGGTGTAGTCGTAACGGTAGCGGGCGGCAACGTAGAAACCGTTATCGAAGCTGTACTGCACGCGCAGGTTCGGCTTATAGATTGAGCGGCTGTCGTTACTTTCAATATTGAAGCCCGGGGTGACGGAGAAATTCTTGTTCGCCTTCCACTGCCAGCTAATGGTTTCTTCATGCCCGTTGCCAACGAAGTCTGAATAAGGCTGATCGGTGTTATCCCCTCCTGACTTCCACTTTGCCTCAACGGAGAAACCAAAGCCGTTGGCGAACCGGTGCGACACGGAGACGCGGTCGGCGTTGGTTTTATCGGTTTTACCGCCGTCGATGAATTCATGACGCAAATCCACCGTTACGGCTGAAGCAGAAAAAGACGCGGCGCAGAGAGCAGCAAGGGCCAGAGATCGTGCAAACATAGGGTACCCCTCAAAATTAAAATTATGTTTCTATTTTATGAAACTGCATTTTATTTTTTAAGGGATGTTGTTTTAGTGATCAAGATCGTAATTATTTGTTTCAAAAAACATGGCACATGAAGACGTGACAAAGCTCAACAAATAAGGCGGCTATTGGCCCTTTTTGCTGAGAACTA
This sequence comes from Klebsiella sp. 18074, assembly GCF_902705905.1. Classification (NCBI taxonomy): domain Bacteria; kingdom Pseudomonadati; phylum Pseudomonadota; class Gammaproteobacteria; order Enterobacterales; family Enterobacteriaceae; genus Klebsiella; species Klebsiella sp. 18074. The sequence goes on along the minus strand of NZ_CACSIS010000003.1, from coordinate 95,332 downwards.
TCGCGGAAATAGTGCTTAGCGCCGATAAAAAAGCCCCCTGATGGCAGGAGGCTAAGAAGGGAAAACGCTTTTTGGGGGCCGCTACGCTCGCTCCACCGCCAGCGCGACGCCCTGGCCGCCACCGATGCACAGCGTGGCCAGCCCTTTACGAGCGTCCCGCTTGATCATCTCGTGGACCAGCGAAACTAAAATGCGGCAGCCGGAAGCGCCGATCGGGTGGCCGAGGGCAATAGCGCCGCCGTTGACGTTCACCCGCCGCTCGTCCCACTCCAGCACCCTGCCCACCGAAATCGCCTGCGCGGCAAACGCCTCGTTGGCTTCAATAAGGTCCACCTCGTCCAGCCGCCAGCCCGCTCTTTCCAGACAGCGGCGGGTCGCATGTACCGGCGCAATTCCCATTAGCGCCGGATCAACGCCAACGCTTGCGAACGCGCGGATCCGCGCGAGGATCGGCAGGCCAAGCTCCAGCGCCTTCACCTCGCTCATCATCATCACCGCCGCCGCACCGTCATTAATGGTTGAGGCATTGCCCGCGGTCACCGAACCCTGGAGGTCGAAGGTCGGCAGCAGACAGGCCAGGCCTTCCGCGCTGGCATCCACCCGCGGCTGCTCATCGGTATCCACCCGCCGCGGCGCGCCGTTCTGCTCGGTCATTACCGGGACAATCTCGTCGCAAAAGCGGCCGGAGTCGATCGCCCGCCGCGCCTTGTGCTGCGAGCTCAGCGCCCAGGCGTCCTGCAGCTCGCGGCTGATGCCGTACTCCCGCGCCAGGTTTTCCGCCGTCACGCCCATATGGTAATCATTGAACGCGTCCCACAGGCCGTCGTGAACCAGGCTGTCGATCAGCTGGCTGTTTCCCAGCTGCGCCCCGGTGCGGCTGTCGGTCAACACGTGCGGCGCGCGGCTCATATTCTCCTGGCCACCGGCAATCACCACGTCCGCCTCGCCGCACTGAATGGCCTGCGTAGCGAGATGCAGCGCCTTCAGCCCGGAACCGCAAACGTCGTTAATGGTGATTGCCGAAACGGTGTTCGGCAGCCCGCCGCGGATCGCCGACTGGCGCGCAGGGTTCTGCCCGGTACCGGCGGTTAAAACCTGCCCGAGGATCACTTCATCAATAGTGTGGGGATCGATTCCGGCGCGTTCGACCAAAGCCTTAACCACCAGACTCCCCAGCTCCACCGCCGAGTGGCGCGATAGCGCCCCCTGGAAGCAGCCAATAGGCGTCCGCAGCGCGCCGACGATCACGACATCTTTCATCCTCTACCTCTGCCTGCCTCTGTGCAAAGAAACAACAACATAGTAGAGAATTGTTATCAAAAAATTTCGCAAATGTTTAAAAAAAGTGAGGTAAATCACAAAGATTTGCGGCGATTTTACTGCCCCTGGCGCTGCAAATGCTGGCGCAGCCAGCTCCCTGCCTCTCCCGGCGGCGCCCGCTTATTCCATAATAAATCTACGGATATCATCCGCGGCCAGCCCGCAATATCGAGCGGCACCAGCGTTCCGACGCCGGCAAACTCCTCAACCAGCGCGCAGGGCAAAATGCACCAGCCCAGCCCCTGCACCGCCATGCTGAGCAGCAGCAGATAGTTGGGCGCCGACCACACCTGCCCCTGAGCAGGATCGGTCCTGCTTTCCAGATAGGTGCTCAGCCGCAGCTCGCGCCAGCTGTGCAGCTCATCCCAGACGACCCTCTCCTGCGCCGCCAGCGGGTGCCGGGGCGCCACGTAAATCGCCATCGCGGTCTGTAGCGGCAGGCGCGTACAGCCTATTTCCGGAGGATAGCTATCCCTGGCCTCAACCAGTCCCACCTGCGCGCGCTCCTTTTGCAGCAGGTCGACAACATCTTCATCCTCGCCGATCAGGCACTCAAATTCGGTATGCGGGAAACGGCGGTCGAACTGCTCCAGCAGATCTTCAAGGACATCGGGATGCAGCGTATCGGAGAGCACAAACGTGAGCCGGGCCTCCGTTTCGCCGGAGAGAGAAATAGCCAGCTCATCGAGCCGTTCGCTTGCCGCCAGAATTGCCTTCACGTAGCCCAGCACCTGCTCGCCCTGCAGCGTCAGCACCGGCTGGCGGGCGGTACGATCGAACAGCGTCACCCCGAGGTCGGCTTCGAGGTTTGAGATAGCGGTGCTGACGGTGGACTGGCTTTTGCGCAGGCGGCGCGCGGCGGCAGAAAACGAGCCGCAGGCCACGGCTTCGACAAACGCGGTGAGAGCTTCGGGAGAATAGCGCATGAACTATCTACTTTATCGATGGATTCTATCTTTTGTTTATCACATTTATCCATAAAATGCGGAGTAATTTCTTATAACGCGTTCAGCCTGCATCGCTAATAAACGGCTGTGAACGGCGGCTTTACCCGGAGGTAAACACCATGCAACAGAGCAACCTGCAGCGTAAGTCGCTGACGGAACGTATTATCCACGCGGTCAGCTTTGAGGGCCTCGCCACGCTGATCCTCGCCCCCACCGCAGCCTGGCTGATGCAGCGCTCGGTGGTCGAAATGGGCGGTCTGAGCATTCTGCTCGCCACCCTGGCGATGGTCTGGAACCTGATTTATAACGCGCTCTTTGACCGTATCTGGCCGGTTTCCCGGGTGATCAGAACCCTGAAGGTTCGCGCCCTGCACGCCATCGGTTTTGAGAGCGGATTTATCATTATCGGCGTCACCGCCGTCGCGCTGCTCCTCGGCGTCTCGCTGATGCAGGCGTTTATGCTGGAAATCGGCTTTATGCTGTTCTTCCTGCCCTACACCATGCTGTTCAACTGGGTCTGGGACACGCTGCGCGTGCGTGTACTGAGATACCGTCAAACGCAGATCCCTACGCGTAGCTAAACGCAGGCGGATCGCCGGGGCAGTGCCCGGCGATCCTCGCTGCTGCCCGCCATCTAAAACTATCGCCACGACCAAAACGCAGATGTGGTAAATTACACTCCTTTTTTTTGGTTTTACGGTTGATAAATTCACATAATGTCTAAAATTTGGTCTAAAGAAGAAACTCTCTGGAGTTTTGCCTTATATGGCACTGCCGTAGGCGCTGGCACTCTGTTTTTGCCGATCCAGCTAGGGTCCGCCGGCGCCGTTGTTCTGCTCATCACCGCGCTGGTCGCCTGGCCGTTAACCTACTGGCCTCACAGGGCGCTGAGCCAGTTTATCCTCTCCGCTAAGGTTGCGCCCGGCGCTGGCATCACCGGTGCGGTCAACCACTATTACGGCAAGAAGGTCGGGAATCTGATCACCGGGCTCTACTTCCTCGCCTTTTTCGTGGTGGTCCTGATTTACGCCGTGGCGATCACCAACTCCCTCGCCGAACAGCTGGCGCGACATATGCCGATCACCGCCGGCGTCCGCGCGCTGCTCAGCCTCGCCGTGGTCCTTGTGCTGAACCTGATCTTCCTGATGGGTCGTCACATCACCATTAAGGTGATGGGTTTTCTGGTGTTCCCGCTGATCGCCTGCTTCCTGTTCCTCTCTATCTACCTGATTGGCGACTGGCAGCCCGAGCACCTCACCAGCCAGATGCAGCTGAACTCGCATACGCTCCACCAGGTGTGGATCTCAATCCCCGTGATGGTTTTCGCTTTTAGCCATACGCCGATTATTTCAACTTTTGCTATCGACCAGCAGGAGAAATACGGCGAGCAGGCGATGGGTAAATGCAAAAAAATCATGAAAGTGGCCTACACCATCATCTGCGCCAGCGTGCTGTTTTTTGTCGTTAGCTGCCTGCTGGCGATACCCGCTACCTATATTGAAAGCGCACGTAATGAAGGCGTCACCATCCTCTCCGCGCTGTCGATGATGCCCGGCTCCCCGGCCTGGCTGGCGGTAACCGGGATCGTCGTGGCGGTGGTGGCGATGTCAAAATCCTTCCTCGGGACCTACTTCGGGGTGATTGAGGGCGCCAGCGAAATCGTGAAGACCTCGCTGGGGCAGATGGGAATTCGCAAAAGCCGCGCCTTTAACCGCGCGATGTCGATCCTGCTGGTCTCGGCGCTGACCTTCGCGGTGTGCTTTATTAACCCCAACGCCATCTCGATGATATACGCCATCAGCGGACCGCTGATCGCCATGATCCTGTTCATCATGCCGACCCTATCGACGTACATCATCCCCACCCTCAAGCCGTACCGATCGCCGGGTAATTTCATCACCCTGGTCGTCGGCCTGCTGTGCGTGTCGGTGATGTTCTTTAGCTAATCTTCCCCTGCGGCAACGGCCACCGCCGTTGCCGCACGTTCTGCTAATATTCCCGCCGCTGCAAATCCCCTGACCGGTTTACACTTAGAGCTTACTCATTATCAGGGGGAGTTCCCATGTCCAACGTACGGCAATCCGGAACAGGTATCTTAGGCGACCGTCAGGTTTATCGCCTGGGATACGGGGCAATGCAGCTGGCAGGCCCCGGCGTATTCGGCCCGCCAGCCGATCCTGAAAACGCCATTCGCGTACTGCAGGCGGCGGTGGATGCGGGGGTCAACCATATCGATACCTCGGATTTTTACGGTCCGCACGTCACCAACCAGCTGATCCGCAGGGCGCTGCATCCTTATTCTGACGATCTCTGTATCGTGACTAAAGTCAGCGCCCGCCGCGATGAAAAAGGGAACTGGCTCCCGGCTATGTCGCCGGCGGAGTTGACCCAGGCGGTTGAGGATAATCTGCGCAACCTTAATCTCGACGTGCTGGAGGTCGTCAATCTGCGCAGCATGCTGAGCCCCCACGGCCCGGCCGAAGGGTCGCTGGAAGGCCCGCTGACGACGCTGCTCGAACTAAAGGAGCGAGGGCTAATCCGCCACATTGGGCTCAGTAACGTCACCGCCACGCAGGTCGCTGACGCGCAAAAGATGACGCCAGTTGTCTGCGTGCAAAATCAATATAATGTCGCCAATCGCCAGGACGACGAACTCATTGACGCGCTGGCCGCGCAGAATATTGCCTACGTTCCCTTCTTCCCGCTTGGGGGCTTTACGCCGCTTCAGGCGCAGGAGCTGAACGATATCGCCGCCGAACTTGCGGCGACGCCAATGCAGGTCGCCCTCGCCTGGCTGCTGCAGCGTTCAGCCAATATCCTGCTTATCCCCGGTACCTCATCGCTCCAGCATCTTGAAGAAAACCTTGCCGCCGCCACCTTAACCCTCTCCGCCGCTGCGCTCAGCATCTTAGATAACCTCAAAGTCTGAGCCGTTCCCTCTCTCCCCGTCGCGTCTAAGCGCATGGCGACAGGGGGGATTCTGCCACTAATATTTGCCTGGAATTAACTCAACGCTGCTGGCACTATAGATCCCACAAATGGGTATTTGCCCCAGCAGTCTTTTCGCAAGTAACCCTATACAAAGCATCATTTTATACTATTTAGACCGGCCTCCTTATTGGAGGCCGCGGTCGTTTGTATCTATCTTCTTTTTTTGAACTCTTGATTACAGGAAAAACAACTGCCAATTCGACGTTTATACAAATCAATTTAGCCAAAAAGATAGCTAATAACATCAAACGCTCATTAAAACATCTGATTAATACAATCAGAATGTTGTCATTGCTATAAAAAAATCCACACAAACAATATAAAAATTAACAAGGACTTCACATGACAGAGGGAACAATAAAGACCAGTAAGTATGAGATCATTGCTATTTTCAGGGAGGAACTCAGAAAGCAGTCTGAGATAGAGATTTTCTATAATAACAAAAACTTCATTACGCAGCTGGCGCGTGTTGATTTTTCAGAATTTCACATCGTCACTCACAGCAGGATCCCTCCGGGGCACAAGTTCAAATTTGTTCTGCATAGCGATTCAGGGAAGATAGAGTTCTGTTCAACGCTGAAGAAACATTCGGGGAGCGGCACCGCTAAAAGTAATAAAATCTCATTTACCTTGCCTGAATGTATTCAGGTGGTCCAAAGGCGGCGCGATCCGCGGTTTCGGCTACAGCATAAGCATGATTTTTTTTGTCATGGCCGGCATAAGAATGGTGAGAATTACACGTTTGAAATTAAAGACATTTCAGATGGTGGCTGCGCGCTGATGGCCAAAAACCCGAATCTTAAATTTCTCACCCACAATTCAATCCTCAAAAATTCGATTCTTTCAGCCGCCGAATATGGGGAAATCACCGTCGATCTGGTGGTTAAAAACGTCGTGTTGGTGACCCTCGATGAGGATGACGAACAGGGGGAAAGCTATCATCAGGTTTCTTGTCAATTTAAGTTCCGGCATCACGATGATAAGAGAAAAATTGAGAAAATGATGCTTGATTTGATTCTGGAAGCGAAAAGAAAAAAGAGAGTCTGAGCCCTTGGAGAGTATATTGCTATACACCGATGATAACCTCATTGGTCAATCAATACAGCGGTACATGATTGATAACGATAAAAATATTACCGTCTTAAGCTATCAGAATATCATGCAAGGGAAGGCGCTCCCTCAGGCTAAAATCGTTATTTTCAACGTCATTCATAAGGATATTTCTGCTGCTGACACGGTGCATCTACTTAACAAACTGCGCTTCTGCCTGGCGCGCTGCGTCCGGCTGGTGCTGATCGTCAGGAGCGACATCGCCGGGCTGTGTCGGGAGCTGATTTCCCTGGAGAATTTGATAATTTTAACTGAAAAATCATCGCTTAGCGATTTCTCCGACATCACAAAAGTGCCGACATCCGCCGCGGATTACCGGTTTCTGTTAACCCAAAAAAAGCTCTCGGTCAGAGAGATTCAGGTGCTTGAGCTGATTATGGCCAGCTATAACAACAAGCGAATCGCCGCGGTGCTTAACATTGACCATAAAACGGTACACAGCCATCGAATTCACATCATGAAGAAGCTTGGCATGGGCAGTTCGCGGATTATGAATAAAAAAATAGTCAACATGTATCAGTGCTAGAGGCTTTTTTACTTCGTTCTGAAAAAAAGCGAGTGACCAATCAAAATACTGTCATCAATTGGTCACTTGTTTTTAATAAAAATTCACAACGGCATGAAGGTCACTTATAATAATTATACCTTGCAGCGTACGCTTGCTAAATTTCCGACACGAGAAAATGAACGCTAATATATTTTCAGATCACAATTTATCACGTGGCGATATCTCTGTTCGTTATGTTTTTCAGAAAATGTTCTCGCCGCAGGGCCAGCTGGTTGCCGTTGAATGCCTGAGCCGCTTCGATCATATTCCCGTGGCGCCCGAATTTTTCTTCCGCCATGCCAACAAAGCGCTGCGTGAAAGTATTTTCATGGAGCAACTGACGCTGATTGAAAAGCATAAGGCGTGGTTTATTAGAAATAATATCTCTGCCACCATCAACGTTGACGACCATATTCTCAGCATTATACGCCAGCCGCAGATCGAAGCCTATATCGAGCGCCTCGGCTGTGTGCATTTTGAAGTGACGGAAAATTCCAATAACCTGCTTAATAATGCACTTAGCGCCTGGCAAAGTACGCAAACCAGCACCCTCTGGCTGGATGATTTCGGCGCCGGCTATGCGGGCATTAACGCCATTCGCGGATATCATTTCGATTATGTAAAAATTGATAAAAACTTTTTCTGGCACTTAATGCAAAAAGAGTCCGGGCGTCCGCTAATGGATGCGCTGGTAACATTCCTTTCCCATAATAACCATAACGTTATTATCGAAGGCGTTGAGAGCGAGGCGCATAAAAAGTGGTTGCAGGGAATGTCGTGGTTCGCCATTCAGGGCCACTACTGGAAAGAAGTCAGCATTGAACAACTGGTCGAAGAAGATAAAGTGATTTAAAAAATGCCGGGCACGCCGGCATTTTTTTCGTTTTCACAAGGTCATCAATCTGGCGAAAAGTGCGCTTTTGCTGCCTGCCGCGCAGGTCCTTAATTATATACCAGCTCCCAGGTTGCCCAGCTGGTCATCGGGCCGGAGGTGGCTTTTTCCGGCGCCGGCGAGACGTAGCCGATATAATAGGTAAATACGCCGCCATCTACCGCTTTTTCTTGAATCTGCACCCGGTTTTGCAGCGGGTCTGCCGGGACAATTTTATTGCTCTTATCCAGCGTATTGTTGTCATTGGTCGACAGCGCCAGATAGATATTACGCGCGCCGTCCGGCAGCGTATTCGCCAGATAGCCCGCATTTTCATTGTTGACGGTATTGACCATAAACCCGTCTATCCAGCGAACGTTCACCGAGCGGACTTCGCTTTGATCCGCCGCGCCGCCGTCATGGCGCAGCTGGCAGTTCGACAGCTCCAGGGTAAAGGGCTGCGCTTTCATAAAGGCCCCGGCCCCGCGATCGTGCACCTCCGCCAGGCTCACCGGCGCCAGCCAGACGCTGCCGCTACCGGCATTATGGCCGCCGTTAAGCGCCACGCTGCAGGAGATATCCGTTACCCGGCCGGCAAAATCCACGCGCCCGTTATCGTAGTTGGTCATAAAACCCGCGGCAGAAGAGGCAACAAGGAGGCCGCTCATCGCCAGCAGGCCGGCAAGTCGTTTGCCGCCGTTCTTATATCCATTTTCCTTCATACCCGCCTCCCGAATTAATCGTACGTCAGGTTAAAGATCATGTGAGACTCAACCTCGCCGGTGCTGGTGGCCGCCGCGTACTGATAAAAACGCGCAAGGAAAGGTATCGTGATGTAGCGCGTTTCCTGGTTACTTAAGGTCCCGACGTTGTAATTCTTATTGAACTCAACCGGCACGCCGCCTTTCAGCACCTGAATCCCAATCCCTTTAGCCATAGAGCTGCCGGCTTTTTCATTCAGCAGCGCCCCCCGGGTGAGGGTCGTGCCGGTCGCAAGAGTACCGGAGAAAGAGGCCTCAATATTGGCATAGCCGGTGGCGCTCAGCCCGCCGCTGCACTGCAGCTCAATATTAAAATTTTTGCCGCCGGCGTAAGTGCCGACGCCGTTCAGATCGCTGCGCTTAATGGTCCCGACGTCAACGTTCATATTCTTACCGCCGAGCACCGTACAGGAGGGTGAGACCACGGTAATCGCATTTGCGCTCAGATAGGTTTCCAGAATCGGGTTGTTGCCCCGCTCCCAGTCGTAGGAGGTATATTTCCCCGCTGCCAGGGTACCGCTGCCGGTGACCGCGGCGGTTTTAATGATCTCCAGCGTAAAACGGGAGCCTTCCAGCGAGTAGTTGGTGGTTCTCGAGACGGACGACGAGAAAACGTCGGGATAGGTGATGTTCACCGTCGCGCCGCCGCGGCTAAAGCGCATGCCGATACCGGGCACGTTGGTGGAGTAGACCTTATTGCCCAGGTCGGTCGAACCGGTAGAGACGATCTTCGCCGCAAAGCGGTTGGTGCCGGCCGTACAGCTATAGCTGGCCCCGCCCGGGGCGCTCATCGTCCAGTCCCGGGAGACAATCACCGAGCCCACCGGCAGATCGGGCGGAACCACAACCCTGCCGACGACCATATCCAGATTCACCGTCGACTGCGACAGGCGCGAGCAGGCGGCCCAGGCGGAGGTGGTCCCCAGCGCCATCAGGCCAATAAAAAGCGTCAGTTGTTTACTCAGCGACATACCCTTTCCTTTGATTTTGCCTTGCCCAGTTCCACCGTGCACTGCCCGCCGCTCCACTTAACGGTCGCGTGCTGAACGCTGGCGTCACTGATAAACATCATGCTGCCCTGGCCGACAACGCCGATCTCTTTGCCGCTGGGATCGAAAATGCTGGCAGCGAACGGCAGCGGCTGGCTATTCGCCTGGCGTGCCATAATCGTCACGTTGTTCTGTACCGTGGTGCCAAACGACACCTTCACGACGCTGCCTTCCCACGGCACCACCTGGGCCACGGTACGATCGAAGGCGATATCGTCATGGCTGCCCTTCGGATCGATCTCGATGGAGTTAATCCGGTACGGGCGCAGATACGGCAGGATGGCGTAGCCGTTGCCGTCGACGCGGGTGCCCGGCGAGCCCGGCAGCATCGCGCCTGCGGCATCTTTCGCTTCGATTAGCGCCATCGTGCTGCCGCTTTCCGGGGAGAACACCACGCCGTGGCGATGGGCGATCAGCGTCCCGCTGGCGCCGAGGCCGCTCTGGCGATATCCCTCGCCCTGGCTATAGCTGCCGTTCAGAGTGGTCCACGGCGTACGGTAGCTTCCGTTCAGCGCGACATCGTGCTGGCCGCCGGTGGCGGTGGTGGTCGAGACGCCGTAGTTGAGGTTGTTCTCGCTATCCAGCGAACCGTTAATCCCGATCTGCGAACTGCTAAAGCGCGAGTTATTAAACGAGGTATTCGACGTCAGGTTGGCGGTCCGATTCTCGCCAAACCACAGCGGATAGCTGAAGTTAAGCGAGACGCGGTCGTCGCGATTGTGGCCGGAGCTGTCCGGCGTATAAACGCGCTGCGCGCTGGCGGACCACGAGAGGCGGCCGAACATATTGTTGTAGCTGAGCTGATACTGCTTCTCGGTGCCCGAACGGTTCCAGTAATCGGAGATCCGGCCGCTGAGATAAAAGCCGCCCCAGCCCTCTGGCAGGTTCTGGTTAACGGTGAAGGTCATGCCGTTTTTCTGCCGCCACAGGGTGTAGCTGCTGTTGCGGTTCTTCTCCTGGTCGACGGCGTACAGCGCGTCGTTCAGGTTGTAGTAGCCTTTGGTGGAGTAGCGGTAGGCCGCCAGCACGATGCTGGTCTGGGTATCGGTAAACATGCGGTTAAAGGTGGCGCGATAGCTCTGGCCGCTCTCGTCGAGGGTGTCGCTCTTCAGCCGGGACTGGGTAATATCTACCGACAGCGCGCCGATACCGGTATTCATCCCGGTCCCCAGCAGGAACGCCTGGTAATCGTCAAAGCCCGTGACGCCGGTATAGCCGGTAAAGACGTTATTCAGGCCGTGCTGCCAGGTCGCCTGGTAGAGCATCGGCTTGTTACGCAGCCCGCTGTCATCGACCTTACCGGCCGACAGCGCATAGCGGGTCATCCCCGGGCGCAGCAGCTGCGCCACCGAGGCATAGGGAACGCTAAAGACCTGCACCGAACCGTCGGCCTCTTTGACCGAGACTTCCAGGTCGTTACCGTAGCCGGAGGGGTAGACATCCTGCAGGGTAAACGGGCCAGGCGGTACCGAGGTCTGATAGATAATGTTGCTGCCCTGACGCACCGTTACCAGGGCGTTGCTCTGCGCCACGCCGCGAATTTCCGGCGCGTAGGAGCGCATTCCGTCAGGGAACATGTTGTCATCGGTCGCCAGGTTGACCCCGCGCAGGCCAATGGTGTCGAAGAATTCGCCGTTGGTAAAAATCTGCCCGCCGCTGACGATCGAGTTGATCTGCGGGATCGGCCGCTGGAGATAGGTCTGGTTGCTGTTCCAGTGCGCTTTGCCCTGCTGCTGCTGCCAGTTCAGGTTACCGACGTGCTTGAGCAGCCAGCCGTCCCAGGAGAGACCAGCGTTAAGTCCCAGATAGGCGCTGCTGTTATCGGAGCCGTTATTCCCCGAGGTGTGGCTGGTCCAGGTGTTGGCCATCCAGCCGAGATTCAGCGCCGCAATGCCTTTATCCCAGAACTCCGGGCTGACATAGTTTTTCAGGCGCTGATCTTCGTAGATTTGCGGCACGGAAATCTCCAGCCGCAGAGAGGACTGAATCAGATTGTCTTTAACGTTTTCTTCGTTACGCCACTCCTTCAGCCGTCCGCAGTAGCCTTCCTGCTTCCCCAGCTGCGGATTGAGCTTTTCCGCGGCAATGCCGTAGCGCTCGAGCATCTCTTTGGTGTAGCAGATCCCCATGTTGCCGTCTTTATCGCGGGTGACCTGCAGCTCGTAGCGCCCTTTCCACTCGCTGTTGGTGTAGACGTCGAGGGAATAGGTCCCCTCAGAGATGGCGCTGGCGGAGAAGCGTGACAGATCGACCTTTTCTCGGCTGCCAACGATAAAACCGTCGTTAAACTGGTATACCGTTCCCGGGCTTTCCTGTCCGCTGGAAAATGGCGGAAAGCAGAGCAGCGCCATAGCGATCGCCGAACTTAACCTTCCCGGGCAGATGGTCCTCTGCTTCATGATAGTGTCCCTTATTTAACGGCTACTTTCACTGCCACATCTGCGCCATAGTCATTGATGTTATTAATCGTCAGGGTCTCGCCTCTGCTCACGGCAGAAGAGAGGGCTACGGTCTGACTGGACTGTGGAGCGAGCATCACCGTTTTGCCGTTCAGGGCCTTGCCGCCGTCGCGGGAAATACGGCTTACGGTGAGATAAAATGGCGTAGGGTTGCTGACCGACAGGCTGCTGCCGCTGGCCGAAAGCGCTAATTTCTCCGGCGCAGCGTCGCGGTTGCCCAGTCCGGTCGGGCGGTAGATAAACTTAAAGCGCGAACGAATCGCCAGCTGCAGGATGTTCTGTCCTTCATTTTTTTGATTAGCCTCTACCGGCGGTATTTCCAGCAGATTAAGCCACCACAGCGTCTCTTTATCTTTGGCAAGCCCGGCGCTGCTGCCAAGCTTAATACGTAAGGTCTGCCCGCTTTTAGCATCCACGCGGGATATTGGCGGGGTAATAATAAATGGCGTGGTAATCGTATCCGGCGTGGCGTCGGCGTTGCCGTTATCCAGCCAGGCTTGCGCCAGCGCCGGACGATCGGCGGTATTCGAAAGCTGTACCGTTATTTCTTTTTCATTTCCGGGATAAATAAAGCGGGTGCCGTTAACAATAATATTATTGGCGTGGGCCGCAAAACTAAAAATGAAACAGAAACAAAGGGCAATACGCTTCATGCTGACCTCAGACGGGAAAAAATAAGCGGCAGCGGCTGCCGCTTTATCAATGCATATAACCGCCTCGATCAAGGCGGTTTATTTTCAGACGATAATTACTGGTAGGTAATTTCGTAAGTCGCGTAGCTGTTAACCACGCCGGTAGTTACGGTAGTCGGGGTGCTGGTAGCATAGCCAACGTAGTAGGTGAAGCGCGCGCCATCCTGAACGGCAGAAGCATCGCCAGTTGCTTTAGGCTGGGTGCTGTCGCCCGGGATGATTTTGTTGTTCAGAGTAGTGGCGTCGTCTGTAGACAGAACCAGCTGGATGTTTTGTGCACCGGAAGCTTCGGTGTTAGCCAGGTAGCCAACCTGTTTGCCAGCAGCGCCAGCCAGCAGGTTACCGCCGGTCCAGTTCACGCCCAGTTTAGATACGTCGTCTTGTTTGGTGTCGTCGGCAGCCTGGCAATCAGATACGTCAATGGTGAAAGATTTCGGTTTCAGGTAGGTGTCTGCACCCGCCGCTTTCACTTCAGTTAAGGTCACCGGAGAGAGGTAAACGTTAGCATCGCTGCCCTGACCGTTTACGGAAACAGTACAAGATACGTCGGTAACTTTACCGAAGAAATTAACCTGGCCACCGCCAACAGTAGTATCAGCCGCATTTGCCGCTGCCATACCGAAAAATGCCGTTGCCATTGCTGCAGAGAGAAGAACCTTTTTCATTGCCATTTCCTTGTCAGAGTGAGTTTTGTATCAATAAACCAACAGTAAATCTGCAGACGATAAGAAACGTTATGCGATGCCTATCGCTGCAACTGTGAATAGAAACTTCGACTGACCGGAAGCCGCAATATTTAAGGCGTCAGGACGCGAATTCAAATAAGGAATTCGATAATGCTGTCGGCGTCAAAGAATGCTATTTTTCGCTGATAAATATACATTTGCTTATAACTTGTTACATCACGCTGACGATAGCCATGACCTATCAATTATTGATAAACAATAATCACAAACGATAATTAAGTTATTTACTTCAGAAGGGATAAGGCGCAAGAGATATATTTGTGGAGGTAAATATCATGACAAATATTGCTATTTGATGACCATCGGGAACAATCTGAATAATAGCGAGGAGAAGGTCGCGGGAATAGCGCCGGGCGGTCCAATAAAAAACTTTCAGCCGCCGGTCTGAGCTGGCGGCCAGGCCCGACGCCCTGCGGTCCTACAGCGGCAGCTGGAAGTGCCGGGCCAGGGCGCGCTTTCCTTCCGCGCTGACGGAAACCTCGCGAAAGCCCGGCGTTAGCACAAACCAGCCCTGCTGCTGACCATGCTGCAGGAGCGCGGCACCGACGATCCCACCGGCGTGAAAGCGCCTTTCGCTCCAGTCCAGGCAAGCGCTGCACGCTTTGCGTCGGCCATCGCCGGTTAAAACGATCCCCAGACGGGAAAAGTGTGCTTCCCCCGCAGGCGTTACCGCCGAACCGTCGGGCGTAATCCAGGCCTCATGCAGTAAAAATTGATAAATGCCCACCGCCAGCTCGCCGGCGAGATGGTCGTAACAGGTCCTGGCGCGGCGTAAATTAACCGGCGTTCGGGTGGTCAGCGTCAGCGCGCCCTTCCCGGCCATGGTCATCATATTCTCCACCAGGCCGGCGACGTCCGCCCCCGCCAGCCGGTAGTAGCGGTGCCGCCCCTGCGCCAGGCATACCAGCAGCCGGCCGTTCACCAGACGGCTCAGGTGCGCGCTGGCGGTAGAGGCGGAAATGTCCGCCGCCGTAGCCAGCTCCGTCGCCGTCCAGGCCCGGCCGTCCATCAGAGCGCAGAGCATTTTCACCCGCGAACTGTCGGCCATGGCGGAAGCGATCGCCGCCACGGCAACGGCCAACGACTCATCATCGGTAATAACTGCGGCAGGTTTGAGCATATTGCCTCACGCGTGAGTGGCCCAGCGGCGCGTTGCCTCCTGCGCCAGCGGGAAATTATCGGTAACCAGAATCAGACGATTATCATGGTCGCTGTACTGCGTCAAAATATTGACCCCCTGCGCGGCCAGCGCCCGGGCGATGGCGCCCAGCTCTCCCGGCGGTTCCTGCTTGAGGCGGCGAATCAGCGGCTGAGTGACCGCCGCCACCGGGATCCCGGCCTGCTCCAGCGCCGCTCTGGCGCGCTCGCCGTCGGCCACCAGAAAATGGGCGTGGCACCGGTCGTCGACGGTGAAAACGCCGCCGCCCTCCAGACCTACACCGCCGTTGCCGAGCGTTTGTCCGAGCAGCGCCAGCGCGCCCGGACGATTGGGCAGAATCACATAAATATCATACATGACCGCGATCCTCGCCTCTTTCAGCGCCGTATTCGCGCATCAGCCGGGTAATGCGAATCTGATAGTCGGCAAAGATACTCTCTTTTCCCTCCTGCTGAGCCTCCCGATGGGCGAGGTTATTTTTCCAGGCCAGCACCGCCTGCTCGTCGCGCCACCAGGAAAGCGACAGAATTTTCCCCGGCGTCGTCAGGCTCTGAAAACGCTCAATACTGATAAAACCATCGATAGTGCTGAGCAGCGGCTTAAGCTCCGCCGCCAGCGCCAGATAGCGCGCCTGGCCTTCCGGCGCCACCTCGGCTTCAAAGAGTACGGCAATCATTGTGTCATCCTTATTTGTTCAGCGGTGCCGCCACTCTATGCCCTCCGCCCCGCAGATGCTTCGTCGGCGGACGAAGTATTGCTCGCGCCACATTGGTCAAAAAACGGCCAAAACATTCACCAAAACAATAGCCAAAGCCCTCAGGAAAAAAATCTCCGCGCCGTCGGCGTCTTTTTTCCGCAAAAAAGATCACGACTCGCTTCGTCAACAAACTGTTTTTATTGATTAATCGACATTAAAACGTCACCTGAACGTCATCTTAACGGCACAAAAGCGTGATCTAAATCGCACTTTTTGCAACGCGCGTTATAGTTAGCAGGCTTATTATAAACCCATCGAAAGCACAGCGCTTTCCACCTGTAAAGTTAAAAGGAAAAACACCATGAAAAACGTAAAATTACTTGCCGCCGCCGGTATGCTGTCCCTGGTTTCTTTTGCTAGCTTCGCTCAGCACCCGGTCAGCGTGACCGCAGATACTCTGGACAGCGCGGAAGCGAAAATCGCCACCATCGCTAAAGATCAGGGCGCGTCTTACCACATTACCGAAGCCTACACCGGTAACCAGGTTCATATGACCGCCGAGCTGTCCAAATAAAAGAATGGTTGCAGAGGGAGCTGCCGGACTGGCCGCCTGAAGGCGGCTCGTTTGGCTCCCGCCGCGCAATAACCATGCAGCAATGTCGGGCCCCTTTATGGGGCCTTTTTTGTTAGCGCACGCTGAATAGACAGCACGCTGAGCAGCACCACGACCAGCCCCACCAGCGCCAGCCCCTGAATCTTCTGCCCGAGAATAATCCAACCTAACAGCACCGCGGTCACCGGGCTCAGCAGGCTCAACGACGAGACCGCCACCGGCGAGAGGCGGCTAATTCCGCGGAACCACAGACCGTACGCCAGCATCGCCCCCGCCACGCACAGCCACAGATAGCCCGCCGCCTGAGTCAGGGTCACCTGCTGTAAAGGAGGATCGACCAGCAGCGCAATCGGCGCCAGCACCACACCGCCAATCAGCAGCTGCCAGCCCGTCAGCGCCACTACCGGAAGCGATATCGCCCAGCGTCGGGAGAGCCAGGTTCCCAGCGCCATGCTGACCGCCCCTAAAAACGCCGCGCCGATGCCCAGCGGATCCAGTACCGTTTGCGGAGAGAGCAGCAGCAGCGCCATGCCGATAATGCCGGTACAGGCCGAGGCAACCGCCATCCACGGCGATCGCTGCCTGTCCACGGACCAGGCCAGCAGCATCACCAGCAGCGGCTGAATGGCGCCGATCACCGCCGCCATCCCGCCGGGCAAGCGATAGGCGGCAATAAACAACAGCGCCTGGAAGGCGCCAATATTGAGGATCCCGGTGACCACCAGCTTCCACCACTCGTTGCGCAGAGGAAAGCGGCGGCACCAGATTAACAGGGCGATCCCTGCCGGAAGCACCCGCAGCAGCGCCGCGATAAAGGGCCTGTCCGCCGGCAATAGCTGCGAGGTCACAATATAGGTCGTCCCCCAGATGGCCGGGGCCAGAGCGGTCAACAGCAGGTCAAAAACGAGCGAGCGCGAGAGAAAGGTCATGATTTTATCTTCACATCAAGGTAAATTAGTCAGCCAAGTATGTAGCGATAGATATCTTGATATCAAGATAAGTAGGCACAAATGGACAAATCACCGCAAACAGACGCCGTAGACCGCATTCTTGAACAGTGGAAGCGGGAGCGTCCCGATCTTGACTGTAGCCCGATGGGGCCGATTGGCCGCCTGAAGCGCTGCGCCATGCTGCTGGAACCGCGCGTCGAGGAAGCTTTTATCCGCCACGATCTGGTGCGCTGGGAATTTGACATGCTGGCGACCCTGCGCCGGGCGGGAGAGCCGTTTACCCTCTCGCCGACCCAGCTTTTTTCGACGCTGATGATCACCTCCGGTACCATGACCCACCGCCTGAAGGCGCTGGAAAAGCGGGGGTTCATATGCCGGCTGGCGAATCCGCAGGATGCGCGGAGCATGCTGGTAGCCCTGACGCCGGAGGGGCGGGAGCGCATCGATCGCGCGGTTGAAACGCACGTCGAGAACGAACGCCAGCTGCTTGCCGGACTCACGGCGGAGCAGCGCCAGCGGCTGAACGACGCGCTGGCGGAACTGATGCGCCTGCTGGAAGAGGACTAGCAGCCGGCGGCGATGTATATCATTCCCGTCGACCAGCAGGCTACCGACTTTGCCAACACCCTGAACTACGCCTACGACAACCAGGCCATGCGCGAAAAGCGCGTAAACCGCCTGTATAGCGGGGAGTCTATCTCCACCACGCCGCGGGCGCGCACCGTCCGCATGACCGGCCGCCATCACCTGCTTTCCGCCGACGAGGAGCGCGTGGAGATCCGCTGCGCCCAGTTCCTCTATGAATACCGCAAAGGCAACGAGCAGCACTATGTTGCCGACCTGAGCTACGTCCTTAAGCCGCAGGGCGAGACGTTCCTGATCGCGCAAAAGGTGGTCCGCCTGATTAACGGCGACGACTTCCTGCACAGCATTGGCTACATCCTGTGAGGTCCCTATGAAACGAAGCGTACTCGTGACCGGCGCCGCCAGCGGCCTCGGCCAGATCATCAGCCGCCACCTGTGGCAGCAAGGCTATCAGGTCGCCATGGCGGATCTCAGCCTCGAGGCCGCGCGCCTTAGCGCGCAGGAGATTGACAGCGGCGAAGAGCGCCTGCTGCCGCTGGCGCTGGATATTCGCCAGCCCGCGCAGTTCAGCACCGCGCTGGAGCAGATCGGCGCTCGCTTTGGCGAACTGGACGTGCTGGTGAACAACGCCGCGCTGACGCTGACCACGCCGATCATGGAGATCTCGGTGGAGGAGTTCGACAGGGTGACCAGCACCAACCTGCGCGGCACCTTCCTCGGCTGCCAGATCCTCGGCCGCTACTTTAGCCAGCGCAAGAGAGGCAGCATTATCAACCTCGCCTCCCTCGCCGGGCAAAACGGCGGCACCGCCTCAGGCGCCCACTACGCGGCCTCGAAGGGCGGCATTTTGACCCTGACTAAAGTCTTCGCCCGCGCCCTGAGCGCCGACGGGGTTAGCGTTAACGCCATCGCTCCCGGCCCGCTGGATCTCCCCTCGGTGCACGCCGCGGTGGGGGCCGACAAAATGCCGGCGCTGCTGGAGATGATCCCGATGAAGCGTCTCGGCGATCCGCTGCTGGTAGCCCGCGCGGTCGAGCTGCTGGCGGCCCCGTCCGCCACCTTTATCACCGGGGCGATCTGGGACATCAACGGCGGCATTTACATGCGCCAGGCCCCGCGAGGGGGGAGAACACAGATGGCTGAAACACTGATCGTCCGCGTCGCAGAACGCGAAATGCAGGGCACCGAGGTCACGGTGCTGACGCTGGCTTCCGTCGACGGGGCCGCCCTGCCGCCGTTTAGCGCCGGGGCGCATATCGACCTTCACCTCGGCGACGGAGTCGTGCGTCAGTACTCGCTGTGCGGCAGCGCCCACCACCCGCAGCAGTACCGCCTGGGGATCCTCAAGGATCGGGCATCGCGCGGCGGGTCGCTGGCCGCCCATCGGCTGGCGGTGGGCGAGACGGTGGCCATTAGCCCGCCGCGCAATCTGTTTGCGCTCGACATGGAGGCCAGCCACAGCCTGCTGATCGGCGGCGGGATCGGTATCACCCCCATGCTGGCGATGGCGGATACGCTGTTCCGCGCTGGGAAATCCTTTGAGATCCACTACTGCGGCCACAGCCGGGAGAGCATGGCGTTTCTGCACGAGCTGGCGGACTGCCATTTCAGCGCCCACGTCCGGCTGCATATCAGCGATGAGGGGCACAAGGTGCGTCCCGCCGAGGTGCTGGCCGGGCACCATCGGGCGGGACACCTCTACGTCTGCGGCCCGGAAGGTTTTATGACGTGGATAGCCGATGCCGCGCGGGGCTGCGGGTTTAGCGCCGGGCAGCTGCATCAGGAGTATTTCAACCGCGAAGTCGAAACCGGCGGCGAGCGCTTTGAGGTCGAGGTGCCGGAGCTGGGTATCACCGTCAGCGTCACCGAGGAGCAGACCATCGTCGCCGCTCTGCAAGAGGCGGGGATTAAGGTCAAAGTCTCCTGCGAGCAGGGGGTCTGCGGCACCTGCCTCGCCAACGTCTGCGGCGGCGTGCCGGATCACCGCGACGAGTATTTAACCGCTGAAGAACGCGAAGATAATGACCAGATCCTGCTGTGCTGCTCGCGGGCCAAAAGCCCGCGTCTGGTTATCGAAGGCTTCGAATACGTCAAACTGAAATAACGGATACCGCTATGAACCTGATATCTGATTTCCGTAACGCCATGGCGCAGCTGGGCAGCGCCATTACCATTATCACCACCGACGGCCCGGCGGGACGCTTTGGCTTTACCGCCTCCGCCGTCTGCAGCGTCACCGATTCTCCGCCCACCCTGCTGGTGTGCATGAACCGCTCCTCCTTCGTCCATAGCAAATTCAAAGAGAACGGCGTTCTGTGCGTGAACGTGCTTTCCGCGCGACATCAGGCGCTTTCCGCAATCTTTGCCAACAACCAGCTGCGTTCGGAGGAGCGTTTTCAGCACGAGCAGTGGCTGGTGCTGGAAACCGGCTCGCCGGCGCTGGCCTCTGCCGTCGCCAGCGTCGACTGCACGATTAACGCCAGCCATGAGGTCGGCAGCCACAGCGTGTTTTACTGCGAGGTCCGACAGAGTCGCCAGGACCAGCCCGGCGACGGCCTGGTGTGGTTTAACCGCCGGTTTCATACCCTTAGCACCGAGGCCCTCAGTCAGGCTGCACCATAACTAAAAAATAGCCCATCACGACGTTTACCCGGCGCCCGCTCGTTGGCGCTCACTTTCACCTGTAGTGGAGTTCACGCAATGTCCGGAGCTGCGAACGATATGACGCCAGGCAAGCCGCAATCAATGCGCAAACTGATTATTGGCTCTTTTCTCGGTAACTCACTGGAGTGGTACGATTTCTTTCTCTACGGCACGGCGGCGGCGCTGGTTTTCGGCCCGCTGTTCTTTCCGGCAACCGACGATCCTTTGCTCGGCGCGTTTCTGGCGCTATCCGGCTTCGCCATCGGCTTTATCGCCCGACCGCTGGGCGGCATCGCCTTCGGGCATCTGGGCGATAAGTACAGCCGAAAAATGACGCTGATTATCACCCTGACGCTGATGGGCGCCAGCACCTTTCTGATCGGCCTGCTGCCAACCTACGAGCATATCGGCATTCTGGCGCCGATTGCCCTGATCAGCCTGCGCTTCGTGCAGGGCGTGGCTTCCGGCGGGGAATGGGGCGGCGGCGTGCTGATGCTGAGCGAGAACGCGCCGGAAAGCCAGAAGGGCTACTACACCGCCTGGAGCCAGGTGGGGGTTTCCGGCGGCTTTGTGCTCTCTTCCCTCGCCTTCTACCTGGTGCAGTTGCTGCCCCAGGAGGACGTGCTGGCCTGGGCATAGCGTATTCCGTTCCTGCTGAGCCTGTTTATTTTCCTCGTTGGGGTCTAATCCGGCGCAACATCGAGGAAAACGCCGAGTTCGTTGCCCGTAAAACGCAGCCGGCGGAGCAGCCTCTGCCGGTGCTGGCCGCCTTTAAACATCACCCGAAAGCCATTTTACAGGCCATCGGCCTGCGGCTGGCGGAGAACGGCGCGGTCTACATCTTTTTCACCTTCTCTGTGGTCTACTGCAAGCATATCGGCATCGATACCCGCCAGACCATTGCCGCCGTCACCATCGCCATGGCGGTGGAGATCGCCACCATCCTCGGCTGGGGCTGGCTGTCGGACCGCATCGAGCGCAAAAAAGTCTACTATGCCGGCGTGATCGGGATGGCGCTGGTGGCCTTCCCCTTCTTCTGGCTGCTGCAAATGCACAGCTTCCCGGCGATTCTGCTGGCGATGCTGCTGGCGCTGCCGGTCTGCCACGGGGCGATGATCGCCGCCCAGCCGTGCATGATGGTGGAGCTCTTTCCGGTGGAGGTGCGCTATACCGGCCTGGCGCTGGGGCATGAAATCGGCGCGGTAATCTCCGGCGGCATTAGCCCGATGCTGGCGGTCGCCTTCCTGATGACGTGGGACAGCTACGTGCCGATCGCCCTGATGCTGCTCACCTTTGCCCTGCTGGCGCTGATGGCCCTGATGGCCCTGATGAGCATCCGCCAGCCCGGCGCGCGCCGCCAGCAGCAGACGGCATAGCGAAATTCTCGTTCGGCGTCATAGGCTTAGCGGCCGTTGACGCCACCTTCGCCTACTGAGGGTCCGTTCAAATTTAATTTTAAACAAACCATTTGATAATAAAGCACTTTTACGCCAGCGAAAAAATATTCCCCGGTCACAATAGCGGTTAATTATTATTCATATGTCGGTTTGTTTTTTTATTTGAAGGGCTAGTTTATGAAAAAAATCATTCTCTCTCTGGTCACCGCCGCGCTGCTGCTGCCCGCGCTCTCCGCCCACGCAACCTACCGCAGCGATAACCGCCAGGACGCTCGCGATATCCGCCAGGACTCGCGCCAGGACGGGCGAGAGACCAAACAGCAGTGCGTTAGAGACGACAACAAAAGCAACGCCGGCTGCCGCCAGGATAAGCGCGAGAACCGTCGCGACGGCCGCCACGATGCACGCAACGAGAAGTGGTAGGCTAAGCGCCGCCCGACGGGCACGACCGCGCGCCCGTTGATCTCCCCGCCGAATCCCCCTCTCCTCTTACCCACCAGGCTTTCAACGGCGCTATCGCGACGAGTTCAGGCTCTCCAGCGGAAAAGGACGATCCTGCACCACGGTTTTCATTACCAGGGTCGATCGCAGGTGCTGAACGCCGGGCATCGCGGAGAGCTTGTCATCGTATAGTTTCTGGAACGCCGGCAGATCGCGGGTCACCACGTGCATCAAATAATCCGGATCGCCGAACAGGCGCTGCGCCAGCACGATCTGCGGGATCTCTTCAAACGCGCTCACCGCCCGCTTATCCCCCTCTTCCGGCGTACAACGTCAAAACCGTTGCCGCCAGCCTGCGGCGTCAGGGGCTTCGCGCAAAAGCTGCCCGTAAGTTCAGTCCGGTCAGCTACAGCGAGCACGGTCTGCCAGTATCTGACAATCTGCTGAAGCAGGATTTTTACGCCGGAGGTCCGAACCAAAAGTGGGCAGGAGACATCACGTACTTGCGCACCGATGAGGGCTGGCTGTATCTTGCGGTGGTCATTGATCTGTGGACCTGGAAAACCTCTTTTGCCAAATCGATGCCGATAGTCTTAACGTTCATGATGGCCGCTCCGCTCAGGTAGTGACGATTTATCGTCCCACTGTGGCATAAGATGTAGGGGGCGACCATTCCATTAACAAAGCCCCGCGCACGCCGTCAGGGGGAGGTTCTGGAGCTGTCGCTCTGCGATGTCGGGGTAGTGCACGACATTGATAGGCTGGCCGATCTGGCGGCGGAGCAAATCCTGGCACAAGCCTGAACAGCGATTATCATTATAGGTATCGTAGAAGCGATTCAGCTTATTCTTAAGGTCATTAGGCATCACTCCTTTTCTTTTGTTAGGATCGGGCTGTGCCAAAATTCATCCATCCAGGGCGAAGTGAACACACAATGGAATAAATGAGCTTATGAGTGAGAATGAAACCCCAATAAAAAAGACTGAAAACCATATTAACAAGCCGGTGTTTTTCACCTCGGCGTTGTTAATATTTCTTCTTGTCGCCTTTGCCGCGGCTTTCCCCGATCTGGCCGATAAAAACTTCAAACTTCTGCAGAATCAAATCTTCACCAACGCCAGCTGGTTTTACATTCTGACCGTAGCGCTGATCCTCCTGAGCGTGACGTTCCTCGGGCTGTCGCGCTACGGCGATATTAAACTTGGGCCCGACCACGCCCAACCTGATTTCAGCTATCACTCCTGGTTCGCGATGCTGTTTTCCGCCGGGATGGGGATCGGCCTAATGTTCTTCGGGGTGGCAGAACCGGTGATGCATTACCTCTCTCCGCCGGTTGGTACCCCGGAAACGGTCGAAGCCGCCAAGCAGGCCATGCGCCTGACCTTCTTCCACTGGGGACTCCATGCATGGGCGATTTACGCGATAGTGGCGTTGATACTGGCCTTCTTTAGCTATCGTCACGGCTTGCCGCTGACCCTGCGTTCGGCGCTGTATCCGATTATCGGGGATCGCATTTACGGACCGATTGGCCATGCGGTCGATATCTTTGCGGTTATCGGCACCGTGTTTGGCGTGGCCACCTCCCTCGGTTATGGCGTGCTGCAGGTTAACGCCGGGCTTAATCATCTCTTCGGCGTGCCAATTAATGAAACGGTGCAGGTGATCCTGATCGTGGTCATCACTGGCCTGGCAACGATTTCGGTGGTGTCGGGGCTGGATAAGGGCATTCGTATTCTGTCCGAGATCAACCTGAGCCTGGCGCTGCTACTGCTGGCACTGGTGATGTTGCTGGGACCTACGGTTCTGCTGTTGAAATCGTTCGTTGAGAACACTGGCGGTTATCTGTCCGAAATGGTCAGTAAAACCTTTAATTTGTATGCCTACGAGCCTAAATCGAGTAACTGGTTAGGTGGCTGGACGCTGCTGTACTGGGGCTGGTGGCTCTCCTGGTCGCCGTTTGTCGGCATGTTTATCGCCCGCGTCTCGCGCGGCAGAACCATCCGCGAATTTGTGACCGGCGTGCTCTTCGTCCCGGCGGGTTTCACCCTGTTATGGATGACCGTCTTCGGAAACAGCGCGATTTATCTGATCATGCAGAAAGGGGCGACGGACCTCGCCAATACCGTCCAGCAGGATGTGGCCCTGGCGCTGTTTAATTTCCTTGAGCACTTCCCGTTCTCCAGCATTCTGTCGTTCATCGCCATGGCGATGGTCATCGTATTTTTTGTCACCTCGGCAGATTCCGGAGCGATGGTGGTGGATACCCTGGCCTCCGGGGGCTCCAGCAATACGCCCGTCTGGCAGCGTATTTTCTGGGCTGCACTGATGGGGGTGGTCGCCATTGCGTTGCTGATTGCGGGCGGCCTTAGCGCCTTGCAGACGGTGACCATTGCCAGCGCCCTGCCGTTCTCGGTGATTTTGTTGATATCGATATACGGATTGCTGAAAGCATTGCGACGGGACATCACCAAGCGCGACAGCCAGAATATGACCACCATTGCACCTACCGCTGCGCGTAATCCTATTCCGTGGCAGCGCAGACTGCGCAATATCGCCCATCTGCCAAAACGTTCGTTGGTTAAACGTTTTATGGATGATGTCATTCAGCCTGCCATGACAATGGTTCAGGATGAGTTGAACAAACAGAGCACCGTAAGCCATATCAACAACAGTGGCGAAGACCGTATTCGCTTCGAAGTGGATTTAGGCAATGAGCTTAACTTCATCTACGAAGTCAGACTCCGCGGTTATGTTGTTCCTACCTTTGCGATCTCCGGGCTGGATAATGAGGAGCAGCAGGCAGAGCAGCATAAATACTATCGGGCTGAAATCTACCTGAAAGAAGGCGGTCAGGATTACGATGTGATGGGCTGGAATCAGGAACAGATTATCAACGATATTCTCGACCAGTATGAAAAGCATCTTCACTTCTTACATCTGGTTCGCTAATACAAAAACACCGCCTTTCGGCGGTGTTTTTCTTTATTCTGCCGGGATCTCCTCCAGGCGGGTATATAGGGGGCCGCTTGGAAAACGGAAAATATCTACTATAAGGGCTTCCCCGAACAGTCAACGCCGGTTTTTAATTTCTGTCTGTTCATCAATGAAAGGCAAGGGATGAGACTGAGCTACTATAAACGGTCACGCTGAATCGCTATTGATTCGGACCCTGATGAAAGACGCTCGTGAGATCCTCCTTCGTTAATCGGATAGTGATATCCAGTAGGATATGCAGATACTTCTCACGGGGGTCTAACCCTTTACCATCAACGAGTTACAGTTAAGTTACTACTCAGTTTAATTTTTCACGTTGTTGAATACAGTCTGAAGTCATCGCCGTAATGTAATGATGCCCAGCACAACCTCGCATTCTTGGCGGCGATTGCAACGACAGCACGCCAGTATCCCCGCCTACCAATCAACGAGCAGACCCAACGGCTAAACGAGTCCGTTCTATTCTCTACCCCTACCATTACAGAACGGGCTCCCTGGACCAGCAGGGTTCGCAGGTAGGCATCACCCGCTTTTGTTATCCTGCCAAGCTTTGATTTTCCGCCACTACTGTATTGTGATGGCGTTAGCCCCAACCAGGCTGCCAGTTGGCGCCCGTTCTTAAAATCATGGGCATTGCCAATACTGGCGACCAGCGCACTCGCTGTTGTGGGCCCAATACCTTTCAGTTCCATTAACTGCTGGCTGCGATGATCTGTTTTGGCAACACGAGATAACACCCTGTCATATTCGGCGATTTTCTCTTCAATATTAGTGATATGTGCCAATAGATCATCAATGCACAGCCTGACCTGTATTGGTAGGGTTTCCTTCTGGTCAGAAACAGCATGACGCAGAGCATCAGTGCTTTGTGGGGCAATAACCCCCGAATTCAGATACCAGTCCCCGAAGACGGTTATACGTCGCTGTTCTTTCCTGGATAAATCCCTGTCTTGTCCTATGTAAGCATTGCATTGCCTGCTGGCTTTCGTCTTTGACGGGTACAAAGCGCATATGCGCCCGCTGCACAGCCTCACAAATAGCTATTGCATCAGCTACATCATTTTTCCCGGTCTTACCCGCCATGCGATAGGGTGAGACAAATTTCGGGGCCATCAACCGGACATCATGGCCATACTGCCTGAATAATCTTGCCCAATAGTGGGCACCCGAGCAGGCTTCCATTCCAATTACACAGGGAGGTAAACCTGCGATGAGTTCAGAAAGTGCTGCACGCGACACCTTGGGTTTAACCAGAACTGCTTTACCATTTTGGTCAACACAGTGAATAGCAAACACATTTTTAGCAAGATCGATACCGACAGGGGTGATGGTCATAACGAATCCCTCTGGGTCAATGTTTATCCCATAATTGCGCGAAAGCTAATCAGGCGCATATCAGGGGAAGTCCCTTCCATTCGTTAAGCGTTTTAAGCTTAACGGGTGATTTCGTTCCATTGAGCGGGAACTCCTGACCGTAAGGGATGTACGGAACGTTCAGCCTGTCCGTTTTTGGTTTTGCTCACTTTCGGACATCAGGACAAAGTGGTGTACGTAATCGTTCGGTTTTGGACACAAAAACACAGTAGCGCCGAAATTCAAGGGACAGACAAGATCGTATTGGTTAAAAAGTAGACTTAGCGTGGTTTATTTTCCGAATTCCAAGCGGACCCCTGATAATGAAATCCATCACGACTGAAACGACACGTTTTTGTTTTGTACCAGGTTTCCGCTGAGCCTGAACCGGCGGCGTCTGACCGCTGACAAGTTCTTTTACTGCGTCATATACACGGATCACTTCGCTACCAATCACCACCTGGCACTGGACATTGAGCCTCACGGCCAGCACACCGGAAATTTTTTCTAACGCGGCCGGTTCGGCCTTTTCATTGTCAAAGAGGCTGAGCCGCAGCCGCGTTGAACAGTGTTCAACGTGTTCAATGTTGTCCACGCCCCCGACTCGCGCCACAATTTCCTGAGCAACTTGCAGATGATTCATCGCCACCCTTCCCGGAACTGAAACAAAAAAAAAAGACCTGAAGCCCCATCACCTTACAAAGAAGAGGATGGGGCTTCAGGTCTTGCCTACGCTGAGTAGTAACACGCCTGTGAGCTATTTCTGATTAATTACGTCAGGAAGTCAAAATAAACATCTGAAAAAAAACCGCAAGTGTGAGCCTGTTCGCGAAATCGTCCGGTTCACCGTCAGCTTTTTATAAAAGTGACGAAAGTAATAACAGAATCACTCCTTAATAAACCGGACGCCCGATCTGACGCGTTCATCCACGCTCAACTCAAAAATATCCGGCCGTGAATAGTGCCCGGCGACATCAAAGTCATAGCGGGCTTTGATAAGTTCTGCGGTGTCTATCTCTGCCGTTAACAGCTCGGCGCTGCCTTTCATCGGCCCCGCAAGCACATCGCCCAGAGGGCCGATGATGACGCTGCCGCCGTTGATCAAAGGACGGTCGTTATCCCATCCGGACACTGTTACGCCCAGCGCTGTGGGAGAAGGCTGAATCTGACAGGCGCTCACCACAAAACAGCGGCCTTCATGCGCAATGTGTCGCATCGAACATTGCCATATTTCGCGCTCGTCCACAGTCGGTGCACACCATATCTCAATGCCTTTGGCGTACATTGCCATACGCAGCAAAGGCATATGGTTTTCCCAGCAAATTGCAGCCCCTATACGGCCCGCAGGAATATCAAACACCGGCAGTGTGGAGCCGTCGCCTTGTCCCCAGATCAGTCTTTCGGTTCCGGTTGGCATCAGTTTGCGGTGTTTACCTGCTAAGCCGACCTCCGGCGCGAAAAATAGCGTGGAACAAAATAAAGAGCTGCCTGCCCGTTCGATGGCACCGACCACAAGGTGAGCGCCGGTGCGCTCCGACAGCCCGGCAAGCGCAGCCACTTCTTCGCCATCAATATCCACGGCATTCTCGAAATAACGGGCAAAAGCTTCCCGGCCTTCTGGCAAACGGTAGCCCAGGTATGTGCCGAAGTTTTCGCCTTTAGGATAGCCGCCGAGGATGGCCTCAGGCATGACGACCAGCGTCGCTTTGCAAGCGAGAATAGCGTCTTCATAGGAAAGAATGAGTTCGAGAGTGTCGGCTTTACCGCCGGGTAAAGAGCCGATCTGAAGTGCAGCGATCGTTGAGCGGGACATGATGCCATTCCTGTTAAGTAAAGGTCTGGCTGATTCTATGACGGTTTTTTCTATGAATGAATATCGTTCGGTTGCTATCTGATATTCATCATATTCATATCAGGGAGCAAGTTGCTCGGTCTGGTTGAAAGCGCTAAAACACTCGATAATCGCGGCGCGGGCTTCAGTCACAGAGGCTTCAATCAGTTCCTGTGTCCTCCAACTGAGTTCGACAGGATAGCGGGGCAGGTCAACCGGACAGGGTAACACCCTCAGCCCGCTTAATTTTGCTATCGCCTGCGCGGCGTGATCCGGGATAGTTGCAATGGCTTGCGTGCCTTTGAGCAGGTAGGGAAGCGCCGCAAAATGCGTGGTTGATGCGACGATGCTGCGTTTTAGTCCGAGCGCCGCCAGCGCCTCATCAACCACACCGATAAATCCGCCGGAAGACACAAGGATCTGATCCTGTGCAATGAACTGCTGAACATCAAAATTATCCATAGCGAGCTGAGTATATTGCGGATCAACCACACAGCTGTAGCGGCCTTCTGCCAGCAGTTCGCGACTCAGGCTTCGGCTGGAAATGCCGCCGGCACTAATCGCAAGATCGATACTGCGATCAAGTAAGGCATCTTCGATAATCTGACTGTTGCTTTGACGAAAAATGATGCGCAGCCTTGGAGCCCGGCGTGCGAGGATGCCGATGAGTTTTTGTCCGATAGCAATTTCGAAATCATCCGACAGGCCAATCGTAACCGAGCGTCCGGCAAAGTTTTCCGGTGCGGGCAAGGCCATACTCAGACTCTGGCGGCATTTATCCAATGCTTCAGATACCACAGGTTTGAGCTGGCTGGCTAATAACGTGGGTTTCAGCCCCCGTCCGGTACGGATAAAAAGTTGCTCGTCATAAAGCAAGCGCAACCGTGACAGCGCAGCACTGACCGCTGACTGGGTCACGCCCAGCAAAATTGCCGCCCGGCTGGCACTGCCTTCCGTGTAGAGCGCTTCAAACACTTTCAGCAGATTTAAATCGGTATTAGCGATATGTGGACTCATTCAGAACGGCCTCTTGGTGACACAGCGCCTGCATAAAATGTTCAAAGAACAGTAAACCGGCTGTAGCCGGATGATACCGAAACATGATCAAGTCTGCGCGCCGATATCATCCGGCAACGTTACACAAAAATGCGTCGCGTTGCCTCATTCCAGTCAGCCGATCATTTAAGCCAATGATCGGTGTAAAATAATACATGACCTCAGGCTGCCTCGGCATGGAGACGAAGCCGCCTTTGTTCGTCATCAGAGTGAATGGTTTCTTGCCAAAAACGCCCCCACGCACTCCATACATGCTTCCCGTTCCTCAACGTGCGGCATGTGGCTGGAATTCTCGAAAATCACCCATTCGGCGTCTTTGGGGTCCGCTTGGAATTCGGAAAATAAACCACGCTAAGTCTACTTTTTAACCAATACGATCTTGTCTGTCCCTTGAATTTCGGCGCTACTGTGTTTTTGTGTCCAAAACCGAACGATTACGTACACCACTTTGTCCTGATGTCCGAAAGTGAGCAAAACCAAAAACGGACAGGCTGAACGTTCCGTACATCCCTTACGGTCAGGAGTTCCCGCTCAATGGAACGAAATCACCCGTTAAGCCTGTTTTTTAAGCAGGCATGACAGGCAGCTTTGAGCGAACTATAGTCATTCGCACCCTGAGAATTACACTTTGAAGTGATTCAGGGTATGCGCTTACTGGTTACGAATATTGAGCGAGAATCATGCGATGATCGCCGCTTTTCTTTCGAGCCAGTAGGTGCTCCACGTTCGCTAACGAATACTCAGGGCATGCAGATAAACTGCTGGCTATATTTCTTTCGAAGAGCGTGGAATGCATACCAATCCCCGATGAAGAGGAGCTGGTGATGACCGCGACTAATCAGTTTGCTGCACATGTTGGTCTGGACTTGGCAGATAAAAAACACGATGTCTGTGTTCAGTTTAAAAACGGTGAACGCGTATTCCATATGATTGAATATACACCAGAAGCGCTTGATGTCTGGCTTACTGAGTTACACCAGAAAGTAAAAGGCAGAATCGCCATAGCTCTCGAGCTGAAGAAGGGCCCCGTGGTATATGCTCTTCAAAAATATCCCTTTATCACCGCTTTCCCCGTCCACGCTTTGTCCCTGGCTCGTTACCGGCAAGCCTTCTCGCCCAGCGGCGCTAAAGATGACCCGCAGGATTTCGAGGTGTCCTGAATTACCGAACCACTACACATCCCTGACTGGAGTTAGTACTCAAGTACTACAAAAACCGAGTTTTTACACAGCCTGGGTGCAAACCTGCCCAGCAATATCTTTGCCCAGGCCGAAGTAAAGACTGCCCCCATCACGTTAATCTATTTCGTACTACAGCAGTATGCTCTTCGAAAAACACACAATAAGGCGCCTTCCGGTGGTATGGTTATACTTTCGCCACTTGAGAGGAAAAGCTAATGATTGTAAGGACCTGGCACGGCTGTGTTCCGCTTGAACATGCGGAAGGTTTTGCGAAACACCTGGAAAAAACAGGCGTGGAGCATTCCAGGAGCATACGCGGAAACCAAGGCGCGTTTGTGCGTAGGGAAAGCCAGGGGGACTGGGAGCATTTCTTTTTGGCAACTTACTGGCAGGATCTGCATTCGGTAAAGGCATTTGCGGGAGAAAACTATCACGTGGCCGTGACTTATCCGGACGACGAAGCATTTGAGCTCCTGTCCGATCCTTACGTTTTCCAGCATGTTGTAGACGCTATTTCACCGCTTTAACTTTATTTCAGGGGCACCTGACCATCGGTAACCCGGATTTGCTTTCACATTCGTATTAATCCAAAACGCCAACGTCCGCTCCGAACGCAGCCCCTCTTCAGTCACCCAACGACATCGGCTTACTCCCCCCAGGAGGTAAACCAAATAACCGACGCACCCAGTTAAGAAACGCGCCGTAGGGCCTGCCCAGGCAAAGCATCATCAGCGCGGCGCCGAGAGTGCCTCGAATCAGCCCGCTTCCCGAGGCGCCGCTAAAAGCAATAATCAGCGCATAGATCGGCACCTGGAAACTGACCAGGGCCGCGCTGTCCCATAGCAGCTGAGACACCCGCCCAGGGCCGGCGCGCCGCATCAGCCAATCCCGCCAGATGCCGTAGGGTCTTGCGACCGGAATCATCAGCGCCGCCCCCAGCAGGCGGGCGTGGAGAACCTGTTCCCAGGCCATACCGGCTATCACGCGCTCGTTAATAATGCCGGTTGTCGTGAAGAAGAGGATCAGCGCAGCGGTATCTGCAATAAATGCGGTCCGACGCGTCGACCGTTCCGGGCGTTGAGGCAAATTACATTTCCTGTCGTGGTGGGGGATTAAACGCCTTCTCATCCGCAGAGAGGCCTAAAACTATAGCATACGGGCATTCTGCGGGACCGCGGCCTCATGCAGTCGCGATACCCGGCGCAGCTTATTGCGGCCGCCCTGAGCCCCCGCCGTAACCGGAACCATTTACCTGCCTCTCCCTCCGGATTACCGGCCTGTTAATACTTAGACGCGCCTGCTGAAACCCATTTAAGATAATCAACCGCATGCTCAGCGCACGCCTCGCCACTGTCCGAACGGCCAGGATGCCGCACTCTGCAATGTGCAAAAAAGATAAGAAGCGCCCGTTACGGGCGCCTCACCAGGCCGGCACAAAGATGCTGGCCGGAATATTGACTTTGAATGGGATAAGACTATGGGTTCACAGGTATCCGCAGCGGAAGATTCTCTCCTGCGGCACGGGTCGTTCGTCACCTTTTGGCTGGCGCGCACCTGTTCATCGTTTGGCTTTCAGATGTTCTCGGTTGCCGTTAGCTGGCAAATTTACGCCATTACCCACAGCGCGATGGCGCTGGGGATGATCGGCCTGATGCAGTTTCTCCCTTCAGTGCTGCTGGCCCTGCCCGCCGGACACCTCGCGGATCAGTTCGATCGCCGGCGCATTGTGCTGCTAGGCCAGTTCATCGAATGGGCGGCGCTACTCGGGCTGGTGGCGCTGACGCTGCTACACTGGGCGGACAAAATTGAGATTTGGGGGCTGGTCTTCTTAATCTCGGTGGCAAAAGCGCTGGAGTGGCCGGCGATCACCTCGATGCTGCCGGCGCTGGTGCCGCCGCCGATCCTCGCCCGCGCGATGGCGGCCAGCTCCGTTGGGGGACAGGCGGCGGTGATTATCGGCCCAACCCTGGGCGGCCTGCTGTACGTCGCCGGTCCGGAAGTGGTCTACGGCGTCTCCGCCCTGTTCTATCTGTTCTCGATTGTGCTGGTGAGCCGGCTGCGCTACGAGCGGCCGCCGCAAACCCGCCTGCCGATGAACCTCAAGAACCTGTTTGCCGGCGTCCATTTTATCCGCGAGAGAAAAGACGTCCTGGGCGTGATCTCGCTCGATCTGTTTGCCGTGCTCCTCGGGGGGGCGACGGCGCTGCTGCCGATCTTCGCCCAGGATATTTTGCACACCGGCCCCTGGGGCCTGGGGATGCTGCGCGGAGCGCCGTCGGTCGGCGCGCTGCTGGTGGGTATCTGGCTCAGCCGCAACAAGCTGGAGAAGAACGTGGGCCTGATCATGTTCGCCTCGGTGGCCGGCTTTGGCCTGGCGACGCTGGTGTTTGCGCTCTCGACGAAGCTGTGGCTCTCCCTGCTGGCGCTGGCCGCGCTCGGCGGGTTCGATATGGTAAGCATGGTTATTCGCGGCGCGCTGGTGCAGCTGGATACGCCGGATGATATGCGCGGCCGCGTGAACGCGGTAAACGCCATCTTCATCAATACCTCGAACCAGCTTGGCGAGTTTGAGTCCGGCCTGCTGGCGGCGTGGATGGGCGCCGTACCGGCCGCGGCACTCGGCGGGATTGGCACGCTGGTGGTGGTGGCGATATGGATGACCATTTTCCCGCATCTGCGCAAACGGCAGAAGCTGGAAAATGAAGGCGGCCGCTGATAGCAAAGATGCGAGGTACCTTATGCGCGAAGCCGAAAACAGGCTGCCGAAATAATATTGACGCGCGCGGCTGCGGTAAAAATTCTGGCTAAGTTCTTTCTCAACGAAATAAGCGCCAGAAAAGAGATCAGTGCATCTGCGCTTCTCGCCTAACATTTAGCGCCGGCAAAAGCCGGCGCATTTATATCAGGCACGGATATCATCGTATTCGCGGGTATTATCAAACTCGTGTTTAGCAAACGGACATAGCGGGATAATTTTACGCTGCTCGCCGCGCATTTTTTCCACCACCTTCGACACCAGCTTTTTACCCACGCCCTGCCCTTTCAGGCTCTCGTCGACGTCGGTATGTTCAATAATGCTGAGATGCTCACCGGTGGGGACAAAGACAATTTCGGCGACCTGATTGCCCTCGTCGTCGTTAACGTAAAACTTGTTGTGGCCTTCCAGTATTTCCATCAGGTCCTCACTTATTTTTGGCGATACTTCAGGGCGCCGCTCGGGCAGGTATCGATGACGCGCACGACCGTGGCGGCATCCACCTCGTCCGGCACGATCCACGGCTTACGTTTCAGATTGAAGAGCTTCGCACTACCGCGTACGCAATTCCCCGAGTGCTGGCAGATTTCCGTATTGAAGTAGACATCGATTTTCTCTCCCCTGTAGGCGCGAAACCCCGCGTCCAGTAGTTCCTTATCCATGACATTGCCCATTGTTTTTATTGTTCAGACCCTAAGCATAGTCCTGGTGGAAGGCGCTGACTACGGGCAGCAGCAGAAACCCTTCGCCCCTATTTTCTCGACCGCTACCGCGGTTAATGCAAAATAAATGCGTTTATATTCATCCACTATGTAAAACCTAAGCTCAACCGGCGCCAGGAATATAGGTTTTTAGTCTGCCGAGCGGCTTTTAATTACCCTTCAGGCCGATTAAACTCACTCCACAATGATATGAGCGCGCAGGTATCCTCCCTTGAATCGTATAGCGAAGCTGGCTCCGCCGGTACTATTATTAACCGCGCCCTTAATTTCCGGCTGCTCTTTATCACCGGCGATCCCGGTATTAGGTGCCGCATTTCCCGGCTGGTTCTTCTGTTTATTGGGCGGCGTATTTTTACTCATTCCCTGCCATATCCTGATCGTCCGCCGGGGCTGGCAGTCGCGATTTTCGCCGCTGGTCTTCAGCTACCTGGCGCTGATGTTCCTGTTCGCCACGATCCTGTGGTTCCTCTTCTTTGTTAACTAAGCCGCTATGACAAACTCTAGCCCAAGCGTATTACGGAAAAAGTGGCCCCTGCTGGCCCTCGTCCTCGCCGCGATCGTGGCGCTTATTGTGGTTATCTGGCAGCTCCAGACCTCGCCGGCTACCAACGACGCCTACGTCTATACCGACACCATTGACGTGGTGCCGGAGGTGAGCGGGCGGATCGTCGAGATGCCGATCCGCGACAACCAGCGGGTGAAGAAAGGCGATCTGCTGTTCCGCATCGATCCGCGCCCCTACCAGGCGATGCTCGACGACGCCAAAGCCCGGCTGACGACGCTGGATGCGCAAATCATGCTGACCCAACGTACGGTTAAGGCCCAGGAGTACAACGCCCAGTCGGTGGCCGCCGCCGTCGAGCGCGCCAGGGCGCTGGTTAAGCAGACCACCTCTTCCCGTACCCGCCTCGAACCGCTGGTGCCGCAGGGCTTTGCCTCGCAGGAAGATCTCGACCAGGCGAGAACCGCGGAAAAGGCCGCCCGCGCCGAGCTGCAGGCAACGCTGCTGCAGGCGAAGCAGGCCTCCGCCGCCGTCTCCGGCGTAGACGCGATGGTTGCCCAGCGGGCGGGGATCCTGGCGCAGATTGCGCTGGCGGAGCTGCATCTTGAATTTACCGAAGTCCATGCCCCCTTCAACGGCGTGGTGGTGGCGCTGAAAACCACCGTCGGCCAGTACGCCTCGGCGCTCAAGCCGGTGTTTACCCTAATGGATGACGACCGCTGGTACGTGATCGCCAACTTCCGCGAAACCGATCTTAAAAACGTCCGCCCGGGCGTTCCGGCGCGGGTTACCGTGATGACCAACCACGACAGAACCTTCTCTGGGGTGGTGGATTCCGTGGGCTCAGGGGTGCTGCCCGAAGGCGGGAGCGTGATTGAAGGCCTGCCGATTATTCAGAAGAGCATCAACTGGGTCCACGTTTCCCAGCGCTTCCCGGTTAAAATCGCCGTCAAAGATCCCGATCCTGAACTGTTCCGCATGGGCGCCTCCGCCAGCGCCGTGCTTCAGCCGCAGTAAGGGGGCGGCATGCAGAACCTGTGGTCGTTTCTGAGCCGGGAACTCCGCGATGTGCCGGGTCGGGCCAACTATACCCTGCGCCTGACGCTGAGCTGCGCGGTGCTGATCGTCCTGTTTATGACCCTGCAGATCCCCTTTCTGGCCGTCGCGCTGATCGTGGTGTTTTACGTCAGCCAGCCGAACGTGCTGATGATCAAGCTGGTGAGCGTGGTGTTTTTTATCACCGTCAGCGTGGCGCTGGGCAGCGTGCTGCTGATCATCAAATGGACCTATGATTATCCGCTGATCCGCCTGGTGGCCTCGGTATTCCTGTTTTTCGGCGCGATCTACCTGATGCGGGTGCTGGGCAAGCTGGGGATGGCCTTCTTCGTGGTGGCGCTGGTGGTTATCTACGCGCAAACCTTCCCGTCGATGACCAGCCAGAGCGAGATTCTGGTGCGCCTGCTGCTGTGGCTGTGGGTGGTTATTAATACCGCCATTGTGGTCACCCTGCTGGTTAA
This sequence comes from Klebsiella sp. 18074, assembly GCF_902705905.1. Lineage (NCBI taxonomy): Bacteria > Pseudomonadati > Pseudomonadota > Gammaproteobacteria > Enterobacterales > Enterobacteriaceae > Klebsiella > Klebsiella sp. 18074. Next base: position 59,443 of record NZ_CACSIS010000003.1, on the reverse strand, counting down.
CGCCTGTTTTCAGCAGGCGTTTCCCGGCTACCAGCTCAAGGCGCGGATCGTCGTCCTGCTGCGCCAGGTTGCGCAGCTCCTCGAGCAGCCGGGGCCGCTGAAAAACCAGCCGACGTTTAAAGAGATCGCCGAAAACTTTGCCCAGCTAAACGCCCTCTATAAGCAGGCTACCCGCTCCAGCCCGGAGATGGCCGCCGACCCGCGGGGGTGGCAATCGCTGATGGCCGCCGCGCTGCACTGCTATCACCTTGCCGCGCTGCTTCAGCCAGGGGATGACCATCCCACCGAGCGCCAGCAGCTCTCCGCCGCGCTCTCGGCGCTGGCGGAGAACCTGCGCGCCGACGCCCTGCCCGCGCGGCCAGAGATCGTCGTCCGGGATAGCGCCAATGGCGTAATTCTCCAGGAGATGGCCGCCACCCTGGGCAAGCTGGCCCGCGGCGAAGCGGTTGCGCTGCCGACCGGGGAAGAGGAAAAGGCCCCGCTGCTGCTGCCCGATGCGTGGACCAATCCGGCCTACCTGCACTTCGCCCTCAAAACGCTGCTGGCGACCCTGCTGTGCTACGTTTTTTATACCGCCGCCGACTGGCAGGGTATCCACACCATTATGCTGAGCTGCGTGATTGTTGCCCAGCCGGGGCTGGGGGCAACCCTGCAGAAAACCTGGCTGCGCATCGGCGGCGCCCTGCTCGCCACCCTGCTGGCGCTGCTGATGATCGTCTACGTTCAGCCGCACACCGAATCCATCGTCGGGCTGCTGGCAATGACCCTCCCGGTGATGGCGCTGTCGGCGTGGATTGCCGCCGGCTCGGAGCGCATCGCCTACGCAGGGATCCAGATAGGCTTTACCTTTTCGCTGGCGTTTCTCAGCTGGTTCGGGCCGCTGACCAATCTCACCGAGCTGCGCGATCGGGTTATCGGCATCCTTCTCGGAGTGCTGGTCTCTTCGATCGTCCACCTCTACCTGTGGCCGGATAGCGAAGCCCTGCCGCTGAAATCGCGCCTCGCGCAGCTCTACCGGCAGATTGCCGGCTACCTGCGCGCCGGGGATGATGAGGTCAGGTTGGTGCCGCTGTTTCACTCCCTGAACGGCGCCGAAACGCTGATGCATCGGGTGGCGGCCGAGCCGCTCAACGCCTGGGCCCATCCGCATCCGGAGGCCAAAACCTGGCCGGTCAAAGCGACCTGGCTCAGGGCCCAGGAGATCGTGCGCTTAAGCGAAGGCTACCAGCTGTACGCCGCGCCGGGGGATGATTTCCTCCAGCGCAGCGCCGCGCAGCTCCAGGCCTACGCCGAGGATATCGAGTGCCAGCAGGCCGCCCCGGAGCCGCCCCGCGGGCTCCATCCGGATCCGCTCAACCCCTTTGGTCCGCCTCTGGCGACACTACTGACGACGTTACCGACGTGGTCGTCCGCACCTTCCGATCTTCCGCGACAGGCAGATAAGTCATGAGAAAAATGGACACCGCAGCACGCTACCTGCGCTACTCACCCCTCGCCTTCGTCCTGCTCGCCGGGTGCGCGCTGATTCAGGATGAGCCCGCGCAGGTCAGGATAGTTAACCCGCAGCAGGCGGAGCTCGCGCAGGTGATTCATCTGGCGAACAGCGGCTGGCCGGCGGCCAGATGGTGGGAAGGCTATGACGATGCCCAGCTCAACATGCTGGTGAACCGCGCCCTGCAGAACTCCCCAACCATGCAGGCCGCCCGGCTGCGCATTTCGCAATCGCAGTCGACGGTAGAGCTGGCGCAGTCGGCAATGGGCGTGCAGGCCACCGCGGTGGCGGCGCAAAACCGCCTGCGGGTGACCAACAAGCAGTTCACCTGGCCCTACTCCTACTCTCTGCCGGTCGATAAAAACGGTCCCTGGTACACCCTGAATACGGTAGGCGTCGGCGCCACGCTGAATATCGATCTCTGGGGCGCCGACCGCGCCCGCGTCGCGGCGGCCATCGGCGAGAAAAACGCGCGCCAGGCGGAAACCGCCGGTATCGAGCTGGATCTCGCCAGCAGCGTGGCGCAGCTGTACTTCGCGATGCAGGCCACCTTCCAGAAAATTGCGCTGCTCAACCAGCTGGAAGAGATTTCCCGCCTGTCGGTGCAGGCGCACGAGCACCGCACCCGCCGGGGCGTGGAGGATAGCGTCGATATCGCCAACGCCCAGGCCGAGCTGCTGGCGGCGCAGCAGCAGACGATTACCGCTAAAGGCACCCTCACCCAGTATCGCGAAACCCTGCGCGCGTTGATCGGCGCCGACGCCCACAGCATGCCGGAGATCCACCCGGTGCCGCTGCCGACGCTGCAGGAGACGCTTCCCGATTCGCTCTCCTTCGAGCTGCTGGCCCGCCGCCCGGACCTGCAGGCGCTGCGCGGCTACGTCACCGCCTCGCTAAGCCAGGTCGATGCGGCAAAGGCGGCGTTCTACCCGCACTTCGATATCAAGGCCTTCTGGGGATATAACGCGCTGAGCGTCGGGGATCTGTTTAAATCATCATTCCAGCAGATCAACCTGCTGCCCGGCCTCTATCTGCCGATCTTTGACGGCGGGCGTCTGAACGCCAATTTGCGTTCGGTGCGCACCGCCAGCAATATCCTGATCAAGCAGTACAACCAGGCCGTCCTCGACGCCGTTCGCGACGTGGCGATAAGCTCCAGCCAGCTCAACGATCTCAACCAGCAGGTGGCGCTCCAGCAGTTGAAGGTGACCGCCGCCATGGCCACCACCCACAGCGCCAGCGCGCACTATCAGCGCGGGCTGCTCAGCTATTATGCCGCCCAGGAAGCGCGTCGGCCGGCCATCGCCCAGCAGCTGATGCTGCTGGATATCCAGGCCCAGCGCCTGAGCACCGACGTTACGCTGATCAAGGCGCTGGGCGGCGACTATCGCAGCCCGCTGGCGGAAGTTAGCGAGAAGTAATACCAGAAGTAATAAAGGCGGGGCGGCGAACGCGGCCCCGCAGAAGTAACCGCGCCCTTAGCTTAGCAGCTGCCACTCGCGCGCCTGGTTGAGCGCCTGAATGCGGCCGCTGACCTGCAGCTTTTCGTACAGTTGCTTGAGGTGCCATTTGACGGTCTCCGCCGAAATCCCCAGCTCCCGCGCCATCCCCTTATTCGAGTAGCCCTCGGCAATCAGGCGCAGGGTTTGCCGCTCCCGCTCGGTTAGGCGTACGTCTGGCGGCGCGGCGCGTCCGGCGCTGAGCGGGATCCCGGCGGCGGCAAACTGCGCCAGCAGCCGGGTCAGGTCGGCGCTGAACTCCGTTCCCGCCGCGCCGCGTTTAGCGATCAGCTGCAGCAACGACGCCAGTGCCGGGCCGCCGTCCAGCAGGCTGCGCAGCAGCTTCTGGCGCATTGCCCGCCGCAGCGCGGGAACGCCAACCGCCACGGCCTGCTCCAGGGCATTCGCCTGCCACAGGGCCCGGACCTGCAGCAGCCGCAGGCGTACGGAGAACAGCCACTCCCCGCAGCGCTCCTGCTCGGCCGCCAGCGTATCGAGCCGCTGCGCCGCCGCCGTCGCTTCCCCTTTCGCCATCAGCACCCGGCAGTGGCTTAGGGCCAGAGAGGCGTGCGCCACGTCGCTTTTGTCCGCGTCGCCGGCCAGCGCCTGCAGCCCGGAGAGCAGCGCTTCGGCGGCGGAGGTGTCGCCGTCCTGCAGCCGCTGGCTGATGCGTTCGGCCAGCAGCGGCGCCTGCGCCCGCAGCCAGCCGCGCTGGACCGCCAGCCCTTCGGCATGCAGCAGTAGAGACTCCGCCTCCTCCGGACGGGCGTCGAGGCGCGCCCGCCTCGCCAGCACGATATAGCAGCGGCTGAAGCCGTCCGGCGGGCAAAAATCATCGATCGTCTCCAGACGCAGCGTCAGCAGCGCGTCAATGCGCTGCGTCTCCCCCTGCTCCCAGGCGATTTCGGCGAGGATCGGCGCCAGCGTCGCGCCGCTGCTGGAGCGGGCGCCGGTCTGCCGTTCCGCAGCCTCCAGCGCCCGGCTGGCCTGACGCTCGGCCTCCGCCAGATTGCCCTGGCGCAGGTAGCCCTGGGCCATGACGAAGGCCCGATACACGCCGACGAACAGGTTGCGGCTGGCCTCACGCGCCCCGGATACCCGCTGCTGCACGTCGAGGGCCTGCTGCGGCCGGGAGTTGGCGAGATGGCAGTAGCTGAGAATGTTGCACACCAGGCCATCGACCCACACGTCGCCGCAGGGCACCTCCCGCAGCAGCGGCTCAACGATGGCAATGCTCTGCGGGATATTTTCGGCAAAAGCTTCGCAAATCGCCCGCACCACCCGCAGCTTGACCCACGAGATGTGGGCTAATGCTTCGCCGCTGGCCGCCGCCAGGGTTTCGAGCGCGTCCAGCAGCTGGCGGGCATCCTGAAAGCGAAAGCGGTGCGCCAGCGCCCAGGCGAGGTTAATCTGCAGATCGATGCGCGAAGGGTCGAGGTCCGCCGGCAGGTAGCGGATCCAACGCACCATCGTGTCGATGTCCCCCTCTTCCGCCAGCGACTGTGCCCCGGCCTCTGCGTGCCCGGCGCCGCCCTTACCGGCGGCGAGGGCGTGGCGGATCGCCTCCGCCCACAGCTGCTGCCCGGCAAACCAGGCGCCTGCGCGCTCGTGCAGCCGGTGAATATCCCCCTCGCCGCCGCGCTGCAGGCGAGAGAGCAGCGCGTCGCGCATCAGCGGATGGTAGCGAAACCACAGCCCGCCCTCGTCGAGGGCGGAAAGAAACAGGTTGCGCTGCGCAATCCATGCCAGCATCGCCTCGCCGTTGGCTTTGCCGGTGACAGCGTCGCACAGCGACGGATGCAGGCGGTTGAGCACCGACGTTTGCAGGAGAAACTCGAGCACCTCGGAGGGCAAGGGGGCAAAAATAACTTCGTCAAGATAGCGGGCAATTGAGCGCGAGCCGGCGTTCAGCCCGCCCGCCGCCGGGTGGGAGTGGGCGGGGCCGCTGGATAAGGTAGCCATTTTCATCCCGGCGACCCAGCCCTCCGTCAGGGCCAGCAGCCGGGGGATCTCCTGCTGGCTAAACCCCGGCGCCAGCGCGGCGGAAAAATAGGCGCTGGCTTCGCCGACGTTAAAGCGCAGCTCACTATCGTCCACCTCCACCAGCTGATCCTGCATCTGCAGCCGGCCGAGCGCGAGAGTCGGCTGGCAGCGGCTGCCGATAATCAGGTGCAGAGCGGCAGGGGCGTGGTTCAGCAGCCAACTGAGCCCGGAGTGGATCGCCGGGTGGGAGATATTCTGGTAGTCGTCAATGATGAGATACAGCGGGTGCGGGCAGCGGTGCAGCTGGTTCACCAGCTCCGCCAGAAACAGCCGGAGATCGGCCGCCGGGCCGTCATCGGCCTGGCGGAGAAAGGCCGGGCTCCACCCTTGCCACAGGGGCGCCAGCGCCGCTTGAAGATAGCGCATAAACAGCGCCGGCGGGCCGTCGTCTTCATCCATGCTCAGCCAGGCCAGGGCGTCCCCCTGCTGCTGGCGATGGTGGTACCACTGGGCCAGCAGGGTCGTTTTGCCAAACCCGGCCGGGGCGTACACCAGCGTCAGCGCGCTGCCGGTGGCGGCGTCCAGGCGCCGCAGCAGACGGTCGCGCAGCTGCAGCGAACCGGGTGAGCGAGGCGGTGTAAAGCGGGTGGCGATAAGCGGCAGCTGGCGCGTAAAGCCCAAAGGCTCTTCGGGAACACATTCACTCAGTGAGTCATCCGTTGCGGGCAAAAATTCCATCGTGCCGTTACCTTTTCAGCCAGTCCATTCCCCGAGTGTACCCAAGGAGAGGCGGTTGAACCAAGGCATCGCTGCGATATCCGAGCGCGCTCCAGCTTTTCATCACTGCGCCCCCCCAGCTGGGGGGTAGGCCACGTTTATCCGCCGCTATAGAGTAGTGCCATTCTCTGCTGCTGATGCTCCTCTGGCCCGCTGCGCCCTTCCCGCACCGGGCCCACAACGCATCGGGCAGCCGTCGTTTATTAATTAGCTCAAGGTGAGTACAGAATGGCTATCGAAAATAAAGTGGCGTTGGTCACCGGCGCGGGTCAGGGCATTGGCCGCGGGATTGCTTTACGTCTGGCTAAAGATGGCGCATCGCTGATGCTCGTCGACGTCAACCCGGAAGGGATTGCCGCCGTCGCCGCTGAGGTTGAGGCCCTGGGCCGCAAGGCGGCCACCTTCGTCGCCAATATCGCCGACCGCGATCAGGTTTACGCCGCGATTGACGAAGCGGAGAAGCAGCTGGGCGGCTTCGATATTATCGTGAACAACGCCGGGATTGCTCAGGTGCAGGCGCTGGCCGACGTGACCCCGGAAGAGGTCGATCGCATCATGCGTATCAACGTCCAGGGCACCCTGTGGGGCATTCAGGCCGCGGCGAAAAAATTCATCGACCGTCAGCAGAAAGGTAAAATCATCAACGCATGCTCCATTGCCGGGCACGATGGATTCGCTCTGCTGGGGATCTACTCCGCCACCAAATTTGCGGTACGCGCGCTGACCCAGGCGGCGGCCAAAGAGTACGCCAGCCGCGGCATCACGGTAAACGCCTACTGTCCGGGGATTGTTGGTACCGGCATGTGGACCGAGATCGACAAGCGTTTCTCCGAGATCACCGGCGCGCCGGTAGGTGAAACCTACAAGAAATACGTGGAGGGCATCGCGCTGGGCCGTGCCGAAACGCCGGACGACGTGGCAAGCCTGGTCTCCTATCTCGCCGGCCCGGACTCTGACTACGTTACCGGTCAGGCGATCCTCATCGACGGCGGCATCGTCTACCGCTAAATCCTGACGCCGGGCCGCGTTCACCGCGCGGTTCGGCTCGCCCTCTCCTTCAGTCCGCACGCCTTTTGCCGTCTTAATTTCCCGCTGAATTTCTGCTTAACCTTTTACTTCATTCGCTTCACTTCACCCGCACGCCCTCCGGTTATGCATCATAGCGCTGGACTTAATTTTATATCGATAATAATATTTTACCCGACATAAAATTATCCACATCGGTACGACGGAGCGAATACGTGAATACCCACCAGCATGCCGAGGGGCTGCGCGAGCAAAAAAAGCGCCTTACGCGCCAGCAGCTCTCCAATACCGCTACCGAACTGTTTATTCAGCACGGTTTTGATAACGTCACCATTGCCGATATTGCCGCCGCGGCCGGCGTCTCGAAAATGACCGTGTTTAACTATTTCCCGCGTAAAGAAGAGCTCTACTTCGATCGCATCGACGAAGTCCACCAGCTGCTGCAGCAGGCGTTCGATCGGCATCCCCAGCGGGCGCCGATCGCGGTGCTGGAAGCGCTGGCCGAGGAGCTGATGAGCCAGCAGCATCCTCTGGTCAGAATGGATCGGCGGGTGGCGGCGTTCTGGCAGGGCGTTGAGGCCAGCCCGTCGCTGCAGTCCTACGCCCTTGAGCAGTTTGCTCTCCTGACCCAGGCGCTGGGCGCCATGCTCGCGTCGCGCCTTCAGCGGCCGGCGTACGATCCGCTGGCGCAGCTGATCGCCAGCATCGTGCTCAACGGCTGGCGCATTGCCTACAGCGACGCGCTGCGCCTGCAGCGGGAGCAGCCCGCCGACGTCGTACGCGAGCGCTTTCTCGCGATCCTCGAGCGCGGCTTTCACGCCGCCCGCGCCGCCGCGCAGGATACCCCCTATGCGTCGCGCCCCGCGTTGAGCCGACCATGAACAGAACCCTGAGCGTCATTTTTATCACCATCTGGCTCGATGCCGTCGGCATCGGGCTGATTTTTCCGCTGCTGCCGCAGCTGCTTAAAGAGGTGGTCCATACCGGCGATATCGCCCCCTACATCGGCATTCTGGCGGCGCTGTACGCCCTGATGCAGTTTATTTTCGCCCCCCTGCTCGGCGCGCTCAGCGATAATTTCGGCCGCCGCCCGATACTGCTGATTTCGCTGGCCGGGGCGGCGATCAACTACCTGCTGATGGCCTTTTCCAGCCATCTTTGGCCGCTGCTGCTCGGGCGGGCCATCGCTGGCCTCACCAGCGCCAACCTTTCGGTGGCGATGGCGTGGCTGACGGACGTGACGCCGGCGGAAAAGCGCGCCGGCCGCTTCGGGCTGTTCAACGCCACCTTCGGCGCGGGGTTTATTATCGGCCCGGTGCTCGGCGGCGTGCTCGGCGATTACGCCCTGCGCCTGCCGTTCATCGTGGCCGCAGTGCTGAACGGCGCGAATTTCCTGCTGGCGCTGCTGGCCCTGAAGGTGTCGCGGCGGCCGGCGAAGCGCAAAATGACGCTCGCCGAGCTCAATCCCCTGCGGCCCATGCGCTGGCTATTCTCAGTCAAAGGGCTGCTCAGCATCGCGCTGGTGTTCTTCTTCTTAAGCGCCACCGGGGAGGTCTACGGCACCTGCTGGACGCTGTGGGGACAGGATATGTTTCACTGGAACGGGCTGTGGGTCGGCCTGTCGCTGGGCGCATTCGGCGTGTGCCAGATGCTGGCGCAGGCCTTTTTGCCCGGCCCGGCAACCCGCCGGCTCGGCGAGCGCGGGGCCATTCTCTGCGGCATCGCCAGCACCAGCGCGGCGCTGATTATCCTGTCGCTGGCCCAGCAGGGTTGGATCGTCTTTGCGGTGATGCCGCTGATCGCCCTCGGCGGGATCGGGATGCCCGCCCTGCAGGCGCTGGCCACCCGCCAGGTCAACGACGACCAGCAGGGGCAGCTGCAGGGGGTGCTGGCCTCCACCGTCAGCCTGGCGTCGATCGTCGCGCCGCTGGCCTTTTCGTCGCTCTATTTCGCCCTCAGGACGTGGTGGCCCGGGGCCATCTGGCTGTCGGTGGTGGTGCTGTACGCCTTTGCCGTGCCGCTCATTTACCGCTGCACGCGGCGGGAGGCGTAAGCCCGTCGGCAGAGTTCGGGCGAAAAAAAACCGGCGCATCGCGCGCCGGTTTACAGGATAACAATGCTTTTACCGTCAGGCGTTAGCCGCCGGCTCCCCGGCGCTTTTGCCGCGGGTATTTTCCAGCATCCGGCGCACGGGAACGATCAGCACGCAGAGTACGGCGGCGCAGATCAGCAGCGCAATCGAGCAGCGGGCGAAGAGATCCGGCAGCATATCCAGCTGGTCGGCCTTGACGTGACCGCCGATCAGGCCGGCGGCCAGGTTACCCAGCGCGCTGGCGCAGAACCACAGCCCCATCATCTGACCGCGCATTCTTTCCGGCGCCAGCAGGGTCATGGTCGCCAGGCCAATCGGGCTTAGGCACAGCTCGCCCAGCGTCAGCATCAGAATACTGCCCACCAGCCACAGCGGCGATACGCCCGCCCCGCCGCTGCTCAGCACGTTCTCAGCGGCCAGCATCATCAGGCCGAAGCCGCCGGCGGCGCAGAGAATACCGATAACGAACTTGGTGATGCTGCTCAGGCGGACGTTTTTACGCGCCATCGCCGGCCATGCCCAGCTGAATACCGGCGCCAGCAGAATGATAAACAGGGCGTTAATCGACTGGAACCATACCGCCGGAATTTCGAAGCTGCCGATGGTGCGGTTGGTGTAGTCGTTGGCGAACAGGTTAAACGACGTCGGCTTCTGCTCGAAGGCCGACCAGAAGAAGGCGGCGGAGACCAGCAGGATAAAGCACACCAGCAGGCGAGCGCGCTCTTTGCGGGTCAGGCCGGCAAAGGCGAACAGATAGATAAAGTACAGCGCCACCGACGCCGCAATGACGTACACCAGGATGCTGGCAACCGCCACGGGGTTAACCACGATAACGCCCTGGGCAATCAGGACAATCACCGCCACAACCCCAACCGCCAGCGCCAGCAGCCAGGCGCCGACGCCGTTTTTCTTCGCCACCGGGCTGTTCCAGGTGGAGTCGAGGCCCACTTCGCTGTCGTAGCGCTTCATGGCCGGAACAGCGAACAGGCGGAAGATAACCAGCGCCACCAGCATCCCGATACCGCCGATGCCAAAGCCCCAGTGCCAACCGTGGGATTTGATAAGCCACCCGGAGATCAGCGGGGCAATAAACGAGCCCATATTGATGCCCATATAGAACAGCGAGAATCCGCCGTCGCGGCGCGCGTCGCCCTTCTTATACAGCGTGCCGACCATCACCGAGATACAGGTCTTAAACAGGCCGGAACCGAGCACGATAAACATCAGCCCGATAAAGAACAGGGTGTCGCCCATCCACGCAGAGAGGGCAATCGACAGATGGCCGAGCGCAATCAGAATCGAGCCGTACCAGACGGCCTTTTGCTGACCCAACCAGTTGTCCGCCAGCCAGCCGCCCGGCAGCGCCGCGAGGTACATGCTGCCGGCGAAGATGCCGACGATTGCCGACGCGTTTTCGCGCGCCAGCCCCATTCCGCCGTCATAGACGGTGGCGGCCATAAACAGGATTAAAAGCGGGCGAATGCCGTAAAAAGAGAATCGCTCCCACATTTCGGTAAAAAACAGCGACCCTAGCGGATAGGGATGACCAAAGAAGGTCCGACTTTCGTTTTTATTAACAGAGGAATGCATAACTTCTCCCAATAAGGTGCGCCGAAGCGCTTGTAATTCGCGGAAAACGCGTTGACCATTTTTTCATTTGGCCAATCATTTACTTAAAATTTAATATTATTTAACCATTTGATAACCGGATGGTGGTTTTGTCTAGCCCCTCACTCAGACTTTTTAGATGAAAAGTCGACAAACGTCTACTTTTATAGATTTTAAGTTGGTTGAGCCAGGAATACTGTTGACATTGCCATCTCGGAAATTAATACAATTTTATTGTTTATAAACATAATGTTAATGAATATCCATTCAGCATAAATGGATAGCCAGCGGCGGTGGGATAGCGTGATTAAAACCGGGATAAATGTAGGGTTGGCAGGGTCTACGGCGGGAAAGGAGGATAAACAGGGATCTTGATTTTGCGCCGTCGTCGAACGGCAGCGGCCCCCTGCGGCTAAGCAGGGCGCCGACTCCTATGCGGCATCCTGTAACATAAACATCCCGTAGGGATGAATCTGCAGGTAGTAGCTCTCCCCGACGTCGGGCTGCAGACGGGTGGCGTTGATTTGCAGCAAAATCTGCTGGCCGTGCCACTCAACGATCGCCTCGTACTGCGGCCCCATATAGGCCACGTGGCGGATGACGCAGCGCTGGCTCTCGAGCCCCTGCTGGCTGAGGGTAATCGCCTCCGGGCGGACGCCAACGGTGCCGCTTCCGCTGGCGGTAAAGTGCGGCGGGCGCGGCAGACGGTAGCCGTGGATCTCCACGCTCTCGGCGCTGAAGCTGGCCGGGAACAGGTTCGCGTCGCCCATAAAGCTGGCCATAAAGCGCGAAGCCGGCTGACGGTAGAGATCCTGCGGCGAGCCAATCTGCATGATGCTGCCTTTGTTCATCACCAGCACCGTATCGGAGACCGCAAAGGCCTCGCTCTGATCGTGGGTGACGTACAGCGAGGTAATATTGAACTGTTTTTGCAGCTCGCGGATCTTCTCCCGCATGCTGCGGCGCAGGTTGGCGTCAAGGTTGCTCAGCGGCTCGTCAAACAGCAGCACCTTCGGCTTGAGGATTAGCGCCCTGGCCAGCGCCACGCGCTGTTGCTGGCCGCCGGAGATCTGATCGACAAAGCGATCCTCGTAGCCCTCCAGGTCGACCATCGCCAGCGCCTCTTTCACCCGCGCTTTTGTCTCGCTGCGCGATACGCCGAGCATCTTCAGACCATAGCCGACGTTCTCCCCCAGCGACATATGAGGGAACAGCGCGTAGGACTGGAACACCATGCAGATATCGCGCTGCTGGATAGAGCGGTGGGTGACGTCTTCGCCATCGATAAAAATCTGCCCGCTGGTGGGCTTTTCCAGCCCAGCCACCAGCCGCAGCACCGTGGTTTTCCCGCAGCCGGACGGGCCGAGCAGCGTCACCATCTGCCCCTGCGGAATGGCAAGGTTAATGGTTTCGATAACGGTGTTATCGCCAAAGCGCTTGCCGACGTTGCGCAGCTCAACGAAATGTTTTTGAGTCATAGAATTACGCCTGATTTTTGGCTTTTGAGCGGGAGATTCGCGCCTCGCCGATCAGCCAGTCAAAGAGGAAAATAATCGCCAGCATCACGACTATCAGAATGGAGCCGTAGGCGATCGCCACGCCGTATTCACCGTCTTCTACCCGGTTGAGAATGTAGGCCGTTGCCACCCGGGTATCCGGCGTGACGAGGAAGACAATCGCGCTGACGGTGGTAATGGCGCGCACAAAGCTGTAAATCAGCGCCGACAAAATAGCCGGGCGCAGCAGCGGCAGCAGGATATGGGTAATGGTGCGTAGGCTCCCGGCGCGCAGGCTCAGCGAGGCCTCATCCAGCGATTTATCGATCTGGCCGAGGCCGGCAATGCCCGCGCGAATGCCGACCGGCACGTTGCGCATCACCATCGACATAATCACAATCGCCGCCGTGCCGGTGAGATAAACCGGCGCGCTGTTGAAGGCCAGAATGTACGACACCCCCGCCACGGTGCCGGGAACCGCGAAGCACAGCATGGTAGTAAACTCAATGGTCTTTTTGCCCCTGAACTGCTGGCGCACCACGACCCAGGCGATCAGCAGGCCGAAGCCGGCGGTGATCGGCGCCGCAATCCCGGCGTACAGCAGGGTATCGAGCAGCGAAGGCCACGCGCCGTCGCTCATCCCCTGGCCAAACAGCTTAATAAAGTTATCCAACGTCAGGGTGTAGTCCACGCCCCAGTTGGCGGTGAAGCTGCCGTAGAAAATGCTGCCGTAAAGCAGGGCGTTAAACGCAATCCAGATCGCCAGCAGGGCCACCACGCCCCGCACCAGCATCGCCGGCAGCGGCTGCACGTCGCCGCGGTAGGACTTACCGGAAACGGTCACGTAGGAGCGCTTGCCAATCCACATATACTGCACGCAGAACACCAGCAGCGAGAACAGCAGCAGGAACGCGCCGAGGGTACTGGCGGCCTGATAATCCAGCTGCGAGCCGGTAATGTAGAAGTAGATCTGTGTCGCCAGTACGTCGAAGTTGCCGCCCAGCACCAGCGGATTACTGAAGTCGGCCAGCGACTGCACGATAACGATCAGGAAGGCGTTCGCCAGCGCCGGCTTGAGCAGCGGGACGAATACGCCGTTAAAGGTTTGCCAGCGGCTGGCGCGCAGGGTATACGACGCCTCCTCCAGCGAGGGATGGATGGTCTTGATGGCGCCGTCGAGGATCATAAACGCCATCGGGGTAAAGGCCAGCACCTGCGCCAGCCAGATGCCGGTAAAGCCGTACAGCCAGTTGGTGTTGGTCAGCCCGAACCAGGTCGCCATAAATTCGGTCACGTAGCCGGAGCGCCCCATCATCAGCGTGACGCCAAGCCCCACCACGAACGGCGGCGTGACGATCGGCAGAATCGAGAAAATGCGCCCGATGATGGCGCTGCGCTTCGCGATGCGGGTGGTGTAAATCGCCAGCACCAGGCCGAAGAAGGTGCAGCCGATCCCGACGGCAATCGACAGCAGGATCGAGTTGATAATGACCTGCACGATATGCGCCTGGGAGAGGACGCTGAGGAACGCCAGCGGCGCGAACTCCCCGGCGGCGTTGGTGAACATCGGGATAAAAATGGCGATGCTCGGCCAGACGATAAAAATGCCGATCAGCGCGATGATGGTAATCAGCGAGCCAATGACAAAGCGGTCGCCGCCCAGCCACTCGAGGCGCGTCAGCGCCAGGGTCATGATGGCGCCCAGCGCCACGAACAGCACGATGGCGGCGTAGCCTAAGCCCCGGCCCTCGACGGTAGCGCTGATGACGATAAAGGCCATGCACAGCAGCGCCCAGCCGGCGTCAAAATAGTGGCGGGCCCGCTGCTCGCGGCGCGCTTCGCTCAGCGGGCGAACCAGCAGCAGGCTCGGCAGCAGGTACCACAGCCAGCTAACGTTGACCTGCGACCAGCCGTAGGCGGCGAGGATCTCGTCGCGCGTCGACTCCAGCAGGCCGTAATCCAGGCTCCAGCCCGGCAGCAGGGCAAACGCCAGCCAGCCGAGTAAAACCCACAGGAATACCGCATCCCGTTTTTTCGCGGGATGAAGAGCTAATGTGTGTGACATAAGTTTTCCGGGTGCTGTTGGCCCGACGGGGACGCCGGGCGATAACCACTTGTCGCGGGCTTATTTACCCATCTTCACGTCGGCAACCCATTTGTTAATGAGCGCTTTGCGGACTTCCGTTGAGCCATACTTATCCATGTCATAGCTGATAAGCTTGAGGTCATCGAGCTTCAGCGAGTTTGGCGAGGTCTCCGCCGTGGTGTTGGTGAGGATTTGATAGGATTTTCCCTTCTTCCACGCCAGCTCCTGGGCATCCTTCGACAGCACCCAGTCAACGAACAGCTTCGCGTTATCCGCGTTGCGCGCGCCCTGCAGAATGCTGACGCCGCCAATCTCATAGCCGGTACCCTCGCACGGGGAGATCAGCTCCAGCGGCGCGCCCTGCTCTTTTTCCAGCGAGTAGTCGTGAAGGAAGCCGATGCCGATCGCCGTTTCGCCGCGGGCGGCGTTACGCGCCGGGGCAATGCCGGATTTGGTGTACTGGGAAACGTTGGCGTTGAGCTGTTTCAGATAATCAAACGCCTGATCTTCCCCCCACAGCTGGACGAAGGTCGCCAGCGCGGTGTAGGCGGTGCCCGAGCTCTGCGGATCGGCAATCTGGATCTCGCCTTTGTATTCCGCTTTGGTCAGATCCTTCCAGCATTTCGGCACCGGCAGATTCTTCTCTTTCAGCCGCTGCGTGTTGACGCCAAAGCCGAGGATCCCGACGTAAACCGCCGAGGAGAGGTTGCCCTTCACCTTCGCCGGATCGCGGAATTTCTCCATGATCTGCTCGAGGTTCGGTGATTTATACGGCTGCAGCAGCCCCATTTCGCCGGCCTGCGACTGCGGATCGAGGGTGCCGCCGTACCAGACGTCGGCCTGCGGGTTTTTCTTCTCCGCGTCCACCTTCGCCAGGGTACTGCCGGAGCCGTTGCGGATAAACGAGGTTTTAACGTCGTACTTGTCGCCGAACGCTTTGGTTTCGGCTTCGCACATTTCGTTGGTGGCGCTGCAGTAGACCACCAAACGACCTTTAGCCTGCGCCGCGCCGGTGAGGGCGGCGAGCGCGAGACCGGAAGCAATGAGGGTAGAGAGAAGCGTTGTTTTCATTATTCAGCCCTTCAGGATGTTGTGTGATTGCGTGAAACGGTGACGCCCGACATCAGCAGGGGCATCAGTAATAAACCCATCAGTACGGCGGCCAGCGAGAGCAAGCTGAACATTCCCGACCAGCCGTAGCGTTCAATAACCTGCGACAGCGGCCAGCCGGCCAGCGCGGCCCCCAGATAGGCAAACATGCCGAGAAAACCGCTGATCGACCCCGCCGCCTGCTTATGCCCGCACTCGACGGCGGCAAGGCCAATGAGCATTTGCGGACCAAAGACAAAAAAGCCGACGCTGAAAAAACACATCGCCAGCAGCGCGTAGTGATGCACCGGTGCCAGCCACAGCGCGGCGACCGAGACCATGAGCCCCAGCGTGAACAGCAGGAGCATCGGCGCGCGCTGGCCGCTAAACAGCAGATCCGATCCCCAGCCGGCGAACAGCGCCCCGAGCAGGCCGCCGGCCTCGAACAGCATGACCGTGGCGTTGGCGCTCAGCAGGTTGACGCCGTGGCTCTCCGCCAGCCAGATGTTGCCCCAGTCGTTGAGCGCGATGCGGATCAGATACACCAGCACGTATGAGGCGCCCAGCAGCCAGATCATCGGGTTCTGCAGCACGGTGGTGCGCAGCATCTGCCACAGACCCATCGGCGGGCTCTGCAGCTCCTGGCGCAGCTCCAGCGGATCGTTACGCCACTCGCCCACCGTCGGCAGCCCCTCCTCCTGCGGCGTGCCCCGCAGCTGGGTGGTCAGCCAGATGCCGAGCACGATGCTGACGATCCCCGGCGCCAGCATCGCCGCCCGCCAGCCCCAAAAGTGGGCGGCGAAGGCGCAAATCAGCGGCACAATCGCCCCGCCGATATTGATGGAGGTGTTCCAGCAGCCCCACCAAAAGCCGCGTTCGTTGCGCGAATACCAGTGGGTGAGCAGCCGGGCGCAGGGCGGCCATCCCCATCCCTGGAAAAAGCCGTTTAGCGTCCAGATAAACAGCAGCACCGGCAGGGAGTGACTAAACACGAACAGCACGTTCAGCACGCCGGTCGCCAGCAGGCCAATCCCCATAAACGCCCGCTGTCCGTGGCCGTCATGCCACAATCCAGCGGCAAATTTCGACAGGCCGTAGCTCAGATAGAACAGCGAGCCGATCAGCCCGATGTCGCTTTTACTCAGCCCCATATCCAGCTGCAAAACCGGCAGCACGTAGTTGATGCTTTTACGCGTCAGGTAGAACGCGGCGTAGCCAATGACCATGCACAGCAGCAGCCTCGGGCGCTGGGTCCGGTAGCGTTGAGCGATCTGTGCAGCAGACAGTGCGGGCATGGCGTTCTCCGTTTAGGCTGACGATATAAAAGCGCGAGGCAAAATGGATGAGAGAAAGTCCGGTGCGGCTAAGACTTTTTCCTGGTTAGCGAAGTGTTTGTGACGAAAATGTGGGCAGGTTAACAATTACGCGCGTGCCGCCGCGTGATTCCAGGGTCAGCTCCCCGCCGAGGGCGTGGACGCGCTCGCGGATGCCCTGCATGCCAAAGCCCGGCGTGTTCTGCGGGCCAAGGCCGCTGCCGTTATCCCGCACCTCGAGGTACAGGCCGTCGCCCTGCTGGCAAAGCAGGATCGCCACCTCGCTGGCGCCGGCGTGCTTGCTGACGTTGTTGAGCAGCTCCTGCAGCAGGCGATAGAGGGTAAAGACCAGGGTTTCGTTGGCCGGCGGGGCCGCCAGCCGGTAGTCGAAGCGGCAGTTAATTCCGCGCTCGGCAAAGGCGAACTCCTTCACCAGATGGTGCAGCGCCTCCTTGAGCGACAGCTCGTCCAGCGCCGGGGGGCGCAGCTGGCGCAGCAGCTGGCGGGTGGAGTGGTGAATGCGCTGGGCCAGGGCGTTGATTTGCCCGGCGGCCTCAATCGCCAGGGCGGTACCGCCGGCCCGTTTGACCAGCTGCGACTGGATCTGAATGGCGGTGATGTTCTGCCCGATTTCATCATGCAGCTCGCGGGCAAGATGCTTGCGGGTATCCTCCTCCGTGTGGATCAGCTTTTCCGTCAGCTCGCGCCGCGTCTGCAGCTCCTGCTCGAGCCTGCGGCGGTAGCGATCGAGATTGAGCGCCAGGTGCTGCTGGCGGCTGATGGCGATACCCAGGCCAATCCCCAGCAGCGACTGGGTGGCGAGGAAAATCTCAAGCTCCAGCAGATCCGTAAAGCCGCCGCCCGCCTGGCGCGCGATGGCGATCATCATGCTGCCGAGCAGGCCGGAGAGCACGCCGCCCTGCCAGCCAAACTTCCACGCCATCACCACGTTAGGTAAAAACACCACGATCAGCAGCAGCCGCTCCAGCGCCGGGGAGAGCACCATCTGGGTGCCGATGCCGATGATAAAAAACAGGCTGCACCAGATAATCAGCGAGGCGCGCAGCGGCGGGTTGCTGGTATCCAGCCCCAGCAGCTGGTAGCGATGCTGCTGGCGCAAAAACTCGAACATCAGATAGACAAACGGCGCCAGCAGCACGCCGCCGGTAAACGAGGCCAGCCCGAGCAGCGTTGCGGGGCTTTGCAAAAAAGCGATCAGGGCCAGGGTCTGGAGCAGCGCGTTGGCGCTGACCGCCGCAATCAGCAGCGACAGCCGCTGCCAGTAGAGCGGAAAACGATACCAGAAACGCTGCGCCATAGAGGCCGACAGCATGCCCACCAGCGGGACGATCGCGATCGCGTAGCCGGTCAGCAGCTGCTCGCTTCGCAGCCAGGCGATCGCCGCCAGCGGCGGCAGGACCACCGCCGGCCAAAAGCGGCGCGGCAGCAGGATCAGCAGCGCCAGATAGACGCCCTGCGGCAGGAACAGCACCGCCTGCTGGCCGTTGTGGGTCAAATAGAAGCTGAGCGTCCACAGCATCAGCCAGCCGCTTCCCCAGGCCAGGGTGATAAACAGCATCAGGACCAGATGACGGGAGGCGCGTTTCATCCATGGCCCGTCAGCAGCTGATTATCGAGGGCGAAATGCACCAGCTCAATGGTGCTGCCGCACTGCAGCTTGCCCAGCACGTTAGCCCGGTGAACGTGGACGGTTTTATGGCTCAGCGCCAGGCTGAAGGCGATCGCCTTCACGCTCTCCCCTTTCACCAGCAGCTCGAATATCTCCCGCTCGCGCGGGGTCAGGACGTCGAGCGCTTTCGGCGAGGATTCGCCGCCGCGCAGCGCCTTAAGCGCATCAACGCACAGGTAATGGCCGCCCATCCCCACCGAACGTACCGCCTGTACCAGCTCTTCCGGGCCGCAGCGTTTGGTCAGATAGCCGCTCGCCCCGGCGTCGATGGCGCTCTGCACAAAAGCCGGGGTGTCGTAGATGCTGAGAATGATGGCGCGAAACCCCGGCTGCCGCTGGCGCAGGCGTTTGAGCAGGCTCAGGCCGTTCTCGTCGGGCATGGCGACATCGAGCACCGCAACGTCAATGTCGCTGCGCATCAGGGCGGGCCAGGCCTCGGCGGCGCTGCTGTACTGCCCCGCCACGATAAGATCGTCTTCCAGATTTAATAGCTGGGCAAAACCGGAGCGAACGACCACATGGTCATCCACCAGGGCGACTCTGATCATGATGCAATACTCTTGGCGGAAGGTCGTTTTATGATGCCTGTTACCGCGGCGCAGGCAATGCCGCAGCCGCCGTTATGTAATGAATGTAACAAAATTGCAATAAACCGGCCGCTGCGGGCGATCGCTCGATAAAAAATTTTCAGAATAGATGTTCCCCCTGCCGCGTTTACCCATCATCAAACACCGCTGATGGAATCCTTTGTCATGAAACAACTCTCCCCACCGCCCGGCGCCAGCGCTATGACGGCCTCACGCTGACGCTGCACTGGCTCACCGCCGCCTGCGTCATCTTTCTCTTTTCCAGCGCGCATCTCTGGGCGTGGCTGGCACGCGGTACGCCGTTGAGAAAAGAGCTGCAGGCCCTGCATATCTCGTGCGGTATCGTGCTGGCGCTGACGATCGTCATGCGCCTGCTGTGGCGTATTATCAGCCAGCGCTCCCCGCGCTACGCCCTGCCTCCCGCTCCCCTTTCACTCCCGACGAAGCTTGCCGCGCACGCCGTTCACGGGACGCTGGTTCGCCCAGGCCACGCTGGGCTTTCTGTTTCGCTGGGCGCAGCAGGAGCCGTTCCGCTTTTTTGGCGGGCCCGATCTCTCCGGCTGGGTAAGTATCGATCCCGCGCTCAGGCATAGCCTCGGGGAGTGGCACAACAACGTGGCGTGGGCGCTGATTATTCTCGCCTGCGCCCACGCCCTGGCGGCGCTTGCCCACCACTACCTGCTTCGCGATAGCGTGCTGTCCCGGATGCTGCCCGGTCGCAGCAGCCGTTAATCCCTGCCCTCCCGTGCGAATAGCGCGCGGGGGATTTTAGGCCCGATGCCGAACTTTAGCCTCGATGGCGATATCGATGGTGACGGTATCCCCCACCAGCGTCGCCAGGCTGTCCATATTAAAAGCCGCACGTGAGATGGCGGTCGTGGCATGCAGCGACAGCACCTCCCGGTCGACGGGATTGCCCGTCGGATCTTCGAGAGCCGCCTCGAGAATCACCGGACGCAGGATATTTTTTACGCCGAGATAGCCAATAACCCGAAAGCGTCCGCCTCCCAGCGCCAACGCCGGAAGCTTTACGCTGGCGCTCGATCTGGTGGAGGCGGGCTTCGGGCTGGCGATCGCCCCCCGGTCGCTGGCTGAATCGCGCTGCGAGCTGAGTTTGCGCCAGCTACCCGGCTATCCGCTGCTCCGCCGGGTCGGCATCTGCTACGCCATGCAGGCGGTGGAGATAACCGCCGTGGAGCAGCTGCTGAATATGTTAAACCGACAGGCTGTCGTATGGTTGAATATCTGGAAGAAAAGCCTGAAATGACCGGGAGCCGCGCGCTCTACGACGCACGGGTACCATAAAATATCCGGCCCGCCGCCGAACTTGACGCGGAGGCGGGTCAGATTTTGTGCTTAACCATCGGCGTCGATCCCGATATTAAACATCTCCCGCGCCTCCATTGCTCTTTGCCTGTTCGGCAGCCTATGCAAAATCCGGCTCAGCAGCAGCCCAATCGCCAGCAGGGAAATCACGGCAAGCGCCAGCCCGTTCCATCCCGCTTTGGCAAAGACGAAGCCGTTGAGTTCGGCAAAGCTGAAGGTATGCATCGATTTCCTGATGGACTCTTTTCAGCAAAATCCTTCCGTCGGCGACGCGCTGTGGGAAAAAATAACCTCAGAGGATGGGGAGAGCCGGCTTGTTTAACGAAGGGCCGGCAGGGACGCTATAAACTATTTACGGTTTATTATTTCCGCCGGGATAGCTTCACCGTGATATTTTTCGTAAATGGCATTTAGTTTTCCATTTTTAAGATTGGCGACAATCCATTCATTTAATTTTTCTTTCAACTCTGGCTCACCTTTTTTAACTCCGATAGCTAAATCAAATACCGTTAGGGTCAATTTGGGTTCAAAGTTTAATTTAGGATTCTGTTTTTTTATCTGGTTAACCAGCGTGGCGGAAGTGGCGACCGCATATGCCTGGCCGCTAACGGCGGCGGTGACTAAGGTTGCGTCATCATCATAGCGTTGGATGCTATAGCCCTTTTTCATCGCATCCTGACTCAGCATTGAGTCCTGAGTGGTACCGCGCGTAACGGTAATCGCATGCCCTTTTAAATCGGCCCAGTCGCTGACTTTAGTGGCGGCAGGAGCGGCAATAACGGAGCGTAGCCCGGCATAGGCGCGAGTAAAATCAACCACCTGTGCACGCTGTGGCGTGACGGATAGGGTTGAAATGACGATATCTGCCTTACCCGTTTGCAGGTTCGGAATACGCGTCGGTCCGGTCGTTTCAATAAACTTCAGCTTTAAGCCCCAATCCTTCGCCAGCAGTTCAGCGGTTTCGACATCGGAGCCGACCGGTTTCATCGCAGCGTCCAGCATGCCTGAAGGCGGCAGTGACATATCGGTGGCAACGCGCAGCTCACCGCGTTGTTGAATGTCCTCCAGCGCATTTGCAGAGGCCGGCTGGGCGATAAGTGCTGTTACCATGCCGGCGAGTAGAGCAATCGATTTTGCGTATTTCATTATTATTCTCCTGATGAGGATGGGTACAGGGTATCGGGTGAATTAAAGATCGTTGGCAATAAACTCCTTTAACGCCTCGGTTTCCGGCGCTTTCAAAATGGCGGCACTCCCGCTTTCATGCACTTTTCCCTGATGCATAAAGATCACTTTATCGGCGA
The DNA here is from genome assembly GCF_902705905.1 of Klebsiella sp. 18074. Taxonomy (NCBI): domain Bacteria; kingdom Pseudomonadati; phylum Pseudomonadota; class Gammaproteobacteria; order Enterobacterales; family Enterobacteriaceae; genus Klebsiella; species Klebsiella sp. 18074. The sequence goes on along the minus strand of NZ_CACSIS010000003.1, from coordinate 38,075 downwards.
CTTTGCGTGCGAAATTCATTTCATGCGTCACCATGATCATCGTCATGCCGCTACCGGCCAGCCGCTCAATCACACGCAGCACTTCGCCGGTTAATTTGGGATCCAGCGCCGACGTGACTTCATCAAAAAGCATCACTTTTGGTTTCATCGCCAGAGAGCGGGCGATAGCGGCACGCTGCTGCTGCCCGCCGGAGAGCTGTTCAGGATAGCTGTCCACTTTATCCGCGAGCCCGACCTGTTCCAAAACGGAGAGCGCTAACCTTCTGGCTTCCGCCTTCGGCAATTTTTTCACCGCCACCGGGCCAAGCGTAATGTTCTGCTCAATGGTCAGATGGGGAAACAGGTTATAGCTCTGAAATACAATGCCGACGTCCTGGCGTAGCTTACGCAGGTCAACTTTGGGATCCTCCACTTTATAACCACACACTTCGATGCTGCCGCCGTTGATGGTTTCCAACCGATCAATACAGCGCAGCGCAGTACTTTTGCCCGAACCGCTGGCGCCAATCAGCGCCACCACCTGGCCCTGATTCACGGAAAACGAGACATCTTTCAGCACTGAATTATGGCCGAAACTCTTCTGTACGTTGCTTAAGGTAATGATTGACATAACTTTATCCTTATCCTCGGTTAACGCGTGCCGTGATGGCCTGCAGGCGCTTCGCCTGCTTCTGTGGTGCTGCGCGCTCCAGCCGGCGACTTAGCGCTGAAACCGGAAAACACAGGCAGAAGTAAATGCCGGCAACGATCAGATAGATAATAAAGGGCTGGAAAATCGAGTTATTGATGAGCTGGCCAGCACGCGCCAGCTCGACAAAACCCACCACCGACGCCAGCGAGGTATTTTTGATTATCTGTACCGAGAATCCCACGGTAGGCGGCGTTGCCAGCTTGACGGCCTGCGGCATAATCACTTTGAACATGCGCTGAGTGCGCGACAGCGCCAGGCATTCGGCCGCCTCCCACTGTGCGCGCGGAACCGATTGTATGCAGCCGCGCCAGATCTCACCGAGATAGGCGCTGGCATAAATGGTGAGAGAGATGCCCGCTGCCAGCAGAGGCGCAATCGAATAGCCGAGTTGCGGTAAGCCGAAGTAGACCATAAACATGATGATCAGCAGCGGCGTGCCCTGAATCAGCTGCACCCATGCGCTGACCAGAAGCCGCAGCGGCTTCACTGGCGCAATACGTCCCAGCGCAATGAGAAACCCCACCAGACCGCCGCCGCCGAAGGCCATGAGCGACAAAATCACCGTCCACAGCGCACCATCAAGCAGAAACTGCAGATGAGCAAAGTTAAGCGAAATATTCATCAACGGCTCTCCTTAAATCGACGTGCCAAGACGGCGGCGGCGCGGGAAAATTACCTGACCAAATAGCCAGAATATCACCCGCATCAACAGCGACAGCGCGATGTAAATACAGGCCACGATGAAGAACGTTTCAAAGGGGCGATAGGTTTCTGACTGGATAAAATTGGCCGTTGCCGTGAGCTCTTCCGCTGAAATTTGCGATGTCACCGACGATGCCAGCATCAGCAAAATAAACTGGCTGGTGAGCGAGGGATAAACGCGCTCAATCGCCGGGCGCAGCGCCACGTGCCAGTATTGCTGCCAGCGATTCAGCCCCAGCGTTTCGGCGGCTTCCCACTGGCCTTTGTGAATCGACTCGAAGCCGGCGCGCATAATCTCCGCCGTATACGCCCCGACGTTGATGGTGAGCGCAATGACTGAAACCGTGAAAGCGCTGAATGAGAATCCCAGACTGGAGAGACCAAAATAGACCAGGAAGATCTGCACCAGAAAAGGCGTATTGCGAATCGACTCAACATAAACGCCCGTCAGGCGCACCAACCAAACCGAATCCGAACGACGCGCCGCTGCGCAAAGCGTGCCTATCAGAAAACCGGTTAACGTTGTCACCAAAGCCAGTTTGGCGGTGAGTAGCGCGCCGCTCCACAGAAGCTGCCACTGCGCGAGAATTGCTGTGAAATCGAGCATCATAAGGTCAACCCCGGTTATTTTGTCACGCTGTTTTGCTGGCCGGTCAGGCGGTCGTAAACTTTAAAGAGCGCCTGATTGCCGTTGGCACCTTCGCCATAGGCCTGCGCGTTTTGATACTGTGAGGCGACCAGCGCGGTAGCGGGGAGCGGGACCGGATGCTTCTGCGCGGCCTCCAGCACAAGACGCAGATCTTTCATCATCAGGTCGATGCGAAATCCTGCGGAGACGTCACCCTCAATCATTGCGCCACCCAATTTGTCGAGCATCCAGGAGGCCGCCGACCCGCCCATCAGCACCTCGCGCATCTGCGGAAGATTGATATCCCAGGCGCGCGCCAGCGCTAACGCTTCGCAAATTGCCTGGATGTTAATTCCACAAATCAGCTGGTTACATAGCTTTACCGTCTGCCCCGCGCCGGAAGCGCCAACGTGATTGAGCGTGGTGCCCATGGCGCGCAAATAGGGTGTTGCCTGGGCAAAACCCTCGGCGCTGCCGCCCACCATGATGGTCAGATTGCCGTTTTTTGCGCCAACCGGGCCGCCGGAAACCGGCGCATCCAGCATCGTGACGCCAATGGTTGCCAGCGATTCGCTTAGCTGGCGCGTCGCGGCGGGTGCGATAGTGCTCATATCAACAAACAATTTCCCACGCGGCGGGTTGCTCAGCAGTCCGCCGGCACCGCGCACTATCTCTTCAACCTGCGGGGTGTCTGGCAGCATGGAAATGACGATATCGGCATCAATGATTGCGCTGGAAAGATCGCTGACGACGTCCACGCCGTACTGGCGTAGCGCATCGCCTGCCGCTGCGACAACATCAAACGCGCGAACGGTAAAACCCGCCTGTGCCAGATTACGCGCCATCTCGCGGCCCATGACGCCAAGTCCAATAAACCCGACAATGCCGGAAGTGCTGTTACTCATAGTTATGCTCCAGGTTGATGGTTAGTTAAGTTGTTCCAGCTGAGCGAGTTTCGCGACGCGACGAACAAAGTCGTCGTCATGCACAAACTTCGCTTCGAGGAAGGCAAGAATCAGATCGCGAGCGAGCCACGGCCCGACAATTTGCGCCCCCACGCACATGACGTTGACGTCGTCATGCTCCACCGACTGGTGCGCGGAGTGCACGTCGTGGCAGACCGCAGCGCGGATCCCTTTGACTTTGTTAGCGGCGATAACCGCCCCGACGCCGGTGCCACAGACCAGAATGCCGCGCCGATCCGCGCTGCCGCGCACCTTGCTGCATAACGCTAAGGCGATATCCGGAAAATCAACCGGTTCGGGGTCGTGGCTGCCGACATCGTCAATCTGATATCCGGCCTGCTGCAGCCACTGCTTAAGCTCCTGCTTGAGGTGAAATCCTGCGTGGTCACTGCCAATCACAATCTGCATCTGCTGTTTTCCTTTTACGGAGTAGTGAAGGTCGATGAACCGCTGCTGGCCTTGAGGATGGTGGCGCGGCGGCGAAAATCTGATCCAATCTCGAAGTGGCGGCCAAGTAACTCATCGGCTTTATTTTCATCACGTTCGACGATGGCGGAAAAAATGGCGCGGTGATGGTTAATGAGGAACTCTTCAATCCCCTCGACCTGAATGATCTGCTCGCGGCGGTCAAGGTGTGAACGACGCATCAACATGCTGATGGACTGGTAAATATTGATAAGCGTGGGCGAACCGGATGCGGTGACGATGCTTTCGTGAAACCTGAAATCCGCCAGGGCGCCGAGTTCCGGGATGCGAATGGTATCAATGATTTCACCGAGACAGGCGGCCAGGCGGTCGTAGTCGCTTTGCGTTGCGCGGCGACAGGCTAAACGAACGGCCTGACGCTCAATCGCGATTCGTGCCTGCATGACGTCATCTACCACGTTGGGCTGGTGGGCAAGTACGAAAGTAAAGAATTCACCGAGAATGGAGACATCAGGTTTGGTTATCACGGTACCAACGCCGTGGCGAATCTCCACCGCTCCTACCATGGCGAGCGCCCGCAGCGCCTCGCGAAGTACGGGCCGGCTCACGCCTAACTTTGCCGAAAGCTCGCGCTCCGGCAGAAGGCTGTCCCCGGCTTTCAGTTCGCCATTGAGTAGCTGATCCCGCAAAAACTTTACAACTCGGTCGTAGCCGCTGCCGGCTTCTGTCTTTTCACGCCTGATTTCCATGTGATGTCACCAGTGGTCTGTAGTGGTAATACCAATGGTAGATGTGTTGATGAAATATTAACGTGATATTGATCGTTTATTGATCATTTGTTTTTGTGATGTAAACGACAATGAGCGGAGAAAGGTGAACGGGCCAGGAGACGTTGGCCATAGCCATAAAGCCTCATTGGTGATACAGCAACAAGCGGAGCGTAGCGATTTTCTTGTGTTGGTACTTCGCCGTTCATTGGTAGAACGATCGCGACAACTTATCTTAGGTAACTTATTGAAAGAAAAATGAGTTTTATCGAGGCTTTACCACAAGGAGAGAGATCTGGAGCGGGCGAAGGGAATCGAACCCTCGTATAGAGCTTGGGAAGCTCTCGTTCTACCATTGAACTACGCCCGCAAAGAGGTGCGAGGGTCATTATAGACCTTACGCACCGTCTGACAAGACTGAACCATGCTAACTGCTGATAAAATAACCCGTTAGCACTTAGGCTTACCGCCCTGCGGCGGCAAATAGCGCTGCGGATCGATGGCCGTTGCCCGGTAGCGTATCTGGAAGTGCAGGCGCACGGAGTCGGCATCGGTGCTGCCCATCGTGGCGATCTGCTGGCCTATCTTCACGCTCTGACCGTTATTGACCATCATTTTATCGTTATGCGCGTAGGCGCTGATGTAATCATCGCTGTGCTTAATCATGATCAGATTACCGTAGCCACGCAGCTGGCTGCCGACGTACACCACCTTCCCCGCTCCGGCCGCATACACCGGCTGGCCGCGCGTACCGGCGATATCAATGCCCTTATTGCCGCCATCGTTTGAGGAATAAGGCAGTATCACCTTACCGCTGGCCGGCCAGCGCCAGCAGCGCTGCCCCACCGGCGGCCACGTGACCGGCGGCAGAGCGGCCGGCGGCTTAGCCGCTGCGGTGCGGGTCGCGCTGCTTTTCTTCGCGCTCTTTCCGCCGCTCGTCCCCGAGGCGCTGTTCAGCTTCAGGCGCTGTCCCACTTCGATGGTATAGGGCGGCGAAAGATTATTCAGCCGGGCCAGATCTTTGACGCTGGTGCCGGTGGTGCGGGAAATACGGTACAGCGTATCGCCGCGTTTAACGGTATAGGTGGAACCAGAATCAGATGAACTGGAGCATCCGGCAATCACCAGGCTGCTAACCAACATCATCGTGATATAAAAGCGTTTTCTCATCAGGCGTCCTGCACTCAACACAAACTCTCACCTCGTCACAATGGACGAATATCATACCAGCCCATAGCCGGATCCCCAATCGATACGCCTCTTATCCTTAAGGATTAAACGCACCGCGGACAGCCGCCAATATCGCACCCTGCCGCTGCCCGCCAGGCCCCTGGGCTTGTTTTAGTAATGCCTTTCGTTCGCGAATGATCTACCCTAACGGCCTAAGTACATGGCCCGGCGGGTTTGTACCGGGTCATTTATTATTTTCAGGAGTCGTTATGACCGGGGAACACGTCATTTTGCTGGACGAGCAGGATAAACCAGCCGGCATGCTGGAAAAGTATGCCGCCCACACCTTCGATACCCCACTGCACCTCGCGTTTTCCTGCTGGCTGTTTGACGAACGGGGCCAGCTGCTGGTCACCCGGCGTTCGCTGGAGAAGAAAGCCTGGCCGGGAGTATGGACTAATTCGGTCTGCGGACACCCTCAGGAGGGCGAAACCTTCGAGCAGGCCGTCACGCGGCGCAGCCGCTTTGAACTCGGCGTCGAAATCACCGCTATCGCGCCGGTCGCGCCGCGGTTCCGCTACCGGGCCGTCGCCCCCAACGGCATTGTCGAAAACGAAGTCTGCCCGGTATACGCCGCGCGCGTCACCGGCCCGCTGCGGCCGAATAGCGATGAGGTCATGGACTATCAATGGTGCCAGCTGGAGGACCTGCTCAACGCGCTGGCAATAGCGCCGTGGGCCTTCAGCCCGTGGATGGTGCTGGAGGCCACGGATGCGGGCGCGGCGCTGCAAAACTACGCCGCGTCACTGCGCTGATGACGGCCGCCCTGCCGTACGCGGGCGCCTCCTCAAGCGGCCATCGCAGAGGATCCCGGCGGCACCCATAAAAAAACCCCGGCACGCAGGCCGGGGCTATATCGTTCGCGGTAGTCGCGGTCGGTCTTATTTAACCGGGCGCATCGCCGGGAACAGGATCACGTCGCGGATGGTGTGGCTATTGGTAAACAGCATCACCATACGGTCGATACCAATGCCCAGGCCAGCGGTCGGCGGCAGGCCGTGCTCCAGCGCGGTCACGTAGTCTTCGTCGTAGAACATCGCTTCATCGTCACCGGCGGCCTTAGCGTTCACCTGGTCGAGGAAACGCTGCGCCTGATCTTCAGCATCGTTCAGCTCGCTGAAGCCGTTACCGATTTCACGTCCGCCGATGAAGAACTCAAAGCGATCGGTGATTTCCGGGTTGTCGTCGTTACGACGCGCCAGCGGAGAAACCTCAGCCGGGTACTCGGTGATGAAGGTCGGCTGGATCAGGTGCGCTTCCGCCACTTCTTCAAAGATCTCGGTCACAACGCGGCCCAGACCCCAGCTCTTCTCAACCTTGACGCCGACGGCGGCAGCAATCGCTTTCGCAGAGTCGAAGTTATCCAGATCCGCCATCTCGGTTTCCGGACGGTATTTCTTGATAGCCTCACGCATGGTCAGCTTTTCAAACGGCTTGCCGAAGTCAAAGGTCTGATCGCCATAAGGCACCGCGGTGTTGCCGAGAATATCCTGCGCCAGGGTGCGGAACAGGGATTCGGTCAGCTCGATCAGGTCCTTATAGTCCGCATACGCCATATAGAGTTCCATCATGGTGAACTCTGGGTTGTGGCGTACGGAGATGCCTTCGTTACGGAAGTTACGGTTGATCTCGAACACGCGCTCGAAGCCGCCGACAACCAGACGCTTGAGGTACAGTTCCGGCGCGATACGCAGGTACATGTCCAGATCCAGCGCATTATGATGGGTGATGAACGGACGGGCGGACGCGCCGCCTGGGATCACCTGCATCATCGGGGTTTCAACTTCCATAAAGCCGCGACCGACCATGAACTGGCGGATGCCGGCCAGGATCTGCGAGCGCACTTTAAAGGTGTTGCGGGATTCGTCGTTGGAGATCAGATCCAGGTAACGCTGGCGATAGCGCGCTTCCTGATCCTGCAGGCCGTGGAATTTGTCCGGCAGCGGGCGCAGGGCTTTGGTCAGCAGGCGCAGCTCGGTGCAGTGAATAGAGAGCTCGCCGGTTTTGGTTTTGAACAGCTTGCCGCGCGCCGCGAGGATATCGCCGAGGTCCCACTTCTTGAACTGCTCGTTGTAGACGCCTTCCGGCAGATCGTCACGCGCCACGTACAGCTGAATGCGGCCGCCGACGTCCTGCAGGGTGACGAATGAGGCTTTACCCATGATACGACGGGTCATCATGCGGCCAGCCACGGAGACTTCAACGTTCAGCGCTTCCAGCTCTTCGTTTTCTTTTGCATCGAAGTCAGCGTGCAGTTGGTCAGAGGTATGGTCACGACGGAAATCGTTCGGGAACGGGATACCCTGCTCGCGCAGCGCAGCCAGCTTTTCACGACGGCTCTTCAGTTCATTATTAAGGTCAATTGCCGCGTCAGCGCCCTGTGCTTGTTGTTCAGACATGTTGGTTCCTCATAACCCTGCTTTCAGACTTGCTTCGATAAATTGATCCAGGCTGCCATCAAGCACCGCCTGAGTGTTGCGGGTTTCCACCCCGGTGCGCAGATCTTTAATGCGGGAATCATCCAGCACGTAAGAACGGATCTGGCTGCCCCAGCCGATATCTGATTTGGTATCTTCCATCGCCTGTTTCTCGGCATTCTTCTTCTGCATCTCCAGTTCATAAAGCTTGGCTTTCATCTGCTTCATGGCCTGGTCTTTGTTTTTGTGCTGCGAACGGTCGTTCTGGCACTGCGTAACTAACCCGCTTGGAATGTGGGTAATACGCACCGCGGATTCGGTACGGTTAACGTGCTGACCGCCCGCGCCGGAGGCACGGTAAACGTCAATACGCAGGTCCGCCGGGTTGATCTCAATGTCGATATCGTCATCGACTTCCGGGTAAACAAACGCGGAGCTGAAGGAGGTATGACGACGGCCGCCGGAGTCGAACGGGCTCTTACGTACCAGGCGATGAACGCCAGTTTCGGTACGCAGCCAGCCGTAGGCGTAATCGCCGATAATCTTGATGGTCACGGACTTGATGCCCGCCACTTCACCTTCAGACTCTTCGATAATTTCGGTCTTAAAGCCGCGCGCTTCGGCCCAGCGCAGATACATGCGCGTCAGCATGCTGGCCCAGTCCTGCGCTTCAGTGCCGCCGGAGCCGGCCTGAATATCGAGGTAGCAATCGGCGCTGTCGTACTCGCCGGAGAACATGCGGCGGAATTCAAGCTGAGCCAGCTTCTCGTCGAGCACATCCAGCTCGGCGACGGCTTCGTTGAAGGTCTCTTCGTCTTCGGCTTCAACGGCCAGCTCCAGCAGGCCGGAAACGTCCTCCAGCCCCTGGGACATCTGATCGAGGGTGTCAACGATGGCTTCCAGTGAAGAACGCTCTTTGCCCAGCGCCTGCGCGCGCTCGGGCTCGTTCCACACGTCCGGCTGCTCCAGCTCGGCGTTTACTTCTTCCAGACGCTCTTTCTTGGCATCATAGTCAAAGATACCCCCTGAGAACGTCGGAGCGCTCCGTGAGGTCCTGAATACGGTTTTTTACCGGATTTATTTCAAACATGATCAATTTTCTTTTAATGGATTGGTCAAAATGCGGTGATAAGAGCGGAATTGTACCGGATCCCCGCTCTCTTTTATAGCCACTTCAGCCTTCAGGCGGCCTCTTTGTTGCCGGTTTTTTCGTCACACCGGCCAAAGATGGTCAATGATAAGCTGCAGGCTGCGGTTGCCACGAAACTCGTTGATATCGAGCTTATAGGCGAGGGTCACTTCACGCACGCCGTTATCCGGCCAAACCGAGGTATCGACGTTAAAGGCGATCCCGTCCAGCAGCGGGCCGCCGCCAACCGGCTCGACCATCACCTTAAGGTGCCGCTCGCCCACCAGCCGCTGTTGAAGCAGGCGGAAACGGCCGTCAAACAACGGTTCCGGGAACATCTGGCCCCAGGGGCCTGCTTCACGCAGCATATGGGCCACTTCCATGCTCATCTCCGCCGCCTCCAGCGGGCCGTCGGACACCACTTCGCCCTGTAACAGCGCTGGATCCAGCCACTCGGTGACCAGATCGCCGAAGCGCTGCTGGAACTCCTCGAAGCGGGCCTCTTCCAGCGACAGCCCCGCCGCCATCGCGTGGCCGCCAAATTTCAGGATCAGCCCAGGATTGAGCGTGTCGAGACGCTCCAGCGCATCGCGCATGTGCAGCCCTTGAATAGAGCGGCCGGAGCCTTTTAACAGCCCGTCTCCCGTCGGCGCGAAGGCGATAACCGGACGGTGAAAACGCTCTTTGATTCGCGAGGCCAGAATGCCGACCACGCCCTGATGCCACTGCGGGTGATACATCGCCAGCCCGCCCGGCAGCGCTTCGCTGCTGCGTTCAAGCTGCTGGCACAGGGTGAGCGCTTCCGCCTGCATCCCCTGCTCTATCTCTTTGCGCGTCTGGTTCAGGGCATCCAGCTCGTTGGCCAGCACCCGCGCTTCGCCGGCGTTATCGCACAGCAGCAGCGCCACGCCGACCGACATATCGTCCAGCCTTCCCGCCGCGTTCAGCCGCGGGCCAAGGGCAAAGCCGAGATCGCTGGCCGCCAGCTTCTGCGGGTCGCGGTTGGCAATCTCCAGCAGCGCCTTAATTCCCGGGCGGCACTTGCCCGCCCGAATGCGGCTCAGCCCCTGCCAGGTGAGGATGCGGTTATTGGCATCCAGCGGCACTACGTCGGCCACCGTTCCCAGCGCCACCAGGTCCAGCAGCTCAGCGAGGTTAGGCGCGGCAATCCCGCGCGTTTCAAACCAGTTTTTATCGCGCAGGAAGGTGCGCAGCGCCAGCATCAGGTAAAACGCTACCCCGACTCCGGCCAGCGATTTTGACGGGAAGCCGCAGTCGCGCAGGTTCGGGTTGACGATAGCCTCCGCCGCCGGCAGCGTATCGCCCGGCAGATGGTGGTCGGTGACGACCACCGGGATCCCCAGATCGTGCGCGCGATCGACACCGCTATGCGAAGAGATGCCGTTATCGACGGTCACGATCATCTGCGCACCGCGGGCGTGGGCCTGATCGACTACTTCCGGGCTCAGGCCGTAGCCATCTTCAAAGCGGTTCGGTACCAGATAGGAGACGTTGCCGTAGCCCAGCGCGCGCAGCGCCAGCACGCTCAGGGCGGTGCTGGTGGCGCCATCGGCGTCAAAATCGCCGACGATCACAATATGCAAATCCTGCTGGAAGGCGTCGTAGAGCATCTCCACGGCTTTGTCGATGCCGTTGAGCTGCGCCCACGGCAGCATGCCCTTAACGCTGCGCTCCAGTTCCTGCGCGCTGCGTACGCCGCGGCTCGCGTAGAGCCGCTGCAGCAGCGGCGAAAGGTCGGCGGGAAGCTCCGCGCCATCGACCGCCTCACGGCGGCGCAGTTGTGTCTGTTGTTTCACGCGAATTATTTACCGCTGGTTTGTTTTTGATGCTCATCGAGGAAGGCTTTCAGCTCTTTCGGTCCCTGATAGCCCGGCAACACGTAGCCGCTGCTCAATACCATTGCCGGCGTGCCGTTGACGCCGAACTGCACGCCGAGCGTGTAGTGCTTGCTGATATCAACTTTGCAGCTGGCCGGCTGCACGCCTTTGCCGCCCATCGCGTCATCCAGAGCTTTGTTGCGATCTTTGGCGCACCAGATGGCCTGCATATCCTGCTCGGTCTGGCTCTGCAGCCCCTGGCGCGGGAAGGCCAGGTAACGCACGGTGATGCCGAGGGCGTTGTAGTCGCTCATCTCCTCATGCAGCTTGTGGCAGTAGCCGCAGGTGATGTCGGTAAAGACGGTGATGACGTGCTTTTCCTGCGGCGCCTTGTAGATGATCATCTCTTTTTCCAGCGCGTTCAGCTTACCCACCAGCAGCGAGTTAGTGACGTTAACCGGCTGGGCGCCGCTGACGTCGAACATCGGCCCCTGAATAATGTGCTTACCGTCGTCGGTCACGTACAGCACGCCGCCGTCGGTCAGTACGGTGCTCATACCGCTAACCGGCGAAGGCTGAATGTCGGTGCTCTGCACGCCCAGCTTGGCCAGCGACTGCTTAATCGTCGCGCTATCGGCGTACGCCGCGCCAGAGAGCGTTGCCGCCAGCAGGGTGAACATCAGTAAACCTTTTTTCATACTCAATCCTTTTTATTCAGCACTCACGCCCGCGGGTGGTGCTGTTGATGAAGTTGTCGCAGACGCTCGGTCGCCACGTGGGTGTATATCTGCGTCGTCGAGAGATCGCTATGTCCTAACAGCATCTGCACCACGCGCAGGTCGGCGCCATGATTTAGTAGATGCGTCGCAAACGCGTGGCGTAAAACGTGCGGGGAGAGCTTCGCGCTATCGATCCCCGCCAGCACCGCGTAGTGCTTAATTCGATACCAGAACGTCTGCCGGGTCATTTGCTGCGCGCGCTGGCTGGGAAAGAGCACGTCGGAGGCGATGCCATTCAGCAGCCAGGGACGGCCGTACTCGAGGTAGTTCTCAACCCACAGCACCGCCTCTTCGCCAAGCGGCACCAGCCGCTCTTTGTTGCCTTTACCCACCACGCGAAGCACGCCCTGACGCAGGCTGATATCGCTCATTGTCAGGCCCACCAGCTCCGATACGCGCAGGCCGGTGGCATACAGCACCTCCAGCATAGCCTTGTCGCGCAGCTCCAGAGGCTGCTCCACCAGCGGAGCCTGCAGCAGGCGGTCCACCTGCGCTTCGCTAAGATCTTTCGGCAGGCGCTGCGGCAGCTTTGGCGACGCCAGCAGCGCGCTGGGATCGTCGGTGCGGATTTTTTCCCGATACAGATGCTGGAAAAAACGGCGCACCGCGCTCAGCAGCCGCGCGGTGCTGGTGGCCTTGTAGCCGCCGGTTTGCCTTTCGGCCAGCAGGGACTGGAGATCCTCCCCGCTGACGCTGCCAAGCGTCAGCCCGCGATGGTGCAGCCACTCCACAACCATCGTCAGGTCCCGGCGGTAGGCGCTCAGCGTATTTTCCGCCAGGTTGCGCTCCAGCCACAGGGCATCAAGAAACTGCTCGATTTGTGCCAGATCCTGTTCCACATCGGCCTCTTTGCTCGTTAAATCGTCCCCAGTATACCCAAATAAGCCGCACGACTGGACAAAAACGGCGGCGGCGGGCTGCCTGAAGTATGACGGGTATCATCACCTTTCTGGTAGACTAGCCGCAAAGTCACAGCATGAATTGAGATGTTTACGCAATGAACATAGGCCTTTTTTACGGTTCCAGTACCTGCTACACCGAAATGGCTGCGGAGAAAATCCGCGATATTATCGGTCCTGAATTAGTGACCTTGCACAATCTAAAAGATGACTCCCCTGAGCTGATGACCGGCTACGACGTGCTGATCCTCGGCATCCCTACCTGGGATTTCGGCGAGATTCAGGAAGACTGGGAGGCTATCTGGCCGCAGCTCGAGACGCTGGATCTGCAGGATAAGATAGTGGCGCTGTACGGCATGGGCGATCAGCTGGGCTACGGCGAGTGGTTCCTCGACGCGCTGGGCATGCTGCACGACAGGCTGGCAACCCGGGGCGTGAAGTTTATCGGCTACTGGCCAACCGAAGGCTATGAGTTCACCAGCCAGAAGCCGATCGTCGCCGATGGCCAACTGTTCGTTGGCCTCGCGCTCGATGAAACGAACCAGTATGACCTAAGCGACGATCGTATCCAGAGCTGGTGCGAGCAAATCCTTGGGGAAATGGCCGAACAGTTCGCCTGAGTCACCTGAGTTTAGGTAAGTGCCTGACGCTCCGGGCCCTTAGTCCTGTGCCGGTTTGTTCAGCACCAGCCGGCGCAAATCGCGCCACTCCTTCGCATCCATGCTATCAGCCGCCACCCACAGGTGCTGGCTGCGACGCGTTTGCGTATGGCGCAGACGCAGCAGCATTCCGCTATTAATGACCCACGGCATGCCGACTATTTCCCACTCCGCTTTTTGCCAGCGCAGTCGGGAATCGGTCATCAGCTTTATTTCTCCCTGACAGGCGTGGATCCGCCGCTGGCTGCGTACGCTGTCAAACACCACCAGAGAGAGCAGCAGTAGCCATATCGGGGTGTAGCTGAGCGGCCAGGGCATCAGCAGGACGATGCCCGCCACGACGCCGTGGAGCAACAGCGAGAACCACTGCGAACGCCAGGAAATGCGTAAATCAGATTGCCACAGGACCACGTTCCCGATTCCGAGTCTGGATTAATTTTACCATCCGCTGCAGCTGAGCATCGGAGGGTTCGCCGTGATTCATCAACCAGTTGAACAGATCCGGGTCGTCGTTTTCTAACAACCGGATGAACAGCAGCTTGTCTTCATCGCTGAGCGTATCGTACTCATACTCGAAAAACGGCATGATGGAGATATCGAGTTCACGCATACCCCGGCGGCATGCCCAGTGGATGCGGGCCTTATTAGTAATGTCCATGTTATCCTTCCAGCGTAAAGGTATATACCCGTCATACTTCAAGTTGCATGTGCGTTAGCCACGTTCGTTCCCCCCAGTCACTTACCCGAGTAAGCTCCTGGGGACTCGCTCACTTGCCTTGCCGCCTTCCTGCAACTCGAATCATTTAGGCTATAGGTTAGTTTAACCCGTTTTTAGCACTTACTTTACAGCATTATCGAGAAGCGCGAGCAGCATTCCATAAAAACCATAAATTTATTATGGTTTTATCCATTTCCTTCGTTCGCCCGCTTGCGCCCTTAGGGCACAAATGGCCTGCCGAAAGCGCTTGCATTGCACCATAGCTCTTTTACCATTAGTCATTCACTCTGCGTTAAGCTATTCAGGACATGACTATGGCTTTTACACCTTTTCCTCCACGTCAGCCCTCTTCTTCCGCGCGGCTGCCGTTAACGCTGATGACCCTCGACGACTGGGCGCTGGCGACAATCACCGGTCAGGATGCGGAGAAATATCTGCAGGGACAGATCACTGCTGATATCAGCGCGCTGACTGACGATCGCCACCTGCTGGCCGCGCACTGTGACGCCAAGGGTAAAATGTGGAGCAACCTCCGCGTGTTTCGCCGCGATGGCGGCTTCGCGTGGATTGAGCGCCGCAGCCTGCGCGACGCGCAGCTGACCGAACTGAAAAAATACGCGGTGTTCTCTAAGGTGACCATCGCCGCGAACGATGAACTCGTCCTGCTGGGTGTCGCCGGCTTCCAGGCCCGCGCCGCGCTGGCACCGCTGTTCAGCGAGCTGCCGAATGCCGACAAGCAGGTGGTGACCGACGGCGCAACCAGCCTGCTGTGGTTTGAACATCCGGCAGAGCGCTTCCTGCTGGTGACCGACGCTGAAACCGCCGCCCGGGTGACCGAAGCCCTGCGCAGCGATGCCCAGCTGAATAATAGCCAGCAGTGGCTGGCGCTGAATATTGAAGCCGGCTTACCGGTCATTGATAGCGCCAACAGCGCGCAGTTTCTGCCGCAGGCTACTAACCTACAGGCGCTGGGCGGCATCAGCTTTAAAAAGGGCTGCTATACCGGGCAAGAGATGGTCGCACGGGCAAAATTCCGCGGAGCCAACAAGCGGGCGCTGTGGTCTCTGACCGGGAAAGCCAGCCGCGTTCCGCAGGCCGGGGAAGATCTTGAGCTGCAGATGGGCGAGAACTGGCGCCGTACCGGCACCGTGCTGGCCGCCGTACAGTTAGATGATGGTCACCTGCTGGTACAGGTGGTGATGAATAACGACATGGAGGCGGACAGCGTGTTCCGCGTTCGCGATGATGCCGGCACGTTAAGCATCGCCCCGCTGCCGTACTCACTGGAAGAAGAGTAGCTCTCCGCGTGCGGATATTGGCGCCAGCGCTCTGCCCTTAGGCGGCGCTGACGCTGCTATCCACGCCAGGTAACCCGCGCGACAGGCCATCGCCGCGCGCCGGTTATTTAAACCTGCCCGACGTACAGATAGATCGCCAGGAAGTGACAAACGCTGCCGCCGAGCACAAAGCCGTGCCAGATAGCGTGGTTGTACGGTATCCGCTTGCAGACGTAGAAGATAACCCCCAGCGAATAGACAATCCCCCCGATCGCCAGCAGCGTTACCCCGCCAGCCGCCAGCTTAATCGCCAACTGATAGACCACGATGAGCGACAGCCAGCCCATCGTCAGATAGGTCACCAGCGACAGAACTTTAAAGCGGTGCGCGATGGTCAGCTTAAACAAGATCCCCAGCAGCGCCAGGCTCCAGATAACGATCATCAGGCCGCGCGCGAGCGGCGAGTTGAGCCCCACCAGCAGAAAAGGGGTATAGGTGCCCGCAATCAGCAGATAGATGGCGCAGTGGTCGAATTTTTTCAGCCATAGCTTAGCCCGCTGATGCGGAACGGCGTGATAGAGCGTAGAGGCGAGGAACAGCAGGATCATGCTGCCGCCGTAGAGGCTGTAGCTGGTAATCGCCATAGCGCCGGCGTTAGCGTCCACCGCCTGCACCAGCAGCAGCACCAGGCCGACGATACCAAACACCAGCCCGATCCCATGACTGATGCTATTGGCAATTTCCTCTGCCAGAGAATATCCCTGTGTGGTTAATGGCTTGCGAACCATATTTAGCTCCAAAAGCGTGAAATCTTTCAACGCCCACCTAGGGTAACTGAGAATGATTCCAGTGAACACCTGTTAGCTAAAATAAAACAATGAATATTTGTAATCATTTTAAAATCATAATATTACAGTTAAATTTCACCTAACAGTCGTTCACTATTTTTCAAAGCAGTTTGAATTCAATGACATAAAACTGCTCTTCGTCCGGGTAGATCTCCGTGATAACCTGCCGCAGCTGCGCAAGGGTCATATTTTCCTGCTGCGCGTGCCGTTCGCTCAGCGTGGTGAGGGTTACCGTGGCGGTCGCGACTACGCTAATCGTGCAAAAATAGCCGTCATCTTCATAGCGCCCGACGCGCAGCACGTCGCCAACGTTGAAATGCGACTCCGCGGCATTGCGGATGGTGATCGTTTTGCGGCCGCTGAGGATGTCGTCCTGAAAGCGCTGAAAAAAGGTTATGTCATTCGCCTGCATGATATCATTCCGTCCTGGTCATTCTGAATTGTGAGTTATTACTGTGAGTATGTTCTCCCACGCCGCTATTGCCAGTCTCAATAATCTTGAGATGATGGTCTACCACTACGTCATTAAGAATCGTGACAAAGTGATGTATATGACCATCCGCGAGCTGGCGGAAGCCGCCGGCGTTTCCACCACCACCGTGCTGCGTTTCTGCCGCAAGCTGCAGTGTGAGGGGTACTCAGAGTTTCGCATACGCTTTAAATTATATCTCGAGCAGAATGAGCCTCAACAGGCAAATATCGGCGCCAGCGAAATAATGAGCTTTTTTAAAAGCGTCAATAACGATGAATTTGATGATTTACTCGAACGCGCGGTGGATATTATCCTCGCCTCAGAGCGTATTATTTTCGTCGGTGCCGGAACCTCCGGCGCGCTGGCGAAATATGGCGCACGCTTTTTCTCGAACGTCGGGAAATTCAGTAATCATATCGACGATCCCTATTTCCCGGTGACGAACGATATGGCCCGCAACGCGCTGGCAATCGTCCTCTCCGTTTCCGGTGAAACCGAAGAGATTCTGCGCTTTGCCGGCCAGTTTAGCCTCCATCGCTGCAAGGTGATGTCGATAACCAGCTACGAACACTCGCGGCTGGCGAAGCTGGCTGATTTCAACCTCTCCTGGCACATACCGCAAACGCGTATCGGCGGCGTCTACGATATTACGACGCAAATTCCGGTAATTTATATTCTTGAAAGCCTCGGGCGTAAATTAGCCCGTAAAATAGCCTGAAAATAACACCCTGTTTTTTCGATGTAACATACTTCAGCAGCGGGAAATTGTTATATCGTGACATTTATATGCTCTTTGCTAGACTCGAAAACAACGGATCATCAAACGAGATTAGCAACCATGAAAAAAATATCCTTACCGCAAGATTTTTTATGGGGCGGCGCGGTAGCGGCGCACCAGGTGGAAGGCGGCTGGAATAAAGGCGGCAAAGGCCCGAGCATTTGCGACGTGCTGACCGGCGGCGCGCACGGCGTACCGCGCGAGATAACCCAGCAGGTTGAACCGGGTAAATACTACCCGAACCACGAAGCCATCGACTTCCACGGCCACTACAAAGAAGACATCAAGCTGTTTGCCGAGATGGGCTTTAAGTGTTTCCGTACCTCTATCGCCTGGACCCGCATCTTCCCGCTCGGTGACGAAACCCAGCCGAATGAAGAGGGGCTGAAGTTTTACGATGACATGTTTGATGAGCTGCTGAAGTACAACATCGAACCGGTTATCACCCTCTCCCACTTTGAAATGCCTCTGCACCTCGTGCAGCAGTACGGCGGCTGGACCAACCGTAAAGTGGTCGATTTCTTTGTGCGCTTCGCCGAAGTGGTCTTCGAGCGCTATAAGCACAAAGTGAAGTACTGGATGACCTTTAACGAGATCAACAACCAGCGTAACTGGCGTGCGCCGCTGTTCGGCTACTGCTGCTCCGGGGTGGTCTATACCGAGCATGAAAACCCGGAAGAGACCATGTACCAGGTGCTGCACCACCAGTTCGTGGCCAGCGCGCTGGCGGTGAAGGCGGCGCGCCGCATCAACCCGGAGATGCAGGTTGGCTGCATGCTGGCAATGGTCGCCCTCTATCCGTTCTCCTGCAAGCCTGAAGACGTGATGTTCGCTCAGGAATCGATGCGTGAACGCTACGTCTTCACCGACGTGCAGCTGCGCGGCTACTACCCGACCTACGTGCTGAACGAGTGGGAGCGACGCGGCTTCAACATCAGGATGGAAGAGGGTGACGAGCAGATCCTGCGTGAAGGCACCTGCGACTACCTCGGCTTCAGCTACTACATGACCAACGCCGTGAAGGCCGAAGGCGGCAGCGGCGATGCCATTTCCGGCTTTGAAGGCAGCGTACCGAACCCGCACGTTAAGGCTTCCGACTGGGGCTGGCAGATTGACCCGGTGGGCCTGCGCTACGCGCTGTGCGAGCTGTACGAACGCTACCAGAAGCCGCTGTTCATCGTAGAAAACGGCTTTGGCGCCTACGACAAAGTCGAAGAGGACGGCAGCATCAACGATGACTACCGCATCGACTACCTGCGCGCCCACGTTGAAGAGATGATCAAAGCGGTCACTTACGATGGCGTCGAGCTGATGGGCTACACCCCGTGGGGCTGCATCGACTGCGTCTCCTTCACCACCGGCCAGTACAGCAAGCGCTACGGCTTTATCTACGTCAATAAGCACGATGACGGCACCGGCGATATGTCCCGTTCGCGTAAGAAAAGTTTCAACTGGTACAAAGAGGTTATCGCCAGCAACGGCGAAAACCTCTGATTTCTTGCTCTGCCCCTTCCTCTCCTCTCTTCGGGGAGAGGAAGAATCCCCCGCCCGGACACTTCTTTACAGCTTTCGCATTGCCAAAACGCTTTCGCCCGATAAGATAGGCCACGTGAATAATTGAGGCGATCATGATCAAGCGACAACGCAAAGCCATCCTTCTTGTAGCCCTTGCCTGTCTGGTGGTGCTGATATGCACCGCGCAGCGTATGGCCGGGATGCATGCGCTTGTCATAAATACGACTACCGCCACTCAATTGGTACAGCAGGGTCAGAGTAATAGCGATGAGCCGGTGACGCCCTGCGAGCTGAGCGCCAAATCGCTGATGGCCGTTCCGCCGATGCTGTTCGAAGGCGCGCTATTTGCCATCGCCCTGCTGCTGGCGGTGCTGGCGGCAAGCCCTGCGCGTATTGAGCGCCTCTGGCCTCCCCGTGAAATTTCTCCTCCCCGGTTACGGGTACATCTCCGATTATGCGTTTTCCGTGAATGAGCACTGGCCTGACGGTTCAGGTTAATCATTCATTAACGGAGAAAATTTATGCTTATGGTATTCAGGCGACTGCTGGTCTGCCTGCTTTGGCTATGGCTGCCCGTCAGTCAGGCCGCCGACAGCGGCTGGTTACGCGCCGCCGATAATCAACACGCCAGCGTCAGGCTGCGCGCGCAAAATGAGAGCAGCGGCGAAACGCGCTTGCTGCTGGACGTCGCGCTGGAAAAGGGCTGGAAAACCTACTGGCGCTCGCCGGGTGAGGGAGGAATTGCTCCGGCAATAACCTGGTCAAAACCGCTTGATGTCAGTTGGCACTGGCCAACGCCGCAGCGCTTTGACGTCGCCGGGATTTCTACTCAGGGCTATCACGGCAACGTCAGCTTCCCACTGGAGATTCGCGGCCCGCTGCCGGAAACCCTGCACGGCGTGCTGACGCTATCCACCTGTAGCAACGTCTGTATTCTCACCGACTATCCCTTCTCGCTGGATATGACCTCCCCCGCTGGAAGCGATTTTCGCTACGATTTCACCCGGGCGATGGGCACTCTGCCGCTGACGGACGGCCTGACCTCGCAGCGTAGCGCCAGCTATATCAGCGGTAAGTTAACGGTCACCGCCGTTCGCGAAGCGGGCTGGCAGCAGCCTTCGCTATTTATCGACAGTATGGATGACGTGGATTTCGGCAAGCCCGCCTTCGCCATCAAGGGGAATTCGCTTATCGCCACGCTGCCGGTCACCGATAGCTGGGGCGATGCTGCGCCAAACCTCAGCGGTAAGACTTTATCGCTGGTGCTTGCCGAGGGCGGTCAGGCCGAGGAGAGCCGGGTTGCCATTGTTCAGGGGACCGCCGCACCGGAGCTGTCTCTGTGGTGGGTGCTGCTGATGGCGCTGGCCGGGGGACTGATCCTCAACGTGATGCCCTGCGTGCTGCCGGTACTGGCCATGAAGCTGGGCACGCTGGTGCAAAGCGCTAACCAGCAGCACGGGGTAATAAGACGCCAGTTCCTGGCATCCGTTGGCGGAATTATCGCCTCTTTCCTCGTTTTGGCGCTGATGATGACCCTGTTAAGGCTGGGCAATCAGGCGCTGGGCTGGGGCATTCAGTTCCAGAATCTGTGGTTTATCGGTGCGATGGCGCTGGTGATGGTGCTGTTCAGCGCCAGCCTGCTGGGGCTGTTTGAGTTTCGCCTCTCCTCTAACACCAGCACGTTTCTCGCCACCCGCGGCGGAAGCGGTTTATTGGGCCACTTCTGGCAAGGGGCATTCGCCACGCTTCTCGCGACGCCGTGTACCGCGCCGTTTCTCGGCACTGCCGTATCGGTGGCGCTCGTTGCGCCGCTGCCGCTGCTGTGGGGGATCTTCTTCGCGATGGGTCTGGGAATGAGCCTGCCGTGGTTGCTGATTGTCGCCTGGCCCGGTTTCGCCCGACACCTTCCTCGCCCAGGCCGCTGGATGAACCGCGTTCGGGTCACTCTCGGGCTGATGATGCTCGCCTCGTCGCTGTGGCTGGTAAGTCTGCTGACGGTGCACATAGGTCGCCTGCCGGTGCTCGCACTGTTGGTGATTCTGACTTTCGTTCTGCTGCTGGCGACGGCCTGGCGCTACCGCTGGCGTGCGGCGCTACAGGCCGCAGCGCTGGTCCTGGTGATTGCGGCCGCGGTTGCTTTGATTTCACCACCGGAAGGCCAGGGTTCGCGCCGCGATCGCGTCCACTGGCAACCGCTCAGTGAACAAGCGATTGCCGACGCGCTGGCGAATCATCAGCGAGTGTTTGTCGATGTAACTGCCGACTGGTGCGTGACCTGTAAAGCCAATAAATACAACGTATTGCTTCGTGATGAGGTACAGGAGGCGCTCTCAGCCCCGGATGTGGTGGCGCTGCGCGGCGACTGGAGTCGACCGTCGGACACCATTAGCCAGTTTCTGACCGCCCGCGGCAGCGCGGCCGTACCGTTTAATCAGATTTATGGACCGGCGTTACCGCAGGGTCAGACGCTGCCTGCGCTATTAAATCGAGAAGAGCTTCTCGCCACCCTATCCGCTGCGAAAGGAAAATAATCATGAGAATCATCACCGCATTACTGCTGCTATGCATAGCAACATTTAGCATGGCCGCACCGGAATCGTCCAGCGATGACCAGCTCGCCAGGCTGCTGTTTAACGATTCCTTAAGCCCGCGTATGGGAGCCAAAGAGCCGAAACTGACCATCGTCTCATTCACGGATTACAACTGTCCTTACTGCAAGCAGTTCGACCCAATGCTGGAGAAAATCGTCCATGATAATCCTGACGTTTTACTGATTGTGAAGCTACTGCCGTTTAAGGGGCAAAGTTCGGTCAACGCCGCCAAAGCCGCGCTCTCAACCTGGCAGCAGCAGCCAGATAAGTTTTGGGCGCTGCATCAGCGGCTGATGGCGAAAAAGGGCTATCACGATGATGCCAGCGTTCGCGCCGCGCAGCAGAAAACCGCCACTGACGGGGTGAAGATCGATGAGAAAACCATGGAGTCGCTGAAGATGAACCTGATTTTATCGCAGGTACTGAATATTCAGGGCACACCGGCCACCATTATCGGCGACGAGATGGTAGCGGGCGCAATCCCCGAAGCAGATCTGGAGGGGTTGGTGAAAGAACAGCTGGCGAAAGCGGATGCGCAGTAAATTAACGCGCTGGCTGCGCGAGGGGATCGTCTTGCTATTGATTGGGGTGGCGATAAGCCTGGCGGTGGATTACGTGCGTAAACCCGCATTGCCGCAAAATTTCACCAGCACGCCGCTGCAAACCCTTGATGGTCGGACGGTCGATCTGGCGGCAATGAGCCACGAACGTCCGCTGCTGCTGTACGTCTGGGCCACATGGTGCGGCGTATGTCGTTACACCACGCCATCCGTCGCCGCGCTGGCTGCCGATGGCGGCAACGTGATGACGGTGGCGCTGCGCTCCGGCGATGACCCGGAGCTGGAGAAGTGGCTGGCGCGCAAAAAAATGGCGCTGCCGACGGTTAACGATCCCGAC
The DNA here is from genome assembly GCF_902705905.1 of Klebsiella sp. 18074. Lineage (NCBI taxonomy): Bacteria > Pseudomonadati > Pseudomonadota > Gammaproteobacteria > Enterobacterales > Enterobacteriaceae > Klebsiella > Klebsiella sp. 18074. The sequence continues at coordinate 15,849 of NZ_CACSIS010000003.1, read as the reverse complement.
GGCCGGCTTTCAGGCCGGTGGGACGTGCAGGTGACGCCCACCCTGGTGGTGATTTCCCGCGGCGAGGTGAAATCCGTGACCACCGGCTGGACCAGCGGCTTGGGGATGCGCCTGCGGCTGTGGATGGCGTCGTAGCGCATCTCCCCTGCTACGGATCGCTGCGGTATTGATTTTGTAGCCCGGGTAAGGCGTTAGCCGCGACCCGAGGGCAGGTTTAATGCAGTCTGAAGATCTGGTAGCCCGGACAGGGGCGCAGCGCCGTCTCCGGGAAGGCGTTGTGGATTATCTTCCGCCCGCCAGCTCCAGAAAGCTGCCGGTTACGTAGGAGGCTTTGTCGCTCAGCAGCCAGACGATGGCCTGGGCGACCTCTTCCGGCTGCCCGCCGCGCTGCATCGGCAGCGCCGCTTTCACCCGCTCGACGCGCGCCGGCTCGCCGCCGGAGGCGTGCATTTCGGTGTAGATAAAGCCCGGACGCACGCCGTTGACGCGAATACCCTGCGCCGCCACCTCCAGCGCCAGGCCGGTAGTCAGCGTATCGACCGCCCCTTTCGACGCGGCGTAATCAACGTATTCACCCGGTGAGCCCAGACGCGCCGCCGCCGAAGAGACGTTGACGATCGCCCCACCCTTGCCGCCGTGACGGTGCGACATCCGCTTTACCGCCTCGCGACAGCAGAGGAAATAGCCGGTGACGTTGGTGCTCAGCACCCGGTTAATCCGCTCGGCGCTCAGGTCTTCGACAGCGCTCTGGGTAAACAGAATGCCGGCATTATTTACCAGCGCGCTCAGAGGTTCACCCAGCCGGTCGAGGCCGGCAAACATCGCCATCACCTGCGCTTCGTCGCTGATATCCGCGCGCAGCGCGATAGCCTTGCCGCCCCGGGCAATAATTTCATTCACCACTTCCGTCGCCGCATTCACGTTGTGGTGGTAATTCACCGCCACGGTATAGCCTTCCTGCGCCAGCAGCAGTGCCGTCGCCCTGCCAATTCCGCGGCTCGCGCCGCTAATCAATGCCACCGTCATCGCGTTCTCCCAAAAAATAAAGGCGCCGCAGCGCCTTTAAAAGATAGTCTAATCAGCTAATTACTGATATTCGCTCATCGGTACGCAGGAGCAGAACAGGTTACGGTCGCCGTAAACATCGTCCAGACGCTTCACCGTCGGCCAGTATTTATTCGCCAGTCCTGCCGGGAACACCGCCAGCTCGCGGGTGTACGGATGGCTCCATTCAGCAACCAGCTCGCCCTGGGTGTGCGGCGCGTTCACCAGCGGGTTATCCGCCAGCGGCCACTCGCCCGCTTTCACGCGCTCGATTTCGCCGCGGATCGCCAGCATCGCCTCGATAAAGCGGTCCAGCTCAACCTTGCTTTCCGATTCGGTCGGTTCAACCATCAGCGTACCGGCAACCGGGAAGGACATCGTCGGCGCGTGGAAACCGAAGTCGATCAGACGCTTGGCAATGTCCAGCTCGCTAATGCCGGTCTCCTCCTTCAGCGGACGAATATCCAGAATGCATTCGTGCGCCACGCGGCCGTCGCGGCCGGTATAGAGCACCGGGAAAGCCTCCTTCAGGCGCGTCGCGATGTAGTTAGCGTTGAGGATAGCCACCTGGCTGGCCTGCTTCAGCCCTTCCGCGCCCATCATGCGGATATACATCCAGCTGATAGGTAAAATAGAGGCGCTGCCGAACGGTGCTGCGGAAACCGCGCCCTGACGGGTCAGCATGCCTTCAATTTGCACCACGCTGTGGCCCGGAACGAACGGGGCCAGGTGCGCCTTCACGCCGATTGGGCCCATGCCAGGGCCGCCGCCGCCGTGCGGAATGCAGAAGGTTTTGTGCAGGTTAAGGTGCGACACGTCCGCGCCGATAAAGCCCGGAGAGGTAATCCCCACCTGCGCGTTCATGTTCGCGCCGTCGAGGTAAACCTGGCCGCCGAACTGATGCACAATCTCGCACACTTCGCGGATGGTCTCTTCATACACGCCGTGAGTCGACGGGTAGGTCACCATGATGCAGGAGAGATTTTCCCCCGCCTGCTCTGCCTTAAGACGCAGATCGGCGAGATCGATGTTGCCGTTTTTATCACAGGCCACGACCACGACCTGCATCCCTGCCATCTGCGCGGATGCCGGGTTGGTGCCGTGCGCCGAGCTTGGGATCAGGCAAATATCGCGATGGCCTTCATTGCGGCTCTCGTGGTAATGACGGATAGCCAGCAGGCCCGCATATTCACCCTGGGCGCCGGAGTTCGGCTGCATGCACACGGCGTCGTAGCCGGTCAGCTTCACCAGCCAGTCGGAGAGCTGGGCGATCATCTGATGATAGCCTTCCGCCTGCTCTGCCGGGCAGAACGGGTGCAGCTCGGCAAACTCAGGCCAGGTGATCGGGATCATTTCCGCCGCGGCGTTGAGCTTCATGGTGCAGGATCCCAGCGGGATCATCGCCTGATTCAGTGCCAGATCTTTACGCTCCAGCGAGTGCATGTAGCGCATCATCTCGGTTTCGCTGTGGTAGCGATTGAATACCGGGTGGGTCAGGATCGCATCGTCGCGCAGCATGCTGGCCGGGATCGAACGGCTATCGAGCGCAACGTCTTTGTCCAGGGTATCGATATCCAGCCCGTTCGCCTCGCCAACGATCGCGCGGAACAGGTTCAGCACGTCCTCGCGAGTGGTGGCTTCATCGAGGGTGATACCGACCGCGTTGTGAATGTCGCTGCGCAGGTTAATTTCCAGCGCCTCGGCGCGCGCCAGCACCGCCGCTTTATCGGCAACGTCGACGCAGAGGGTGTCAAAGTAGTGCGCGTGGCGCAGCTTGAGCCCTTTCTTCTGCAGGCCGTCGGCAAGAATATCCGTCAGGCGATGGATGCGGCTGGCGATACGCTTCAGGCCAGCCGGGCCGTGGAAGACCGCGTACAGGCTGGCGATGTTGGCCAGCAGCACCTGGGAAGTACAAATATTGGAGTTCGCTTTCTCGCGGCGGATATGCTGCTCGCGGGTCTGCATCGCCATACGCAGCGCGGTATTGCCGGCGGCATCTTTCGATACGCCGATAATACGGCCGGGCATGGAGCGTTTGAATTCATCTTTTGCCGCGAAGAAGGCCGCGTGCGGGCCACCGTAGCCCATCGGCACACCGAAACGCTGGGCGGAACCGAAGACGATATCGGCGCCCTGCTTGCCCGGCGCGGTCAGCAGCACCAGGGTCATAAAGTCGGCCGCCACGCTCACCACGACCTTGCGCGCTTTAAGCTCGGTAATCAGGCCTGAGTAATCGTGCACTTCGCCGGTAGTACCGACCTGCTGCAGCAGCACGCCGAAAACGTCCTGATGATCGAGCGCTTTGTCCGCATCATCGACGATGACGTCAAAGCCGAAGGTTTCCGCGCGAGTGCGGACCACGTCCAGCGTTTGCGGGTGCACGTCGGCAGCCACAAAGAAGCGGTTCGCGTTCTTCAGCTTGCTGACGCGCTTCGCCATAGCCATCGCTTCCGCTCCGGCGGTTGCTTCATCCAGCAGCGAGGCAGAGGCGATATCCAGCCCGGTCAGATCGAGCGTAACCTGCTGGAAGTTGAGCAGCGATTCGAGGCGACCCTGCGATACTTCTGGCTGATAAGGGGTATACGCGGTATACCAGCCCGGGTTTTCCAGCATATTGCGCTGAATAACCGGCGGCAGCTGCACGGCGGTGTAGCCCATGCCGATGTAAGACTTAAAGCGCTTGTTACGCCCGGCAATTGCCTTCAGCTCCGCAAGCGCGGCGAATTCCGTCGTCGCATCACCGACCTGCGGCGGCGTTGCCAGCTGAATATCCTGCGGCACAATCTGGCCAATCAGGGCGTTAAGCGAATCGGCGCCAACGGTATTCAGCATCTCCTGCTGTTGCTGAGCATCCGGACCGATGTGACGTTCAATAAAGGCGCCGCGGTTTTCAAGCTGGCCTAAAGTCTGAGTCATGAGCGATGGTTCCTGAAACGTGCAGTGAATCGTAATTGTCTGACTGGTTTGCCCGGTTGAGCGCGCATGCTCACCGGGCCTTTCTACGCAAAACCGTCCACGCGGCTGGCAGTGACGCCAGCGGGCGGGTTAGCCGGGAAGCTAACGCGCCCGCCGCGTGAAGGATGAACGTAGTTACTCGTCTTCTAACAGCGCGGCATAAGCCGTCGCGTCCAGCAGCGCCGCGACCTGAGCTTCATCGCTGGCTTTAATTTTGAAGATCCAGCCGTCGGCGTACGGATCGCTGTTAATCAGCTCCGGGGAGTCGTTCAGCTCTTCGTTCACCGCCACGATCTCGCCGCTAATCGGAGCATAGATATCCGAGGCCGCTTTTACCGACTCCGCAACGGCGCAGTCATCACCGGCTTCAACCGCCGCGCCGACTTCCGGCAGATCGACGAAAACCATATCGCCAAGCAGCTCCTGCGCGTGCTCGGTGATGCCAACGATGTAGGTGCCGTCAGCCTCTTTGCGCAGCCATTCGTGTTCTTTACTGTATTTCAGTTCTGCTGGTACGTTGCTCATCAATTCATCTCCAAAAGGGGGAATCACGCAACGGCTTTGCCGTTACGCACAAAAACGGGTTTAGTCACTTTTACCGGCATTTCGCGGTTACGGATTTGTACGACAGCCGTTTCACCGATGCCCGCCGGTACGCGTGCCAGTGCAATACTGTAGCCCAGCGTCGGGGAGAACGTCCCGCTGGTGATGATGCCCTCTTGCTGATTACCATCAGCATCGGTAAAGCGCACCGGCAGACCGCCGCGCAGTACGCCCTTCTCGGTCATCACCAGACCCACCAGCTGCTCGGTGCCTTTTTCGCGCTGCAGCTCCAGCGCTTCGCGACCGATAAAGTTGCGATCGGCAGGTTCCCAGGCGATGGTCCAGCCCATATTCGCCGCCAGCGGGGAGACGCCTTCGTCCATCTCCTGGCCGTACAGATTCATCCCGGCTTCCAGGCGCAGCGTATCGCGAGCGCCGAGGCCGCAGGGCTTCACGCCCGCGTCCAGCAGGCTGCGCCAGAAATCTGCGGCCTGCTCTTTCGGCAGCGCAATCTCGTAGCCCGCTTCGCCGGTGTAGCCGGTGGTAGCGATAAATAAATCCCCCGCCTGTACGCCAAAGAACGGCTTCATGCCGGCAACGGCCTGGCGCTGCTGCTCGCTAAACAGGGTGGCGGCCTTCTCTTTCGCCTGCGGGCCCTGGACGGCGATCAGCGACAGATCGTCGCGTACGACGATCTCCAGGCCATAGGGTTCAGCCTGCTGGCCGATCCAGGCGAGGTCTTTTTCGCGCGTCGCGGAGTTAACAACAAGGCGGAAATAGTCTTCCGTCAGGAAATAGACAATCAGGTCATCAATAACGCCCGCCGAAGCGGTCAGCATTGCGCTGTATAGCGCTTTGCCTGGGACGGTGAGCTTCGCCACATCGTTAGCCAGCAGATAGCGCAGGAACTCGCGCACCCGGCTCCCGTGGAAGTCGACGATGGTCATGTGCGAGACGTCGAACATGCCGGCATCGCTGCGCACCGCGTGGTGTTCATCAATCTGGGAACCGTAATGCAGCGGCATCATCCAGCCATGGAAGTCCACCATGCGAGCACCGCACAGCGTGTGTTGTTCATACAACGGAGTCTGTTGAGCCATCTTTTCCTCGTCGAATAAAACGGAACCAGCTACTTTTTTGCGGCGATTTCGCCCCGCGAAATCCGGCGTCGAGGCCCTTCGCTGGCATCGACGCAAACGTTATCTTTTGCCTGAACTTACCACCGAAACCGGCGCTAAACCATAAGGTAAATCAGGACATCACATTAGCTTATGACCAAAACTCGCCAAAAATCACACAGAATTATTGACTGGAAAAAAGCGATTAATGCCACATAAAATCAACATAACCACCGAACAAAGCAGGTCATGATGGTATTTTATGCGAAAAAACGGGCCTATTTTCTTTAACAAAAAAAGAGAGGCATTAATAAAACTAATGCGAAAAAATGGGTGAGATTAGATTATTTCAAATGAGAGGGGAAAACCCGGCGCGAGGCCGGGTGAGAGAAGTGTGACGAGCTTAACGTAACCAGCCAGGAAGGTCGTTTAGCCCCATCGCCTGACGAATCAGCTGCGGCTTGACGCCCGGCAGCGTATCGGCAAGCTTGAGACCGATATCGCGCAGCAGCTTCTTCGCCGGATGGCTGCCGGCAAACATTTCGCGAAAGCCCTGCATTCCCGCCAGCATCAGCGCGGCGCTGTGCTTGCGGCTGCGCTCATAGCGGCGGAGATACAGATACTGACCAATATCCTTGCCCTGAGCGTGCAGGCGCCTGAGCTCATCGATAAGCTCTGCGGCATCCATAAAGCCCAGGTTCACCCCCTGCCCGGCCAGCGGGTGGATGGTGTGGGCGGCGTCGCCAACCAGCGCCAGACGATGGGCGGCAAACTGCCGCGCGTAGCGGCCGGTCAGCGGGAACACTTCGCGCTCGCTCTCAATCTGGCACAGGCCAAGACGGTTATCGAAGGCGATATTCAGCGCCTGATTAAACGTCGCCTCGTCCGCCTGCTGCATCTGCTCCGCTTCCTGCGGCGGTAGCGACCAGACGATCGAGCACAGGTGCGGATCGCTGAGCGGCAGGAAGGCGAGGATACCGTCGCCGTGGAAGGCCTGGCGCGCGATGGCCTGATGCGGCTCCGCGGTGCGGATGGTGGCTACCAGCGCGTGATGGCGATAGTCCCAGAAGGTCAGCGGAATATCAGCCTTGTTGCGCAACCACGAGTTGGCACCGTCGGCGCCGACCACCAGCCGGGCGGTGAGCATGCTGCCGTCCTGCAGACTAAGGAAGGCTTCGTTCTCCCCCCATGCGACCTGCTGCAGCTGCGCCGGGGCCAGCAGCGTAACGTCAGAGCAGCGCTGCGCCTTTTGCCACAGCGCGTGGTGAACGACCGCATTTTCAATAATGTGTCCGAGGTGGCTGAAGCCAAGGCTTTGGTCATCGAAGCTGATGCGGCCAAAGCTGTCTTTATCCCACACTTCCATACCGTGATAGCAGTTGGCGCGGCGGGCGATAATTGCTGGCCAGACGTCAAGCTTGCTCAGGAGCTTCTCGCTGGCGGCGTTAATCGCTGAGACCCGCAGCGCTGGCCGCGCATCGGCGCTCAGCGGCTGTGGCTCAGCCTGCTCAAGGACGGCGACGCGCAGCCCGCTGCCCTGCAATCCGCAGGCAACCGCCAGCCCCACCATACCACCGCCCACAATGGCAACATCAACACTTTGCACGTTCAACTCCTTAACGGGGGACCCAACCGAGGGTACGCTGCGCCAGCGCATCGCGCGCCGGAGTAAATAATTCCATCGCCATCAGGCCGAGGTTGCGCCCCGCAACCAGCGGCACCCAACGGTTGGCAAACAGATGAACCAGGCCATCGGTCACGCCGATAGTCGCGGACTTATCCTCCGCTCGCCTTGCCTGATACTGCTCAAGCAAGGCGTAATCGCCGGGATCGCGCCCGCTGGCACCGGACTCGGCCACAATTTCAGCCAGGCTCATCACATCGCGCAAGCCAAGGTTAAACCCCTGCCCGGCAATGGGATGCAGCGTCTGCGCCGCGTTGCCAACCAGCGCCAGACGATGGGAAACGGCGCGGCTGGCGGTGGTTAACGCCAGCGGATAAACGCTGCGCGCTCCGGCGTGAGTAATCCGCCCCAGCCGCCAGCCAAACGCCTGCTGCAGCTCGTGGCAAAAACGTTCGTCCGACCAGCTCAGGACGTCGTCATAGCGGGACTGAGGGTGGCACCACACCAGCGAACAGCGGCCCTGCGACATCGGCAGCATCGCCAGGGGACCGTGCTCGGTAAACCGCTCAAAGGCGCGCCCCTCGTGGGGCAAAGCGGTGCTGACGTTGGCAATAATCGCCAGCTGTTGATAGGGCTGCTGCTGCCAGCTGATACCGCAGCGGGCGCCGATCGTCGAGCACGATCCGTCTGCTGCCACCAGCAGCCTGCCGTCGATCGTTTCGCCGCTGTCCAGGGTGATGCTGACGCCCTCCTCCCGGCGGCTGACGTTCTCTACCTTTGCCGGACAGTGCAGGCTAATACCCGGCGCCTCGCGCAGTTGCGCAAACAGGCGCTGGCCAATATCGTGCAGCTCAACAACCTGGCCCAGCGCCGCCAGGCCATAGTCCTGAGCGTCCAGCGTGACGAACCCCGCGTGGCCGCGGTCACTGACGTGCACGCGCTGGATCGGCGTCGCGCAGTCGGCGATCTCCTGCCAGATACCGACCCGCGCCAGCTGCTGGCAGGTGCCTGCCGCCAGCGCAATCGCCCTGGCGTCAAATCCTGGATGCTTCGATGATTCCGGCGCCGCCGCTTCTACCAGATGGACCGGCAGCGCGCCGTCGGTTAGCCGGGAGATAGCCAGGGCCAGGGTCGCGCCGGTCATTCCACCGCCAACGATCAGCACGCTCATGAGCGTCGCGCCGCCATCAGCGCTTCGATATCGTCAGCGCGTTTCACCACCCCGGCGGTGAGATTTTCATTGCCGTCAGCGGTTATCACAATATCGTCTTCGATGCGGATACCGATACCGCGATACTGCGACGGCACGTCGGCATCGGTGGCGATGTACAGGCCGGGCTCAACGGTCAGCACCATGCCTGGCTCAAGGATACGCGAACGCTCGGCGTCGTAGCGGCCGACATCATGCACATCCAGCCCCAGCCAGTGGCTCAGACCGTGCATAAAGAACGGGCGGTGCGCATTACTGGCGAGCAGCTCTTCAACGTCCCCTTTAAGGATACCGAGGCGCACCAGGCCGACGATCATTATCCGCACAACTTCCTGATTAACCTCCTGAATAGAGGTGCCAGGGCGGTAGAGCGTCAGCGCAGTTTCCAGCGATTCGAGGACAATGTCATAAATCTCGCGCTGGGCCGGGCTAAATTTGCCGTTAACCGGGAAGGTGCGGGTAATATCGCCCGCATAGCCACGGTATTCGCAGCCGGCATCGATCAGCACCAGATCGCCATCGCGCAGCTCGCACTCGTTTTCGGTGTAATGCAGAATGCAGCCGTTGTCGCCACCGCCAACGATGGTGTTATAGGAAGGGAAGCGGGCGCCGTGACGGTTGAATTCGTGAAGGATTTCGCCCTCCAGCTGGTATTCGTACATCCCCGGCTGACACTTTTCCATCGCCCGGGTGTGGGCCAGGGCGGAGATCTCCCCGGCACGGCGCAGCACCTCAAGCTCTTCTGGCGATTTGAACAGGCGCATCTCATGCACTATCGGCCGCCAGTCGATGACGGAATTTGGCGCCTGCAGATTCTGGCGCGAGCCCTTACGCAGCTTCTCCAGCGCCGTGAAGACGATTTTATCGGCGTAGGCATATTCGCCCTGTGCAAAATAGATGGCGTCAAGGCCGTTCAGCAGCTGGAACAGCTGCTGGTTAATTTCGCTGAACGCCAGGGCGCGGTCGACGCCGAGCTTCGCGGGCGCGGCGTCCTGGCCAAGGCGACGACCGAACCAGATCTCTGCCGTCAGATCGCGGACGCGGTTAAACAGCACGCTATGGTTATGGGTGTCGTTGCTTTTAATCAGCACCAGCAAGGCTTCAGGCTCATTGAAGCCGGTGAAGTACCAAAAATCGCTGTTCTGCCGGTAGGGATATTCCGAATCTGCGCTGCGTACCGCTTCCGGTGCGGCGAAAATGAGCGCCGCGCTGCCCGGTTGCATCTGCGCTAACAGCGCCTGGCGACGAGAAAGAAATTCCTGCTGTGTCATGACGCCCCCTCAACAAATTGTAATTAGTGTAGTGTCGGCTTGCGTACTTCTGGTGCGGTTGGCTGCTGGCGCGAGAAGTTTTCGTGGCACAGCAGCGCGGCAACGCGTACGTACTCGATAATCTCTTCTAACGACATCTCCAGCTCTTCCTGGTCTTCGTCTTCGTCGTAGCCCAGCTGCGCAATGTTGCGCAGATCGTCGATGGCTTCGCCGGTTTCATCTTTGACCTTATCCAGCTTCGGCTGAGTCACACCAAGGCCTAGCAAGAAGTGGTTAACCCAACCGGCCAGCGCATCGGCGCGTTCAAACACGGTCACGTTCTCCCCTTCCGGCAGATAGAGCTGGAACAGAAAACCATCGTCTTCCAGCGAGTCGCTGGTCGCGGAATGCATGTTGCGCAGAGACTGCGCCAGCTCGTGGCCGAATGCGAGACCTTCGTTCGTCAGGTCGTGCACCAGCGGCTGCCAGCTGCTGTCTTTATTACCGCCGCACAGGATCCCGCTGATCAAACCGTGCATTTCGGCCGGGGTTAAGCCCACGCCCTGTTGGTTCAGTAACTGGTCTACGGCGTTGTAACCAGGCATTTCGTTCTGTATAGACATGCGCATTCGTCATCGTTGGGAGGAATATTCATGATATGCTACCACTTTGGACCCTGGTGAACCAGAATAGGGCTTGTACCTTCGCATCAGGGTAGCTATAGTGTCGCCCCTTCGTAGCCCCGGGTATGGGCGTGAAGGCCGCGCAGTCAATCAGCAGGAAGGTGGCATGTCTGCACAACCCGTCGATCTCCAAATTTTTGGCCGTTCACTTCGCGTGAATTGCCCGCCTGAACAAAGGGATGCCTTGAGTCAGGCAGCTGATGACCTGAATCAGCGGTTGCAAGATTTAAAAGAACGCACTAGAGTCACAAATACTGAGCAGCTGGTCTTCATCGCCGCGTTGAACATCAGCTATGAGTTAACTCAGGAAAAAGCGAAAACCCGCGACTACGCCTCCAGTATGGAACAGCGTATTCGGATGCTTCAGCAGACCATCGAACAAGCGTTGCTTGAGCAAGGTCGCATAAGCGAAAGAACCGGGCCAAAGTTTGAATAACACTTTGCAATTAACTGTGTTAGAGTAATCGCAAGAACAAAATTTCTCTGAGATGTTTGCAAGCGGGCCAGTCCCCTGAGCCGATATTTCATACCACAAGAATGTGGCGCTCCACGGTTGGTGAGCATGCTCGGTTCGTCCGAGAAGCCTTAAAACTGTGACGACGCATTCACCTTGAACCAAGGGTTCAAGGGTTACAGCCTGCGGCGGCATCTCGGAGATTCCCTTCTTTTAGCGCTTCATTTCGCACGACTTCAGATTCAGCATCACACCTACTCTGTATTACACTACGCCTACATGCATAACCGGCTCACGTCGTGACGTGATAATGCCAGATCAGGCGATCTTTCATGACCCAAATTTCTGATACCCGCTCAACCCGACAGCAGATTCGCCAGCACATCCGCCAGCTTCGACGCGCGCTGACGCCTGAACAGCAGGCCAGTTTTGCCGCGCTGGGTGCGAACCGCATGATGGCCTACCCGCCGGTGACCCTCGCGCGAACCGTGGCGCTGTTTCTTTCCTTCGACGGCGAGCTGGATACCCAGCCGCTGATTGAGCAGCTGTGGCGGGCGGGAAAACGCGTCTATCTCCCCGTGCTCCACCCTTTCAGTCCGGGAAACCTGCTGTTTTTACACTACCATCCGCAAAGCGAACTGGTGATAAACCGCCTGAAAATTCACGAGCCAAAGCTCGACGTGCGCGACGTGCTGCCGCTGTCGCAGCTGGATGTGCTGATTACGCCGCTGGTGGCCTTCGATGCACTCGGCCAGCGCCTGGGAATGGGCGGAGGATTTTACGACAGGACGCTGCAAAACTGGCGCCAGTATCCTCTGCAGCCCGTCGGCTACGCCCACGATTGCCAGCAGGTTGACGTACTGCCGACGGAGCAGTGGGATATCCCGCTGCCCGCGGTGATCACGCCCTCAAAGCTGTGGCAGTGGGCGTAGGTTATTGGTAGCCGAGCGTCTTCAGCTGCCGGTTATGCCGGCCGCTTAGCAGGAAGAGAGCCGCCAATGACCCCAGCAGCGCACAGAACATATCCGACTGGGTGTCCCACGGGTCGCCCTGGGTGCCGAGAAAATCGTCCGCCCCCTGCCCCATCGCCAGCGCCGCCCACCACTCAATCAGCTCGTAGGTCGCGCTGATAGCCAGCGCGATGCAGCAGACCAGAAATGACAGCATCTTGCGCCCGCGGACGTAGCCGCCGCGAATAAGAATTTCCCGCGCCGCCAGCGCCGGCACCAGCCCCTGAAAAAAGTGGCCAAGTTTATCGTACGGATTGCGGCTTAAATTAAGCCACGCCTGCACGTCAAAACCAATCGGTACTTTGGCGTAGGTATACATCCCGCCGACCATCAGAATGATGGCGTGAAAGAAGATAAACGTGTACAGGAGCGGGGTGAGCGGATAGCGCGAACGCGTTGCCAGCAGCAGCGGAACGATGATAATGACCGGCGTCACTTCCATCAGCCACGTCAGGCGGTCGTGAGTCCCCCATCCCGTCCATGCAAGGATCAGCAGCAGGAGGAGAACGCCGGTATTCAGTAGTGATTTATGCATAGGTTAAAGGGATCCCCGCAGGGATCCTCGATGAGAATCAGAACAACAGACGCGCGCGGATGGTGCCCGGAATCGCCTTCATTGCCAGCAGCGCCTGCTGCGCCACATCCTCTTCGGCTTCAATATCGATAACCACATAGCCCATCTGCGGGGTGGTTTGTAGATACTGCGCCGCGATGTTGATGCTCTGAGCGGCAAAAATCTGGTTGATGGCGGTCAGGACGCCAGGACGGTTTTCGTGGATATGCAGCAGACGGCGGCCGCCGTGCAGCGGCAGCGACACTTCCGGGAAGTTAACCGCGGAAAGGGTTGAGCCGTTGTCGGAGTACTTCGCCAACTTGCCCGCCACTTCCAGACCGATATTTTCCTGCGCTTCCTGGGTAGAACCCCCGATATGCGGCGTCAGGATCACGTTGTCGAACTCGCACAGCGGCGAGGTGAACGGATCGCTGTTGGTGGCTGGTTCGGTCGGAAAGACGTCAATGGCCGCGCCCGCCAGGTGCTTGCTCGCCAGCGCATCGCAGAGGGCCGGGATATCGACCACGGTACCGCGAGAGGCATTGATCAGCAGCGCGCCAGGCTTCATTAGTGCCAGCTCTTCCGCACCCATCATATTTTTGGTGGAGGCATTTTCCGGCACGTGCAGGCTCACCACATCGCTCATGTTCAGCAGGTCGGAGAGATGCTGCACCTGAGTGGCGTTACCAAGCGTAAGTTTACTTTCAATATCATAGAAATAGACGTGCATACCCAGCGATTCGGCCAGAATGCCCAGCTGCGTGCCGATATGGCCGTAGCCGATAATACCGAGCTTTTTGCCGCGCGCTTCAAAGCTGCCGACCGCCAGTTTGTTCCACACGCCGCGGTGCGCTTTGGCGTTAGCTTCAGGGACGCCGCGCAGCATCAGGAGCAGCTCGCCAATGACCAGTTCGGCAACGGAGCGGGTGTTAGAAAACGGGGCGTTAAAGACGGGGATACCGCGTTTGGCTGCTGCGTTCAAATCGACCTGGTTAGTACCGATACAGAAGCAGCCAACGGCGACCAGCTTTTCTGCGGCAGCGAAAATCTCTTCCGTCAGATGAGTACGGGAGCGCAGGCCAATGAAATGAGCATCACGGATCGATGCTTTCAGCGCTTCGCTATCGAGCGCGCCTTTGTGAAATTCAATGTTGGTATAGCCTGCAGCGCGGAGGTTATCCACCGCCTTTTGATGCACACCTTCAACCAGCAGAAACTTAATTTTGTCTTTTTCCAGTGATACCTTAGCCATTTCCCCGTCCTGTTTTTGTCTTATCTGATGTCGTGTGGAACGACACTTCATCCCAGCAACATATCAAAAAAAACTATCGCAGCAATATGAACGTTTGCGTCGACGTCCTGAAGAAATATCACACAGAGGGAAATAGCAGGACAAAAAACCAGAAAGGGAAAGAAAGGTAGATTGTTACTCAGGCTAGTTGCATAAATGTGACAGAAGTCACCAAATTCAGCCTGGAGAAAAAATATTTGCGAGGGAGCGATTCGCTCCCTCCGAACGGATTATTTTACGATGGTTTTAACGCCATCGGCGGTGCCGATCAGCGCGACATCGGCGCCACGGTTGGCGAATAGACCCACCGTCACGACGCCAGGAAGGCCGTTAATGGCATTTTCCAGCGCGATAGCGTCGAGGATCTCGAGGCCGAAAACATCGAGAATGACGTTACCGTTGTCGGTAATCACGCCCTGACGGTACTCCGGGCGGCCGCCCAGCTTCACCAGCTCACGCGCCACAGCGCTACGAGCCATAGGAATAACTTCTACCGGCAGCGGGAATTTGCCGAGGATATCGACCTGCTTGGAGGCGTCGGCGATGCAGATAAACTTGTCCGCAACCGAGGCGATAATCTTCTCACGGGTCAGCGCCGCGCCGCCGCCTTTAATCATCTGCATATGGCCGTTTATCTCATCCGCGCCGTCCACGTAAATACCTAAACGGTCGACGCTATTGAGATCGAAAACCGGAATGCCCAGGCTCTTCAGCTTTTCGGTGGAGGCATCGGAGCTGGAAACGGCACCCTCAATCTGCCCTTTCATTGTGCCCAGCGCATCAATAAAATGCGCGGCCGTGGAGCCAGTGCCGACACCCACGATGGTGCCCGGCTGAACATACTGCAATGCCGCCCAGCCTACTGCTTTTTTCAGTTCATCTTGCGTCATGATTATGGTCCGAGATGTGAATACCTGAGGCGCATTATAGAACATCGGGGGTGTTATTGTCCCTGCGACGGGGATCACACATCTGAGCAGACTATTTTCGTCTTCATCAAAAAGAAATTTATGTCATAGTGCAAGTTAATGAAAAGTTATGGGGGTACGCCAGAACAATGAAACGACCGGACTACAGAACACTACAAGCGCTGGATGCGGTGATAAGAGAACGTGGGTTTGAGCGCGCCGCGCAGAAGCTATGCATTACACAGTCCGCCGTCTCTCAGCGTATTAAACAGCTGGAAAACATGTTCGGCCAGCCGCTGCTGGTGCGTACCGTACCGCCGCGTCCTACCGAGCAGGGGCAGAAGCTGCTGGCCCTGCTGCGCCAGGTTGAGCTGCTGGAAGAGGAGTGGCTGGGCGATGAGCAAACCGGCTCAACGCCGCTGCTGCTGTCGCTGGCGGTGAACGCCGATAGCCTGGCGACCTGGCTGCTGCCGGCGCTCTCCAGCGTGCTTTCCGACTCACCTATTCGCCTGAATCTGCAGGTGGAAGACGAAACCCGCACCCAGGAGCGCCTGCGCCGCGGTGAGGTAGTCGGGGCGGTCAGTATCCAGCCGCAGGCGCTGCCAAGCTGCCTGGTCGATCAGCTCGGGGCGCTGGACTACCTGTTCGTCGCCTCAAAAGAGTTTGCGCAACGCTATTTTCCCAACGGCGTAACCCGCTCGGCGCTGCTCAAAGCGCCGGTGGTCGCCTTCGATCATCTCGACGACATGCATCAGGCGTTTTTGCAGCAGAACTTCGATCTGCCGCCGGGCAGCGTGCCTTGTCATATCGTTAACTCATCGGAAGCCTTTGTGCAGCTCGCCCGTCAGGGCACCACCTGCTGTATGATCCCGCATCTGCAGATTGAGAAAGAGCTCAACAGCGGCGAGCTTATCGATTTAACGCCGGGCCTGTTCCAGCGCCGGATGCTCTACTGGCATCGCTTCGCGCCGGAAAGCCGGATGATGCGCCGGGTCACCGATGCGCTGATTGCCTACGGGCACAAGGTGCTGCGCCAGGACTAAACCTCAGGCATAAAAAAACCCTTCATCTGAAGGGTTTCAGACTGCTGACTAACCCCACTTTTTTAGGTGGGGTTCTTCTTTTCTAGCGACCGCAGGTCGCGATCGCTATATTTTTCCATGACCTCGCCATTTGAACATTCAGCTCGCTCAAGGCGGTTTTCGG